>JBARKH010000393.1:0-5020 GCA_049801295.1 Allostellaceae bacterium | reverse complement strand
CCCGGAGTGCACGACCCGTTCGGGCTTTATACCGGCAAGGAGCATACTGGCGAGGGACGCCGCGCCAATGGTCATGCCGGGGGCCGCGCGAATGGCCATGCCGGCGAGGCGGCGATGCGGGTCGCCTCGGCGCGCGCGCAGGCCCTCGCGGTGTTCGATCTCGAACCGCCGCTGACCCCGGTGCGCTTGAAGGCGCGCTATAAGATGCTGGTCAAGGAGCACCACCCGGACGCCCATGGCGGCGACAAGGCCGCCGAGGAGAAGCTGAAGATCATCAACCAGGCCTATGCGACCCTCAAAGCCAGCTATTTCAACTGAATATCGCAGGATCGCCGGCCTCATTTTTCCTTCGCAACACCAGAAAGCGCCACACGCATGCCAACCGTTCAAGAAGCGGCATCAACCCCGACTCCGCTCAGCGGGCCGGACATCAAGATCTCGGTGCGCCAGACCTTCGGCATCGACAGCGACCTTGAAGTGCCGGCGTTCAGCCAGCCGAGCGAGCACGTGCCGGATATGGACGATGCTTATCGCTTCGACCATGACACCACACTCGCCATTCTCGCCGGCTTCGCGTTCAACCGCCGGGTGATGATCTGCGGTTATCACGGCACCGGCAAATCGACCCATGTCGAGCAGGTCGCCTCGCGGCTCAATTGGCCGCTGATCCGGGTCAACCTCGACAGCCACATCAGCCGCATCGACCTCGTCGGCAAGGACGCGATCGTGCTGCGCGACAATAAGCAGGTCACCGAGTTCCGCGAGGGCATCCTGCCCTGGGCCTTGCAGCATCCGGTTGGGCTGTGCTTCGACGAATACGACGCCGGCCGGCCCGATGTGATGTTCGTCATCCAGCGCGTGCTCGAGGTCGAGGGCAAACTGACCCTCCTCGACCAGAACCGGGTGATCCGCCCGCATTCCGGGTTTCGCCTGTTCTCGACCGCGAACACGGTCGGGCTCGGCGACACCAGCGGGCTCTACCACGGTACCCAGCAGATCAACCAGGGCCAGATGGACCGCTGGAACATCGTCGCGACGCTCAACTACCTGCCGCATGACGCCGAAGTCGAGATCGTGCTGGCCAAGGTGCCGAGCTACAACGACGATGACGGGCGGCGGCGCGTCAGCGCGATGGTCGCGCTCGCCGATTTGACCCGCAGCGGCTTCATCAACGGCGACATCTCGACCGTGATGTCGCCACGCACGGTGATGACCTGGGCCGAAAACGCCCGCATCTTCGGCGATCTCGCCTTCGCCTTCCGGCTGACCTTCCTCAACAAATGCGACGAGATGGAGCGGCCGACCGTGGCGGAATACTACCAGCGCTGCTTTGGCACCGACCTGCCGGAGACCGGCGTCAACGCCACCTTGATGTAGGCGGTTGGGATGTAGCATGGCTCAGGAATTCTCGCCGACCGAGATCTTCAAGCGCGCGACCGCCTCGACCTTGCGAGCGATCGCCGAGCGCGACGATCTGACGATCGGGTTCGGCCCCGAGCCGCCGGGGCTATCGGGTTCGCGGGTCAAGCTGCCCAACCCCGCGCGCGACCTCCCGCCCGACGAGGCCGCGCAGTTGCGTGGCGCCGCCGACAGCCTCGCGCTGCGGCTGCGCTATCACGACGACGCGGTGCATTCGAAGCGCGTGCCGGGGAGCCCCTTGGCGCGCGCCGTCTTCGAGGGGCTCGAACAGGCGCGGGTCGAGGCCTTGGGCGCGCGGCGCATGGTCGGGGTCGCGGCCAATCTCAGCGCGATGCTCGACGAGCAATACCGTCGCCAAGGCTTTGAGCGCGTCACCGAACGCACCGAGAGCACGATGGCCGAGGCGGTGCGGCTCCTGACCCGGGAAGCCTTGACCCATGAGCCGCCGCCGCCTGCTGCGGCGCACGTCGTCGAATTGTGGCGGCCGTGGCTCGAAGGCAAGATCGGCCGCGACATCGCCGAATTGGACCGCGCCATCCTCGACCAGGATACTTACGCGCGCGCCACACGGCGCCTCATCCAGGACCTCGATCTCGACCTCGGGGAACTGGAGGATTCATCCTCCGACGACAATCAAAGCCAGGGTGAGGAGGCGGAAGGCGAGAACCAGAGCGAGGGCGAAAGCGCCAGCACGGGCGCCGAAGCTTCGCCCGACGGCTCGCCCGCCGACAGCGCCGACGGCGACGCTGAGGAAGACGGCGACGCTGATGCCGACGGCGAGATGATGCCCGGCGCCAGCGACGATGATCCCGGGCGCCCGGGGCGGCCCGGGGTGATGCCGCGCGGCCGGCCGGACGACACCGCGATCTACCGGGCGTTCAGTACGACCGCCGACGAGATCGTCGACGCCGAGACGCTGTGCGACTCCGACGAGCTTGGCCGCCTGCGCCACCTCCTCGATCAGCAGCTGTCGCATCTGCAGAGCGTCATCGCCCGCCTCGCCAACCGCCTGCAGCGCCGGCTCCTGGCGAAGCAGACGCGGGCCTGGGAGTTTGATCTCGAGGAGGGGATCCTCGACGCGGCGCGGCTATCCCGCGTCATCACCAACCCGATCCTGCCGTTATCTTACAAGCGGGAGCGCGAGACCGAGTTCCGCGACACCGTCGTGACGCTCCTCATCGACAATTCGGGCTCGATGCGCGGGCGCCCCATCACCGTGGCGGCGATGAGCGCCGATATCCTGGCGCGTACGCTCGAGCGCTGCGGCGTCAAAGTTGAGATCCTCGGCTTCACGACGCGGGCGTGGAAGGGCGGCCAGGCGCGCGAGAAATGGATCGCCGCGGGAAAGCCCGCCAACCCCGGCCGGCTCAACGATTTGCGCCACATCGTCTATAAGCCGGCCGATGCGCCGTGGCGCCGCGCGCGGCGCAATCTCGGCCTCATGCTGCGCGAGGGGATCCTCAAGGAGAACATCGACGGCGAGGCGCTGAGCTGGGCTCATAACCGGCTCCTTGGCCGGCCCGAAGAGCGCCGTATCCTGATGGTCATTTCGGACGGCGCGCCGGTCGACGATTCGACGCTGTCGGTCAATCCCGGCAATTACCTCGAAAAGCACCTGCGCGAGGTCATTCGCGAGGTCGAGCGGATGGGCGTCGTCGAATTGACCGCGATCGGCATCGGTCACGACGTCACGCGCTATTACCGGCGCGCGGTGACGATCGTCGACGCCGAGCAATTGGGCGGGGTCATGCTCGAGCGCCTCGCCGACCTCTTCGAGGAAGAGGGCAGCGGTAAGACGCGCGTCAAGAGCCGCCGCGCCGCGTGAGACGATCCGCATTGCCGCGTTATTGGGCCGGCGGTTTCTCGCGCGTATAGTGGGGCGGGGGACCGGAACGCGGGGGCCCGGGCCGGGCGAGTGAAATCGCTGGCCGGCGCATGTCTTCGCGCCCGATCGCGCTTGGCGGGTTCGGGCCATGGCGGTGCGCGTCGCGACAATCCTGATTGTGCCTGCACTGCTCGGCGGTCTCGTCACGGGGTGCGCCGAATTAAGCCCGGCGCCGCTTGACGCGGCCGCGAGCGCGGGCGCTCTCGACAATCGCACGCTCGATGATCCACGGCTGCAAACCTTTGTGCGGGCGAGCCTGGCGGGCGAGAGCGCGCCGCATGAGGCGATTTCCTGGGACCTGACGGGGCTCACTCTCGCAGCGATCTATTACCACCCCGACCTCGATGTCGCGCGCGCGCGGCTGGCGCTGTCGCGCGCCCGGGTGGTAACGGCCGAACAGCGCCCTAACCCGATCCTCAATTTCGCCGCCGTCTTGCAGACCGCCGCCGTCGCCGGGGCGATCCCGCCGGGGGCGATCCCGCTGACGATCGGTCCGGTTATCGATTTCATCGTCGAGACCGCGGGAAAGCGCGAATACCGGCTCGGCGAAGCCAGGCTTTTGAGCGAGGCGGCAACGTGGGACCTTGCCACCGCTGGGTGGCAGGTCCGTGACGGCGTGCGCAGCGCCTTCCTCAAACTCTGGGCGGCGCGGCACCGCATCGCCTTGATCCGAGGGCGGCGCGATCTCCAGGCAGAGCTCGTGCGCCTCCTCGAACGGCGCCTCTCGGTCGGGGAAGCCAGCGCTCTCGATGTCAGCCGCGAGCGGATCGCCGGCACCCAGATCGCGGTCGAGCTGCGCGGCTTCGAGCGGGCGGCCGACGCGGCAGAAGCTCAATTGGCGACCGCCGTCGGCGTGCCGGTGCGGGCGCTTTCCGGTATCAAACTTGCGTTCGAGGCGTTCGCGCAGGTGGGCAAGCTGCCGGAGGGAGTAGGGGAGGGCGAATTGCGCCGCCGCGCGCTCACCGGGCGGACCGACATAGAGGCGGCGCTGGCCAAATACGAAGCGGCACAATCGGCGCTGCAGCTCGCGGTGGCGGGGCAATATCCGGATGTAAGGTTGGGCCCGGGCTATAATTATGACGCCGGCATCAACAAGTTCAGCCTGAGTCCGACGCTCGAATTGCCGGTCTTCAACCAGAACCAGGGCCAGATCGCCGAAGCCGTCGCCAAGCGCCAACAGGCCGCGGCGGAGTTCACCGCGCTCCAGGCCCGGATCATCGGGGCGATCGACGGCGCGCTCGCCGCCTACCGGGCGGCAACGCGGGGGCTCGCAACCGCCGATCTATTACTTGCCGACGCGCAACGCCGCGAGGGCCAGGTCGGCGCGTCGTTCCGCGCCGGCCAGGTCGATCGGCCAACCTTCTTGTCGGCGCAGCTTGAAACCGCGGCGATCGGCCTCTCGCGCTTTGACGCGAGCCTTGCGCAGCGCGAGGCGATTGGGGCTTTGGAGGATGCGCTCCAGCACCCCCTGTTCGAGCCGAGCGCCCTATTCTCCGTTCCGCAAACCAGCCCGCTTTTCTCCTCGGAACCACAATCATGACGCCAGGACCGCTTTCGGCCGATCGGCGCCGGGTCATCGGCGCGGCGCTCATCGTGCTGGCGCTGGCGGCGGGGCTCGTCGCCCCGAGCCGGGCCGAGGACGCGGACAAGGCCGAGAGCACGGTCAGCCCGCCACCGGCCCGGGTGACGACCAAGAACGGCCTCGCGGTCCTCACG
>JBARKH010000392.1:0-11281 GCA_049801295.1 Allostellaceae bacterium | reverse complement strand
CTCCGCGAGGCCGAGCATCTCGCCGTTTTGGCCGGTAACCGGTTCGGCTGCGATCGAATTTCGTTGTCGCGAAGCCCCTGGGGACGGAAGATCGCGTCCAACCGGCCAGGAATCCGGGGAATGTCGGGTAACACCAGCTTTTCCGGAATAACCCAGGCGTCGACGCTCACAGCATCGGCTCTCGGCATGACGCTTACGCCGGGCGACGCCAACGGTGCTTACTTGGACTACGGTCCCAATTCTGGCCTTTTCTATTTTCAGAACGGCTCTCTTATTGGGGGCAATTTCCGGCTCAGAGTAAACGAAGGCAGCATGGCAATTATTGAAGCTTATGGGAACTATCCATTGACGCCGGACTTGAATTTTAGCGCCGCCTTCAACGGATTATTTGATTCAGTCGACGACGGCATGTTCGGCTACTCGTCAACCGCGGGCAGTTGGCAACTACTGCCGTCCATCACCCCCTGCGCGGCCGCGATCGCAGGCGCGGTGGCGAAGCCGACCCTAGGGGGCGGAGGCACGAGCATTAAAGCGAGCTTTCGGCCGGGTGGCGGCATTGCTGCGGCCGAAACAGCTTGCGGCGTGGCGGGTTTTGATTGGGTGCAAACGGTGACGATCCCCGCGCCGAGCCGCTTCGAAGCGTGCACAGACGTTTCATGCTCCTCCTTAACGCTACAAAATGTGACTGGCGTCACCTCTGACCCACCCGAGTTTGGCTGGAGTTACTGCAATCCGAACAGCCTCACCTACGATCCAACCAAATTTGGCAATTGCCTCAACAATTATCCCTTTTACTATCCCAACCCAGTTAACGCTATCGACGTTCCTCCCCAGGTCTATTGTATTGAATACGCGAGCAATAACCCTGGTGCTCCGTGTGTAGCGACCTTTCAAAATGACGATGCGGCGATCAATTTTTTCGATACGCCGAGCGATCAGTGCTTGCCACCCGGCGGCTACTATCTGCTTGGATTGCCGTATTGCGTCGATCCGCCAGGCAGCGCCGAACAATTTACGACTCAACTCGTTGGGGTCTCAGCAGGCGGTGAAGAAATTCCGCTTTCCACCTTGGGACTTGCCCCTGGCGTAGATTCATTTACGTGGTCGGACACATTCAATGGAACGACGGGCGGAATATCTGGAAGCGATCTGCCAGCCGATCCCGGCAGCGGCACCGGCGGCATAACCATCTTGTCTGTCGATGGGGTGCCCGTCCCCGAACCAGGATCACTGGCGATGATGAGCACGGCACTCGTCGCCCTGTTGTTGGTCGAAGTCGGGCGCCGGTTCAATGGTTGACTGTCGAGGCGGAACCTCGGTGGCCAGGGCACCATCACCTTAGCGGCCAGCCTCGATCCGGTCCTTTGAGATGACCCCAATTTCCCGGATGCGGATCAGTATTCGATCATAACCTCGCCGGGGGTCGGAAACAGCCCTACGGCAGTTCGTGAATCGCCAGCCGGCTCAGATTTCAAACTGAGTCACTACCGGATTGCGCCGGCCATTGATCGGATGCTGACGGGCCGCTACGGTGGCCCACACCCTCCCCTCGCCCGCACAGGAGACCCGGCCCATGCCCGATGATGTCCGCCGTCCGGTCGTCGACAAATCGCATATGCCGAGCCGGCACGTCACGATCGGCCCGGAACGCGCGCCGCATCGCGCCTTTCTCTATTCGATGGGTCTCAGCGAAGAGCAGATCAACCAGCCGCTGGTCGGCGTGGCGACGACGTGGAACGAGGCCGCGCCCTGCAACATCGCGCTCTCGCGCCAGGCGCAGGCCGCGAAAAAGGGCGTCGCGGCAGCGGCCGGCACACCACGCGAATTCACCACGATCACCGTCACCGACGGGATCGCGATGGGCCACGAGGGGATGAAATCGTCGCTGGTCAGCCGCGAGATCATCGCCGACTCGGTCGAATTGACGATGCGCGGCCATTGCTATGATGCCCTCGTCGGCCTTGCCGGCTGCGACAAATCCTTGCCCGGCCTGATGATGGCGATGGTGCGGCTCAACGTCCCGTCGGTATTCATGTATGGCGGTTCGATCCTGCCCGGCCGTTTCAAGGGGAAGGACGTGACGATCGGCGACGTCTTCGAGGCGGTCGGCTCGCACAATGTCGGCAACATGTCGGACGAGGATCTGCACGAGCTGGAATGCGCCGCCTGCCCGTCATCAGGGTCCTGCGGCGGGCTCTTCACCGCCAACACGATGGCCTGCGTTTCGGAAGCGATCGGCCTCGCGCTGCCGGGCTCCGCCGGCGCACCCGCTCCTTATGATTCGCGCGACGCCTATGCCGAAGCTTCGGGCCAGGCGGTGATGGAGCTCCTGCGCCGCAACATCCGGCCGCGCGACATCGTCACGAGGAAGGCGCTCGAGAACGCCGCGACGGTAGTGGCCGCCGCCGGCGGCTCGACCAATGGCGGCCTCCATCTCCCGGCGATCGCTAACGAGGCCGGCATCGATTTCGACCTCCACGCGTTCGGCGAAATCTGCAAGAAGACCCCGTACATCGCCGATCTGAAGCCGGGCGGCCGCTATGTCATGAAGGATCTGCACGATGTCGGCGGCGTCGCGGTGTTGATGAAGGCCTTGCTCGAGGGCGGCTATCTGCACGGCGATTGCCTGACCGTCACCGGCAAGACCGTCGCGGAAAACCTGGAGGACATCGTCTTCCCGACCCGGCAGGACGTGGTGCGCCCGACTTCAGCGCCGCTGGCGCCAACCGGCGGGCTCGTCGTCCTCAAGGGCAACCTCGCGCCGCAGGGCGCGATCGTCAAAGTCGCCGGCATGAAGACCCTGCGCTTTGAGGGCACGGCCCTCTGCTTCGATTGCGAGGAGGATGCCTTCGCCGCGGTCGAACAGCGCCGCTACAAGGACGGCGACATCATCGTCATCCGCTATGAGGGGCCGCGCGGCGGACCCGGCATGCGCGAGATGCTGTCGACAACGGCGGCGCTCTATGGCCAGGGCGTCGGCGACCGGGTGGCGCTGATCACAGACGGCCGTTTTTCGGGCGCGACGCACGGTTTCTGCATCGGCCATGTCGGCCCCGAGGCGGCGGTCGGCGGCCCGATCGCGCTCTTGCACGACGGCGACAGGATCACGATCGACGCCACCACCGGCACGATCGATGTCGCGCTGAGCGACGCCGACCTCGCCGAACGCCGCCGCGCCTGGACTTCGCGCAAGAACGGCTACCAGTCGGGCACGCTGTGGAAATACGCGCAGACCGTCGGCGATACCGAGAAGGGCGCCGTCACCCACCCCGGCGCCCGCGCCGAAACGCATATTTATGCCGATCTTTAGCGCCCGGCGAGCAGCGCCTCGGCCACTTCGACAAAGCCGGGGCCGCCTGCCCCTCGGGTGATCCAGCGCGGCATGGCGGGCATCCGGTCGGCGTAATCACGCACGGTCGAGACACCGACCGAATGGGGAAAGAAACCGAACATCGGCGCGTCGTTGAGCGAGTCGCCAATATAAAGGCAGCGCTCTGCCTCGCGCTCGATATCGGTGGCGAACAACTTGGCCATCATCCGCCTTGTCATCGCCAGCTTGTCGAAATCGCCGAACCAGCCGATGACCCAGAGCGAATTGACCGTCGCCCGCGCCCCAGCGGCGCGCAGCCGCGCGACGATCTGATCCGAGAGCGCCGGATCACTGTTGCGGAAGGCGAGCGTCACCTCGCGGTAGCGCTGGTCGTGCGCGATCTCAGCGCCGGAGATCGCCGCGGCGATCTCAGCGCCGAGCGTGGCCAGGCGGGTGCTTGCCCCCGCGCGTTCGGCCGGCTCCATCCAGTAATGGCGCTCGGTGACGCCGGCCGTCCGGTCATACCGGAAACAGAGGCCGCCATTCTCGCCGATGACCGCGCCAATCGGCCACATCCGCGCCATCAGATCGCACCAGCCGGCGGGCGCCGCGGTTACCGGTATCACCGTGATCCCGGCATCCTCCAGCCGCTCGATTGCCAGATAGGCGGCGGCCGGCAGCCGCGGCCCCTCCGTCAGGGTGTCGTCGACATCGCTCAGGACAAAGCGGATCTGTCCGCGCAGCGCGGCCGGGAAATGACCGAACGGTCCCATCAAAAGCTCAAGGCTGCTGCAACACGGTACGTCCTTCGAGACGCGCCC
The DNA here is from genome assembly GCA_049801295.1 of Allostellaceae bacterium. Taxonomy (GTDB): domain Bacteria; phylum Pseudomonadota; class Alphaproteobacteria; order ATCC43930; family CGMCC-115725; genus DATARH01. Next base: position 7,150 of record JBARKH010000392.1, on the reverse strand, counting down.
CGCCGGGGCGCTCCTCAGGATGAGGAGCAGTTATGTGTAACACCAATATCTGCCTCATCCTGAGGAGGCGCGCAGCGCCGTCTCGAAGGACGCCGGAGCGCAATTCCTGCCAAACCCAATCGGCCGCTAATACTCGGCAAACGCGGGCATGACCTCGCGCGCGAAGGTACGCAGGTGATCGAGCGATCCGGCGAAGTCCATCACCATGACGTATTGGAGCCCGCCCTCCTCTAAGCGTTTGAGGCGACGGATGATCTCGTCGGGCCGGCCAATGAGCGCGTCGCGCTCGGTCAATTCGTCCATTTCCTGCCGCGACAGCAGCTTGCGCGGGCGGCCGAGCGCCGGCGATTCCCCGGTCGGCGACAGCGATAATTGCTGCACGTTGGCCATGAACTTGGCGCGCAGTTCACGGGCCTTTTCGCGCTCGTCCTCGGTCATCGTAATGTGCAGCGCGCGGGTGCACCCCACCGTCGCGGGGTCGAACACCCGGCCTCGCGCCTCGATCGCCCGCCGGTAGACCCCGATCCCCTCGGCCACGGTTTCCGGCCCACCCCCTTGCCCGAGGAGAAGGTTGAAGCCGTTCTCGGCGGCAAAGCGGATTGAATTGGGGCTTGCGGCGCCGACCCATAATGGCGGGTGGGGCTTTTGCACCGGCGCCGGCTCAATGACGACATCGTCGTAATTCCAGTACTTGCCGTGATGCGAAAAGCGCCCCTCGCTGGTCCACGCTTTCCGCAGAAAGGCGACGGTTTCCTGATAGCGCTCCTCGGCTTCGTCCATTGGCACGCAAAAGCCATGGAACTCGCCCCAGCGATAGCCCTTGCCGATGCCGAAATCGAAGCGCCCGTTCGAGAGAAGATCGAGCGTCGCGGCCTGCTCGGCCAAGAGCGCCGGATTGTGCCACGGCAATACGAGAACCGCGGTGCCGAGCCGCATCCTCGTCGTCTTAGCGGCGAGAAAGGTGAGGAAATTCAGCGTCGCCGAGATCTGGCCAAACCCGGTGAAATGGTGCTCGACCAGAAAGACGCTGTGGAAGCCGAGTGCTTCCGCTTCACAGATATAGTCGATGTAATCGGTATAAATCCGGCTGTCATCAGCCTGCTCGCCCATTTCGGTGCGCGCGCCACCGAACAATCCGAAGCGCATGATTCTTGTCTCCTCGCCGCAACTCTATATGCTATGCATGGTGCAAGGTCGAACGTTCCGGCTCGGCGGCGTTAGCGATTTGGGAACGACCTCATCCTATCCTTTGATTCAGATCGATGTGGCGACCGGGAACCCGGCACCTTCAAGCCGTGACACACAGATGGTCCACAGCGTCGAAATCTATGGGGAATGTCAATGGCTGCCAACAAGGAGAGAGGCCGGCAAATGCGCACACAACGGTGGCCCCGCTGACTCATCCTGACGAAGGGTCCTCGAACCGGCTGCTGACGCTCTTGCGAGAGACCGATCGCATGAGCCTTTATCGGTATCTCGAACCCGTGGTGCTGGAGTACAGACGGCCGCTCTATGACGCCAACCAACCGATCGAGTTCGTGCATTTTATCGAACGCGGCGTCGGGTCGCTGGTGCTGACGATGACGAACGGCCAGGCAGCGGAGGCCGCCACCATCGGCAATGAGGGATTTGTCGGCTTGCCGGTGCTGCTGGGCGACGGCAGGGCACCCACTCGCGTTTATATTCAAGTACCTGGCGCGGGCTTGCGGATGAAAGCGCAGACCTTCCGCGACGAACTGGAGCGCAGCGCGCCGATGCGCGCGACGATGCTGCGCTACGCCCACGCCTTCTTCAACCAGGTCGCCCAATCGGCCGCCTGCGCCATCTTTCATTCGCTGCAACAACGCTGCTGCCGCTGGCTGCTGATGACGCATGACCGCATGCAATCGGATGAGTTTCTGCTGACCCAGGAATTCCTGGCGATGATGCTCGGCGTGCGACGATCCGGCGTCTCGATAACGGCGGGCGAACTGCAACGCGCCGGGCTGATCCGCTATAAGCGCGGTCAGGTCACGATCATCGATCGCCGTGGCCTGGAGGATCGCTCGTGCGAATGCTACGGCGTCTCCAAGCGGGAATTCGATCGCCTGCTCGGCGCCGATTGAGCGCTCAGCGAAACAGCAACACCAATAAGACGATCAGAAGGAGGAGGCCGAAGCCGCCGCCGCCATACCCGTAATGCGCCGGCACATAACCTGAATAGCCGCCAAAGAATGACAGCACGACGAGCACGAGGACGACCACAAGTATAAGTTGTAACATAGCTCTGTCCCTCCGCCTTTCTGATCTAGCGAGCCGAGTTCAGGCTGGCTCACGGATTGGGGGTGCCGAAACTGGCGACGCATTCGGCATGGAGCTGCGGGTCGGTGACCGGACCGCACTCCTTTGCGATGCGGCGGGCCCGAAACGCCGGGTTCGACCGGAGCAGGCTTTCGTATTGACCGCTCTCGCGCCGGTTTTGTTGGGCCGCCGCCGCGCCGCCGGCATCGCCGGGATTGGGCTGCGGGCCGTTGGTGATGAGCTCGGCGGGAACCCCACCCTGCTGCGCGAGAAGGGCCGGCGCGGTCATGATGGCGGTCAAACAAACCCCGGTCACTGCGAGACGCCTGAGGCGTTTGCTGATCATCGGCTTTCTCCGTTTATCCTGGCCCGGGGAAGACGGCCGGCATCGCTGCCGGCCGTCGCCATGTCGGAGCGCTGCGAAGCTCAGCGGATGCCGATGCCAATGAACGGCAGGCTGATGCCGATGCTGGGCCCGTAAACCACCGGTGGAGCATAGTAGTAGGGTGAGCCACCGTAATAGCCCGAGCCGTAGTATCCGCTGCCATAGTACGAGCCGTAGACCACCGGCGGGGCGCGATAATACCCGCCGTTGTAGTAGTGGTTATAGGCACGCGCGTCCGCCGATCCGGCGAAGGTCCCGACGGCGAGAAGCGCGCAGATTGCGAGCCCTGCCGCCAGCCTCGCCGGCCGACCGCGTTGCGATGTGGTGTCAATGCTTCGGGTCATAGCGACCTCCTCTAATGAGCGTGGTGTCACGGTCGCGGAGCGATCGTTATTGCCTGGTGGAGCGGAACACCTCGTCGGCGACCTTCTTCTGGGCGTCAGGCATCGCCGTGTATAGCGCCTCAAAATGTGAAAGCATGTTCTTCAGCCCGTCGACATGCGCCTGGGCGAACTTTTGGTACATCTGCAGATCGGCCACCGCCGTCATGCTCTGCGGCGGCGTTTTCCGACTTTCGGCGACCAGCTTGTCCATGGCGGCCGCATTTTCGCGCATATCCTGCGCCACGCCGTTCCATTGCGCGTCCTGAGCGGGCGTGATCTTCAGCGCCGTGTGAAGGTTGGTGATGCGCTGCTCAACGGTTTCGCCCTTGGTCTCGGTCGCGCCCTTGCCGGCCGGGCTCTGAGCGGCCTGCGCCACCTGGAACGGCGCGTTGGCGACGGTCTCGGCGTGCGCCGGGGAGAGCGGGCTGGCGAGCATCGTGGCGCCGAGCAGCGCCGCGATCGCAACCGAGCGCGCGAAAGGCGCCGGCATTGCGATCGAATAGGTGAGAGCGGGCATGGTAATTCTCCTTCCGGGGTTCTGGGCGCTGGGCGTACAGCTTGACGCTCGTGCGCTGCCTACCCTCCAAAGATATAATTCGACGCCGCCATGCGGGGAGCCTCGGAAAATACCTACAGGTCTGGGTCTCTTCAGCCCCGAGGCGGGCGATTTGCGCCGCTATCGTGTCTGTTGCGTACCGTCAGGCCCCGCCGCTCGCGCCGCCCACAGTGTTTCGGCCTCGGCAAGAACCTGTTCGACGATTTTCCTCAGGGTCTCGTCGCTCGTCCCGTCAGCTAAAAGAGCTCGGCAGCGGGCGATAGTTGTTCGAAGCAGCTCGGGATTTGTTTTGATTCTTTCGATTGCCTCGGCCAGTTGGGCGAGCACGACCATTTGCCCGGCCAATTCTCGTTTCAAGAGGGGATCGGATAGATCTCCTACCGTCGCAAGCAGCCGGCGAACCTCCGCACGGAGCTCCTCGGCCGATGGCATGACAAGCGGCTCCTTACCTCCGAGGGGCGGCGTCGCGCCCTGCGCGAAGTCGTAAGCTAGACGATCTGTCGGTCAGCGTACATAGGGCCGATGCAGCCGCCGACAATTCGGGGCAATACCGAGCGCGGCGCTGCTCCACGCCTAGCCCAATGTGCGGCAGACGACATAGTTGATTCAGATCAATGTGGGCGGGCTGCCGTCGCCGCAAATTTCGTGCGAGCGAACGTCCAGGTAGCCAAAGGATGACGACGATGACCCTTCAAAATCTCGCACGCCGCACGGATGCCCCTGCGCATACCTTGTTTGAAGGCGTCGAGCCCCGCACGGCTGCCAGCTACGAACGCGAATGGGCAAACCGCGATAAACGGCTGCGCGAAGCGCTCGCGCGTGAAGAGGCGCTGCGTCATCGCAACGACGAGTTGATCCAGCACGAGGAGGTCTTGCGCCAACTCCTCGCCTCGCGAGAGGACGCCGCCGATCGGGTCGCGAGCCTCACGCCGCGCGAGCGCCAGATCATGGAATTGGTCCTCGCCGGCCACCCCAGCAAGAATATCGCCGCGGATCTCGGCATCAACCAGCGCACTGTCGAGAACCATCGTGCCGCGATCATGCACAAGACGGGCTCGAAGTCCCTGCCGGCGCTGGCAAGACTGGCGCTCGCCGCGGCCTGGAGCAGCGCCGGCCAGCCATTCGTTCAGCCATTGACCAGATTGGCGCTTGCCGCCGCGTGGAACGGCGCCGAGACGACACTGTCACCCCGCGCGCCCGGTCATCAATCCCTCTCTTAATGAAACGCCGGCTTCACCTCTTCGCACAGGAGCCGCAGCGCGTTGACCACGCAATCGTGGGGGATGAGCCTGCCAGTGTTGAGTTCCGCGAGAATGCCGTCGAGGCCCAGCTCATCCTTGAGCGCGTGCAATTGCTCGGCCACCCGCTCGGGCGTGCCGATGATGATCTTGCCGCGGATCGCGTCCTCGTAAGTGAGGGTGTCCAGCATCGCGGCGCGCTCGGTCCGGCCCTCGCTGGCCGAGGTGCCGGCGCGGTTGGCCGAGGCCCGGAGGCGCGCGGCCTGCTCGCGAAAGAACTTCATGATGCTCGGCTCGGGCTCCGAGCGCGCCCGTAAGGGATGGCACAGCGGCAAGACCTGCACCGCGATGCCGATCTTGATCCGCTCGGTGCGCGCGGCGGCCGCGCTGGCGATCGTCATCGGCGCCGCCAAGACCGAGCGCGCCGGATCGACATGCAATTCCGCCAGCCACATCGCGTCGAGGCCATAGCGCTCGGCGGCGTCGACCTGGTCGAAGGCCTGCGCGAAGGCGTCCGTCTCGCTGCCCCCCGGCACCACCGGAAACTGGTGAAACATGCCGAATTCCATGGCCCTTTCCTCGCCGGCGTGCCGCCTTCCGGCTATTTCTTCGCCCCGCTATAGGGGTAGATCGCCTTGCCGGTGGCGTATTGCTGCGGCCACAGGATCGTCTGCCTGCTGTCGTTCTTCCACTGATCGAGGTCGCTGCCCTGCACATCGTGGAACTGCACGAACAGCACCCGGCCTTCGACCCATTCGCCGTTGGCGCCGTATTTGATGTCGCCGACAATCGTCGGGATCGTGTGCGTGCGCAGCCAGTCGGCGAGCTTGTCCTGATCGAGGCTCTTGGTGCCCTCGACAGCTGCTTGCAGCACCTGCAGATTTGCATAAGCAAACGGCGGCAGGTAATAGCCCAAGGGGTCGACACCCTCGGCGCCGGCGCGCGCCTGGTATTTCTTCAGGAAGTCGTCAACGCCGGGAAATACGAGGGTCTTGGCCGGCTCCCAGAAATCATAGTTGATGATTCCGTTAAGCTGGGAGCCGAGCTGCTGTTTGATCGAGGCGTATTGCAATCCGACGAGGCCGCCGCCGAAGATCTTGGCCTTGAGGCCCACTTCGTTGGCGGCGCGCACGATGCCGACGGCGTCAGGGGGATAGGAAAAGCTGAGGACGATATCGGCATTGGCCGCGTCGACCGCGCGCACAATCGGGGTGTAGTCCGTCGTGGCCGGCGGATAGTTCTTGTCGTAGACGATCTGTAACCCGGCCGCCTTGGCGGTTTTGCGTGCGCCGTCCGAGGCGTTGTGCGGAAATTCGGCGTCGGCGGCAATGATCGCCAAGGTCTTCGGCTTGGGATCCTGCGCTGCCGCCACCTCGAAGAACCCCTTTGAGAAGGTGACCGCTGGATCTGGCCCGCCGGCCGGCTGCATCGAGAAGTATTTCGGGTATTGGAATTCGCGGTTCACATCGAGCCCGAACAGCGAGAAGAACGTCATCTTGTGCCCGATGACGATCGGCATCGCCGGCGCCAGGAGGTTGGTGCCGTAATCCCCGGTGACGAGATCCACCTTGTCGACATCGAGGAGCTTGGTGAAGATGCCGGGCACGGTCGCGGGGTTGCTCTGGTCGTCGTAATAAACGAGCTTGACTGGGCGGCCGAGGAGCCCGCCCTTGGCGTTGATCTCCTCCTCCCAGATCTTCATCCCCAGCAGCGCCGCCTTGCCGCTGGCCGCGAGGCCGCCGGTCAACCCCATGCCGAAACCGATCTTGATCGGCTCGGCGGCGAACGCCGGCTGCGGGCTCGTCATCGCGATCCCGGCAGCCGCGATTAGGGATGTGATCAACCAGCGCGATTTCAGCATTGCTTCCTCCCGGCGAATTCGCCCGATCGTACCCCATCGCGCGGCGATGGCGCGGGGGAAAAATGCGAGGCTTCGGCAATGGCGACCGGGAGGACCGGATGCCCCGTGAAAATACGCGGTCGTCAACGCGGCTCTGCCAGTTCCCGAACGCGGCCCGCAAGCTCGCTGAGGTTGCGGCCGATCTGCTCGAACCCGAAGGCCAGGCCGAAGATCCGCTCGACCGCCTCCTCCGCCAGCTCGCGGGTCACGCCCTCCTGACGCAATGCCGCGAGCCCCTCCTCGAAGGCACCGAGCGCCTCGGCGGCCGCGGTCAGATCGGGCGGGGCCGAGCGGCTGGCCAGCGCATCGGCCATGTCGTCGAGCACGGCCGAGAGCAAAGCACTTATGGAAGCGGCCGGCTGAGCCAACCGGGCAGAAGCGGCTTCCGGCAGCGGCGCGGACAAGGCG
>JBARKH010000391.1:0-33563 GCA_049801295.1 Allostellaceae bacterium | reverse complement strand
GGGCCTCGCCCTCGACCCACACTCGCTCGATGTGCGCATCGCCTCGGCCCGGCGGGCGATCGACAGCGGCGACCTCGACGCGGCGCGTCGCGAGCTTGCTGCCGCGACGCGAGAGGCACCCAAGGATCGCAGGCTGATACAGATTCACGGGGATATCGATTACTCCGCCCGGGATTATCTTGCGGCAGAGCAGGTCTACCGGAAAATCCTCGACGCGGAGCCCTGGAACCAGCTTGCTCGCGGCGATCTCGCCGCAGCCCAGGTTGCCGAGGATAAATTGAGCGCGGCGATCGCGAACCTCGATGCGGTCTTGGCCAACCCCGCCCTGGCGAACGTCCCGAAGGACCCGATCCTGAGCTACCTCCGTGCCGTGGCGGCATATCGCCAAAAGGATTATGCTGTCGCCCAAGCCAATTCCGAGGGCGTCGTAACAAGAGTTCCCGGGTTCGAGCCCGCAAGACTGATCGCCGGCGCTTCGAGCTATGCTCTGCACGAATATGAGCGGACCTACTACTATCTTTCGCCATACGTTTCCCAGAATCCTGGGGATATCCGGGCTCGCGAGCTGTTGGCGGAGACCCAGTTGCAGCTCGCCCGTCCCGCCGACGCGGCAAAGACCCTGTTGCCGGTGCGTGACAAGGCGAGCGAGGACCCGGATCTCCTGAGGCTGATCGGCGTGGCCGCCGCCCGCAGCGGCGATGTGGCAGCGGCCGACCGGTATCTTAAGCTGGCGCTTAATCAGCGGCCGGATGATTGGTCACTGCGCGATGAGCTCGGGCTCGCGGACATCGCCGCCGGTAACCCCAAGGCCGCCATCGACAATCTCGAGCAGGCTGCCAAAGCTCACCCCGGCGCCGGGGGACCGCAAATCCCGCTGTTTGTCGCCTTCATGCAAACGAAGGAATATGACAAGGCGCTCGCGGTTGCCGAGCAGATGATCAAGGACGAGCCCACCAGCCCGACCGGCCAGCTCCTCGCATCCACGGTGTATCTGATCCAGGGGAACGTGGGCGCCGGCCGCGCGGCGCTATTGAAGGCGCGCGAGATCAAGCCTGGCGACGTAACCGCCAACCGGAATCTGGCGACCCTCGCCCTTGCCCACGGCGAGATCGATGAGGCGCGCGGTTATTACCAAGACATTCTCAACGCCGATCCGCACAACGCGGCCAGTTATGTCGCGCTCGCCGCACTCGATGCCAAAACCGGCCTGCCGCAGGAGGCGGAAGCCTTGTTGCTCAAGGCAGTCCAGGTGAATCCGGCCGACCCCGCGTTGCGTGTAGCCTTGTTGCGTCTCCAGTTGGCCCGTGGCGAGGCGCAGGAGGCTGTGGCTGGCGGACAAGAGGCCCTGAAGAAGTTTCCTCGCAATCCGCAGTTGCTCGATGTCGTCGGCCACGCCGAGCTTGCCGTTGGCCAGAACGATGCAGCGCTGTCGACGTTCACCGTCCTGGCGAATATCGCCCCTGATGCCGCGTGGGCCCATGCCGGCCTGGCTGCGGCCTATCTCGCCCTCTACACGCCCGAGAGCCCGCAATGGCGGGCGATTAGCGAGGCGACCGAAGCCGTCAGGCTCGATCCGCATGACATGGCCGCAAAGCTGGTATTGGCGCGCGCGCTGACGACGCACGGCCGCTTCGAGGAAGCGAGCAAGGTGGCCGATGAGCTCAAGACGGCCGCCCCGGACAATGTCGATGTGATCGAACTCGAGGGCCTCGTCGCGCAGGGGTTGGGGCGGGTGGATGATGCGGCTGCCGCATTCGCGCGCGTGGCGGCACTCAAAGGCGCGGCCGATGTTCGCCGCCGGGCCGACTCCGAGCTGCGTCTCGGTCATCCCGACGATGCGGCGAAGACGTTGCAAGCTTGGCTTGATGCGCACCCGGAGGACGACCAGACGCGCAAGATATGGGCCGACATCTGCGTCAAGGACGGCCGGCTCGCCGAGGCCGATAAGCAATATGCGGAGATCGTCCGGCGCGATCCCAAGAACGCGATCGCGCAGAACAATCTGGCCTGGATATTGTCGCAGCTTGGGGAGGCAAACCAGGCACTTGACCACGCGCGCGCCGCCGTCGCGCTCGCCCCCCAGTCGGTCGAATTCCTCGATACGCTCGGGACGATCCTCCTGCACAGCGGCAACCCGGCAGCAGCCGTCGATGCGCTCGACAAGGCGTGGGGGATTGATCGCGACCGACCGGAGATTGGATTTCACTTGTCGCAGGCCCTTGCGGCTGCGGGCCGTAAGAGCGATGCCCTCGCGCTGCTGCACCAGTTGCTGGCGGGAGATCGCTCGTTTGCGGACCGCGCTCAGGCACAAGACCTGCTCCGCCAGGTCGGCGGCTGACGGCGCGCGGAGCCCCTGGATGTGCGGCATCGCCGGGTTGTGGGAGCGGAACGGCCAAACCGCACCGGAGGTGTTGGCTTCCAGCGTCGCGGCGATGACCGAGACCCTCGTTCACCGCGGTCCGGATGCCGGCGATCTGTGGATCGATCGGGAAGCCGGGCTAGCGCTCGGACATCGGCGACTCTCGATCGTCGATTTGTCGCCGGCGGGGGCGCAGCCGATGGTCTCGCCCTGCGGGCGGTTTGTCATCTCCTACAACGGCGAAGTTTACAACGCCGACGAATTGCGACCGGAGCTCGTGGCGGCCGGAATTCGGTTCCGGGGCCACAGCGATACCGAAGCCATCGTCGAGGGCGCCGCCTTGTGGGGCGTCGAGCCGACGGTCCGGCGCCTCATCGGCATGTTCGCGATGGCGCTGTGGGACCGGCAGGACCGGGTGCTCTACCTTGTCCGCGATCGGCTTGGCATCAAGCCTCTCTACTGGGCTGATTTCGGCGGCCGCCTGATGTTCGGCTCCGAATTAAAGGCGCTGCGCGCGGCGCCGGGCTGGTCGCCCGAGCTCAATCACGATGCGCTCGCGGCGTTCCTGCGCTTCGGTTACGTTCCGGGGCCTCACGCGATCTATCGCGGCGTCCAGAAATTGCCTCCGGGTACGATACTCACGATCCGCTCCAAGGGCCCACCCGCGATCGCCGCCTACTGGTCGCTTGACGAGGTCGCGTGCCACGGTCAGGCGACGCGGTTCGCCGGAGACGAGGAAGAGGCCGCCGATGCGCTCGACACGTTGATGCGCGACGCGGTCGGGCGGCGGATGGTCGCGGACGTGCCGCTTGGCGCCTTTCTGTCCGGCGGGATCGATTCATCGACCGTCGTCGCGCTGATGCAGGCGCAAAGCGCGCGGCCAGTACGCACCTTCTCGATCGGCTTCGACGAGCCAGGCTATGACGAAGGCGAGAACGCGGCGGCCGTGGCCCGCCATCTCGGAACCGAGCATACCGAGCTCTATGTCTCGCCGCAGCATGCGCTCGAGGTGATCCCGCAGCTCGCCGATATGTATGACGAGCCCTTCGCCGACTCGTCCCAGGTGCCGACCTACCTGGTCTCGAAGATGACTCGCCAGTACGTCACAGTCGCGTTGTCCGGCGACGGCGGTGACGAGCTGTTTGCCGGGTATACCCGCTATTTTCGCGGCGAGGCGATATGGCGCGGGATCGACGCCACGCCGCAGCCGGTGCGCAACTTCGCCGCGTGCGGGATCCGGGCGCTTTCGCCCGCCGCCTGGTCGACACTGGGGACGGTGATCCCCGAGGAGCGCCGCCCCGAACAGTTCGGTGACAAGATGCACAAGCTGGCCGGCGTGCTCGCCGGTGCGCCGGAGGCGAGCGCCTTTTATCGCCAGATCATCAGCCTCTGGGTCGATCCCTCGGGCGTGATGAGGACTGGCCGCGAGCCAGCCGGACCGCTCGAGGATTCCGGCTTGCGAGCGCTCGTGCCCGATTTTGTCGAACGCATGCAGTATCTCGATACGCTGACCTATTTGCCGGACGACATCCTGACCAAGGTCGACCGCGCCTCGATGGCGGTCTCGCTTGAAGCGCGGGTGCCGCTACTTGATCATCGGCTGGTTGAGTTCAGCTGGTCCTTGCCGCCGGCGATGAAGGCCGGGAACGGCATCGGCAAGCGCCTCCTGCGGCGCGTGCTCCACCGTTATGTGCCGCAAGAATTAGTCGATCGCCCGAAGAAGGGTTTCGTCATGCCAGTCGATTCGTGGCTGCGGCACGAGCTGTGCGACTGGGCCGAGCATCTTCTCGACGAACGCCGCCTGGCGCAGGAGGGTATCTTTGACCCGGTGGCGATCCGCAGCCGCTGGCGCGAGCACCAGGGGGGCAAGCGGAGTTGGCAAGCCTCGCTTTGGGCCGTGCTGATGTTTCAAGCGTGGAAAGAACGATGGCTGGCGTGATGCCGCGCGGGCGCCAAGCGGCGATACGCGCCGACATTCGCTTCGCGTTTGTCGAGATGAGGCGGTGGACACAAATCCTGTTACTGGCGGCGACCCTGTCCGGGTTCGCTTCAGCCGCTGTCGCGACCCCGGCCGGGGGTGCGCGCCCGCCCCTCGCTCAGAGTGAGGACACCGTCGCTCTCGCCGAGCGCTATGAGAACGGCGAGATGGTGCGGCAGGACTATCGAGCGGCGCTGGAGCTCTATTGCCGGGCGGCCGGACGCGGAGACCCCAGGGCGTTCTTCCACCTCGGCTGGATGTATTTGAACGGGCGTGGGGTTGCGCGCAGCGACGCCACCGCGGTGATGTGGCTGCGCAAGGCCGCGGGGGGCGGCGTGCCACAGGCCGCAAACCTTCTCCAGCTGCTCGCCGGGGTGCCGTCCTCCCCGATGCGCGGCTGCCAGGGGGGCGGCGCGATTGGGGTCAGTTTGGCGCATGCGCCGCCGGCGATCCGCGCGCTGGCGGACGAGACGGCTCTGCAATTCGGCATCAACCCCCAGCTGCTGCTCTCGGTAATGGCGGTGGAATCGGGGTTCAACCCCCGCGCGGTCTCGCCGAAGGCGGCGGCGGGATTGATGCAGCTGATGCCGCAAACGGCCGCACGCTTCGGTGTAGCTGATCGCTTCGACCCGCGCGACAACCTCCGCGGCGGCGCCACCTATCTTCGCTCGCTGCTGGTCATGTTTGACGGCAATTTGACGCTTGCATTGGCCGCCTATAATGCGGGCGAGGCAACGGTGCTCGCCCGCGGCGCGGTGCCGCCCTATCCCGAGACGATCAACTATGTCGCCGCGGTCAAGCGGCTTTGCGCCTGCGGACAATAAGCAATAAGAGCTTCTCCGATCGCGGTTCCTCGTTTTTGCTCCGTACCCGTGGGCCACTCGCTGCTCTTCACGCTCGGCGCAAGGCCGCCGCATGGGCGCGCCGGGTGAGACGGCACAAGCTCGCGAGCCGTCAGCCGCCGCGGATCAACATGCCGGCTCCTCCCGCGAACCCCTCGAGCAGGATCGCGTGCGGTACCCGGCGCCGGCGGACCGGCCGCTGCCGTCCACTCCCGAACCATTGTCGCAACGGCTTCCGAAAATTCCGGTATGATCGCTCTGCGAATATGAGGCGCGGCCGACATCCGATCGGCAGTGAACGTTGAGGAAAAGATGGACTACGCGAGCTGCGGCAGCCTGCCGTCGATGTTCCTTGAGGTGGCACGACAACGCGCGGCGCAGCCGTTTTTGTGGGCCAAACGCCACCGCGAATACCAGTCGCTCTCTTGGTCGCAAGCCGCCGATTCGGTAATGCGGCTCGCCCGCGGCCTCGCCGCGCTCGGCGTCGAGACCGGCGACCGGGTTGCCCTCGTGTCCGAAAACCGGCCGGAATGGGTCGTCGCCGACCTCGCGATCATGGCGGCCGGCGCGATCACTGTGCCGGCCTACGTCACCAACACCGTCGAGGACCACCGCCACATCCTCGGCAACAGCGGAGCGCGGGTGGCAATCGTCTCGAGTGCGGCGCTGGCCGCCCGACTCCTCCCGGCCGCTGCGTTGGTGCCGAGCGTGCGCGTGGTCGTTGCGATGGAGCCTACGAACGGGGTGGCATCGGCGCTCGATCTGCGCGCCTGGGACGATGTGCTGGCGCTCGGCAGCGAGACGAGCGACGACATCGCCGCGCGAGTCGCGGCGCTGACCCCCGACGACACCGCGTGCATCATCTACACCTCGGGCACCGGCGGATTACCGAAAGGGGTCTTGCAGAGCCATCGCAACATCATCGGCAATTGTCGCGGCGCCTACCGTCTGCTTGAGACCCTTGGCCTCGACGACGAGGTATTCCTCAGCTTTCTGCCGCTGTCGCATGCGTACGAGCATAGCGCCGGGCTGATGTTCCCGATCTCGCTCGGCGCCCAAATCTATTTCGCCGAAGGGGCCGACGCCTTGGCGCGCAACCTGCTCGAAACGCGACCGACGATGATGACTGCAGTGCCTCGGCTCTACGAGACGATGCACCAGCGCATCCGGCTGGGGATCGAGCGCGAGCGCCGGCTGAAACGCGGCCTATTCGAACGCGCCGTTGCGGTCGGACGGAAGCGCCTAGCCGGCGAGCCCTTGTCGCTCGGCGACCGGCTCATCGATCCGGTCCTTGAAAAGCTGGTGCGCGACAAGGTGCGGGCGCGTTTCGGTGGCCGGCTCAAGGCAATCATCTCGGGCGGCGCGCCACTCAACCCGGAGATCGGCGGCTTCTTTGTCGCGCTCGGGGTGCAGCTGTTGCAGGGTTATGGCCAGACCGAGGCGGCGCCGGTCATCTGCTGCAACCCACCCGGGCAGATCAGGGTTGACACGGTCGGCCCGCCGCTCGACGGGGTCGAGGTTCGCATCGCCGAGGATGGCGAGATTCTCGTCGCCGGCGACAATGTGATGAAGGGTTATTGGAACGCCCCCGAGGAGACGGCGCGCACCCTCATCGACGGCTGGCTGCATACCGGCGATATCGGCCATCTCGGCCCCGATGGATATCTAAGCATCACCGACAGGAAGCGCGACTTCATCAAGAATTCGGGTGGCGACATGATCGCGCCGGCGCGGGTCGAGGGCGCGCTGACGCTCGCGCCGGAAATCGCCCAGGCGATGGTGTTCGGCGACCAGCGGCCTTATCTCGTCGCGGTCATCGTTCCCGACCCCGGGTTCGCCGCCTCCCACGCGAAGGCTCATACGACTGCGGTGGATCTTGCCGCGCTCGCAGAGGATTCGGGCTTTCACAAGGCGCTTGGCGATGTTGTTGCCCGGATCAATCGAGGCTTAGCCGCGGCCGAGCGGGTGCGGCGGTTCACGATCGCCGCCGAGCCGTTTACCCTGGAGAACGCGCAGCTGACGCCGACCCTGAAGATCCGGCGGCACGCGATCCGCGAGGCCTATCGGGCGGCGTTCGAGACGCTGTACGACGGCTAGACGCCCGGAATAGCGGCGTAGATAAGGCAGCGCCTCGTCGAGGATCGCGGCTCTGACGGCTGGGTCGGCGGCGGCCACGGGGGCGCAGGGCGGGCCCGCTGCAATCATGGCGCCGAGGCTCAATCGCGCCCGCCTCGGCGACACCACCCCCGGCGAGGCAACAGGGAGCAGGCCCATCTAAAAGTGGAATGGCGCAGCCGCCCTATCGCGAACTCATGCGCTGACAGCGTCGGGTTGCAGCGTTGTCGCCGGCGGCAACGGCAAGCGATGGCAGGGCTCGAAGGGGGCAGCCTTCTCCTGAAAAAATACCGGCGCCAGCATTGGGAATGCTTCGGATGCCTCCCTCTGGCCGAGCTGACGGAGCAGCGGCATGTGCCGCACGCCATCAATAGTGAAACGATGCTGGCTCATGTCCGGGTCGATGCGGAAAACATTCTCTCCGCCAACCAAGGCATGCGCGGTAACGATCGCCGAGGAAGACTGAGCTTTCATGAACACATCGGCAAGACGGGCAGCCCAAAACGCCGCTCCGAGCGATGTGTGTTTTTTCCATGACGTCCACGACACATCGAGATGGGTCGCGGTGCAACCGAGGCTGAGCAGGCGGATCGACTCGCGCGGCCAACCAAGGATGCCGATCGCTTCGATGACGGCAAGGCCCATCGGGTTGCGCGCCCAGACGCTGCCGTCAACGAAGGGCACTCCTTCCGGCGAGAGATGGACCGGGAAGTAGGTCGGTGCCGCGACCGTGGCAAGCGCCACTTCGACAGCGGGGACTTTGAAGTCATTGATTAATCCCGCGTGATGCGATGTTTTGTAAATGTGAACGTGCTCGGTCGCCAGGTTAAGTGACGGGATGATGAGGCGCGTTCGGCTTTCTCCGAGGAGCCGTTTTCCGAAGACCTCGTCGAGCACTTCGGCGAGCGCACCCTTGGCGTATTTTGCACCAAAGATGCCGCGGAGCGCAAAACCGCGAGAATGCGGGAAAATCCGGCTGCCATTCAACTCATACAATTCAAGGACTTCTTTCGCCGTCAAGCCAAGACCGAGGCCCAATGCGATGATGCCGCCGGTGGAGGTGCCGGCGATCAAGTCGAAATAGCCCGCAATCGGCTGGCCGAGTTGAGCTTCCAGTTCGACGAGAAAAGCGGCCGGAAAGACCCCTTTAATCCCGCCGCCGTCGATCGCCAGGATCCGCCGCACGCCTCCGGCCGGCAACCCCGAATGTGCTGTCTCTGCCAAGGCGATCACCCCCGTCCAGCGAACCGGCCGTCCCAGTCTCCGCTTCGGCCGGCTTCGGCATCAGTCATATCAGCCGGTTGGGGCTCCGAGGACGTTGGCGCGGATCGTAGAGCGGAGTCCTCACCCGTGGCTCCTCAAATCAATCGGCATTCTCGGGATTGCCGGTGTGTCGGGTACGATTTTCCGTCTCGGCGCGGCGCGCGGCAACGAAATTCGACCGCCGCCGACCCGCGGACAGCCAAAATGGCGAGAGGCTCAGCCGCGTCGCGCCGGAACTCGCCGATATGCCGTCATCAAAACGCCAGGGCATGAAGCTGAAGGCGAACCGCGTTGGCGGTTCGTACAGTCTTCAGGATATTAATAATGGAGTCGCAGGCGCGCCATGCGAAAAGGTGTGCCGAATGCTGACGAACTTCCACAGCGGCGTAGGCCTCGTTCCCTCGACAAGGTCGGCAAGGCGAGCCACACACGGTTGCCGGACACCATGATATTCAACATGTTCCCCTATCGGCTCAAATTCGAGGCCAAACCTCAGGAGCATCCGAATAAGCGAAGGCTCCATGATCGCAGCAATATAGGTGATCCCGTATTCGATGCACGTTTGCACGATGCCTTGCATAAGCCCGAAGGTGATATAGCGCATGAGACGCTGGTCGTACCCCTCCCCGCGAAATTTTTTGGAGACCGCGAAACGCGAGACTTCGGCGGTCTGACGGACCGGCAGCCGATCGAAGGCCTGCCGATCCCCCGATGCGAGCACGAGCTGGATCGGAAGCGGCCGCCAACCGGTTACGCGACTCGGCATAATCACGCGCGTGGTGCCGACCGCCGCGCCACTGTTACGATGAAACAGCAAAATGTGCTCCGCTGTCTCGTCATGCGCGTCCGTTTCCCGCCCATCAAGATGTTCGGCGGAATCTTCAAACGAGTTCTCAACACAGTACACTTGGTAGCGCAGACGATAAACTTGATCCAGAAGCTTCGCGGTGTTCGCACGTACAACCGAAAAATGCCGGTTATAATGTTCCCAAACGTCTTGACCTTGACCCATTTCATGCTCCGTTAGTGGCGGATGCCCCCAGACCGGTCTGACAATTCGCCAGACCGCGCCCGCAACAAGCAGGAATCACTGAACTAAGCTGTGTGGACAGGTTTGACCGAGGCCGCATCCCGGCGCTGGTGGCCGGATACCTTGAAGTACCTTCTTCTGTGCTGCCGCGGTAAAGGTGAACTGGAGAGAGTATAGTGTCGGCAGTCATCCTGGTCTTCTCTCCTCTTTGATGGGTTGAGGCACGGCTCGGTGCCGATTTGATCCCTTCGATCGGAGACGTGGTGGTGATGGAGAGGAGACGATGCAGCGCGGATTTTCCTGGCCGGTCGGCTTCAACTTCGATCCAAGCGGCAACGCCGCTGCGACATCGCTGTCGGAGGTGGTCGCCAAGAAAGATGAATTGTCCATATCACCCCCAGACACGGCACCTCTCCGCCTCGATCCCGGCGTTTGCCCCTCGGCCCAACCTCAGAATGCGCGATGCGACAGAGGCTGACGGCGGTGCGACGGCTCGGTCCTTGGACAGCTGAATGGAATCACCAAATGCGTCTGGCAATGGTCGAAGCATCAACCCCCAGGAGAATCAGCAAACGACATCGATGCCAGAGACAAATTGTATCATTTTGTAACAGGTTATAAACACGGAAAAGTACCAGGCACGTCAACCATTCCGCGAAGATTCAAGTTGCGGTATGCGGTCATGGTACGCCTGGTTCGGCGATTTTCGCCGCGCGCGCCAAGAATCGCGCCGTCAGGCCGTTGATAGGTCGTCAGGCCGTTGATAGACAGCCGGAGACCTCCAATGGCCATGTTTTCTGCCTGAGAAGATCGGGGCATTCGACTTTGGCAGCGATCGGCTGATTGCGGCGCTCGGGGTTTGCGGCTCGACCCGGTTCGGCGGTGGCTCTCTTGGATCAGGCTGGTGCGGCCTGGCCAGTGAGCCAGACCATTCGCTGCATGTTATAGACGGGGTTGGCGAGGCCGATCTTGGTTTTCGCTCGGGAGCTTCGCTCAGAGGCATTCGACGACCCCCGCCGGCTCGCTATTAGATCGCGCCCTGTTCCTGCAATGCCGCGAGCTCATCAGCCAGTAGGGAGCGCCTATAACCCCGCTGCGTACTTCCCCGTGTACTGCCACAATAGCGTACCTTCGGCGCGGTTGCGCTCGACCAGGTCGGCAATGCGGGCGACGCAAGGCTGCCGCACCCCATGGTACTCGACGAGGGCGCCGATCGCCTCGAAGTGCAGCCCGAACCGGCCGAGGATGCGGATCAGGGCCGGCTCCATGACGGCGCTGATATGGGAGATGCCATGCTCGTGGCAAACCTCGATGATGCCGCGGATGAGCCCGAATGTAATATAAGGTATCATCTGGCGTTCGGTCGGCGTCGCGGGTGCGTCGCCGGGGACGTTCGCGTCAGCGTAACGCTCCTCGCCACGGCGGCGGCGAAACTCCTTGGACACCGCAAAACGCGATATCTCCGCCGTTGAGTGCGCCGGGAAGCAATTTGTTAGGCTGCCATTTTGCGAAGCGAGGATGCGTTGGATCGGCAACGGTCGGCGCTGCACATCTTTCGGTAAAATCGCCCGCGCGGTTCCGGCGTCGGCGCCCGTCTGGCGATGCACCAGCAGGGTGTGAACCGAGCGGTCGTCGTCCTCATCGCGTTCGCGTCCATCGCTGTGCTCGGCGGCATTCTCGAACGGATGTTCGAGGCAGTAGACCTGGTAGCGCAAGCGATACACCCGATCGAGCCGGTCCGGATTGTCGGCACGCACGATGTCGAAATATTCGTCGTACTGCCATGCGAAATTCGGGTCGGCGCTGTCGCTCATGATCGTTCTCCGCTGCCAGACTCGGCCCGGTCAGTTCTGGGCGATGTGCGGCGGTTCGATGAACACGTTGACGCGCAGCCCGCATGGCAACCGCACGCCCGGATCGTCGAGATCGATCAGCACATCGAGGATGTTTGTGTCGTTTTTTTCGGTGGGCTCGTCGCTGCGGACCGTCTTCGGCCCCATCCTCCGACCAATCCGCGCGATCACGCCGCCGAACTGTCGATTTGGATAGCCGGGAGCGGTCACCCGGGCACGTTGACCCAGCTGCACCCGACCGACATCGGTCTCATCGATTTGGGCGCGGACCCGCAGCCGGCGCATGTCCCCGACCTCCAGGATCGGAAGCAGCGGCTGAATGCTGATGGTCTCGCCGGTCTTCAGAAAACGCTCCAACACCACGCCGTCGATCGGCGAGCGCAACTGCATCTTGTCCAACAGCGCCCGCTGCTCCGCGAGATCGCCTTCGGTCAGGGCTAGATTGGCCCGCGCGATCGCGACGTCTTCGGCGCGCGGCGGGGCGTTGATCAGATCGAGCGCCGCGCGGTTGGCATCGTCGTTGGCCTGGGCCACGCGCAGCGAGGAGATCGTCTGATCGAGGGTTTCCTGGGTCTGGAGTTCTCGCGCGGCCAGCGGCTGCTTGCGTGCCACTCGCTGCCTGGCAAGCTCGACATCGGCCTCGGTTTGGTCGAAATGCGCCTTCGCCTCTTGCCGCTCCTGCGGCCGGGCGCCGTTCAACAGCTTGTCGAGCTGGGCCTTGCGCAAGTTGACCTGCGCCTCCCTCTCGGCGACGCGCGCCTTCTGGTCGTCACTAACCAGCTCCGCCAGCAGCTGGCCCTTTTTGACCGTGTCGCCCTCACCGACATAAACCGCCGCCAACGTGCCGACCAGCCCGATCGCCAGCTCGAACTTTTCGGAAACCGGTTCCACCCGCCCCTGGGCGGCAACCTGGGTTCGCTCCGCGCCCGCCTTGGCCGGCCCGACATCCGGCACCGCTTCGGCGGCGGTCAACCGGCTCGGGCCGAGCGACACCCAGGCGGCAGAGCCGGTCGCCAACAGCGTCATGCCGAACGCCGCCATCATCACCGCCCGTCGTGGTCGCATGGTTAATTCTCCCAGCGTGGACCCGCCGACGCTTCGGGCGGCAGGAGCGGCGTGTGGCTCGCTGCATTGATGCGGCCGTCCTCGATGATGACGGTTCGGTCGGCCGACGACATCAGCCTGGTGTCATGGGTCACGATGACCACCGCCCGCCCGTGCCGTTCGGCGAGCTCGCAAAACAGCCGCGTCACCTGCCGGGCGGAGGTACTGTCGAGCGATGCCGTCGGTTCGTCGGCGAGGATCACCGGCGGGTCGAGCGCGCAGGCCCGCGCGATCGCCACCCGCTGCCTCTGGCCGCCGCTCATTTGCCCGGGATAAGCGTCGGCGCGTGCCGACAGGCCCAGCTCGTCGAGCAGTTCGCGGCTGCGCTTCTCCGCGGCCCAGCCGCGAACGCCCTTCAGGTCGAGCGCCAGGGCAACGTTCTCCCAGGCGGTCAGCGTCGGGATCAGGCGATGCAGCTGGAAGACAAAACCGAAGCAGTCGAGGCGCAGGCGCCGCAGCTCCTTGATCGACAGCGCATCGGTGCGGCGCCCGGCGATCGCGACCTTCCCCGAGGTCGGTCGGATCAGCGCACCGAGGATTTGCAACAGCGTCGTCTTGCCGCTGCCGGACGGCCCGACGATCAGCATGACCTCGCCGCGCTGGACCTCCAGCGAGATGCCGTCGAGCGCCAGCACGCCGGCGACGCCGGCGCCGTACTGGACGCGCACGTCTTCCGCGATGACGATGGGCTCGCTCACCGAAACACCGTGGTCGGATCTATCGTCTTGATCTTGTGGATCGCCACAAATGAGGCAATGACGCACATCACCAGCGCCCCGACGGTGACCTCGAGCGCAAGATCCCACGGCAGCACAAGCGGCGCGGTGCTGTTGGCAGCGGAAAGCGCCACCCCGGCCGCAACGGCGATGCCAATCGAAGACCCCAGGATGCCGCTGATCAGTCCCTGCCGCAGCACTATCTGGTTGAGGTAGCTGTTCGGCGCGCCGATCGCCACCAGGGTGGCATATTCCGACAACCGCTCGACGGTCGCCGCATAAAGCGTCTGGGCGACGATCGCGATGCCGACGACGATGCCGAGCGCGGCACCGACGATCAGCGCCAGCCCGGCGCCGGTGGTCAGCAGCCAGTAGCGCGACGTCATCGACGAGAACGTGCCTGCCGCCCATACGTCGGTGACCGGCAAGGCGGCGCGCAATCCAGCGAGGAGCGCGACCCGGTCCGCCCCCGGCGCGGCGCGCACCAGCAGATAGGTCGTGCGGTTGTCGTCGAGGTGGACATAGCGGCGGGCGTTCTTGACGGAGGTGAAGATATACGGCGATTGGGTGAAGGCGCGGATGCCGTCGGTAAAGCCGACAATGCGGGCGCGGAAGCCACCGATCTCGACGGTCTGGCCGATCGTGTCAACACCGAGCTTATCGGCGTAAAGGCGGTCCAGAATGACGGTGTCGGGGCTGCGCAGATCGGCGGTCGACCCCTCGACGACGTTCCACGGGCCGCCGGTACCGCTATCGACGTCGAAACCCACTATATTCACAAATTCGTTGCGGCCGTCCGGTCGCCGCCAGTCGACAAAATGCAGGATGAACTTGTCGACCGCGGCGACGCCGGGCACCGCAAGGGCCTTGGACTCCCAACGCGCCGGCAACGAGAGCGACTGATCGACGTTCAACGTGCCGCGCGAGACGATCCAGAAATCGGCACCGGCACGATCGACCAGGCTGGCCGCAGTCTGCGCGCAGCCGATCAACAAACCCAATTGGACCGCCATCAGCACGACCGAGAAGGCGATGCCCACCAGCGTCGCGATAAAGCGGATGCGATCGGTGACGAGGTTGCGCCACGCCAGCAGCCAAATCATGCCGGCCGGAAGACGAATGCTCCGTGGCGCGGCAGCGCGCATCGACGCCCACCCGGCCATCGCGGAGCCGTTCAACCATGAAGCACTCTTGGCCAAACGAAGCAAAGGCAGCCCCTCAATGTTGCCAGGTATCCCATAGAGAATACCGGCGTTCGTTACGATCTCAAGCAATGTAACAGAATGTTACATCCCTCTATCGGGGCATGCAACGTGGAACCCGCCGAGTATCGCGTCACCGATCGCCGTATCGCAAGCGCAGTTAAAGGAAACTCTTGCCCGGCGCCTCCGGCTGCGCGGCTTTCCGGTAAACCAGCGGCTGCAGCAGCCGGCGGGTGAAAAGTCCGACCCCGCCCCACATCGCCGCCGACCAGATCGGCACGCCGCCATAAGGCGCGCCGGGATAACTCCACTGCCCGGTGCCGGTGCCGACATATTCGATCAGCGCGCCGACGGCGATCATGTACCCGGTAAAGGCGAAATCCAGCTTCTCGTGGAAGACGGCGAGCGCCGCCGCGAGCGCCAAGCCGGCGGTAATCGAGAGCATTGTCGGATCGGCGATCGTTAGGAACGGCACTGTAAAGATCGCCGACACCGCGAGAGCCAGCACGCGGCGGTCGCGCGGCGGCGCGCCACCGAGCAGGCGCAGGGCGTGCAACGTGTAAAAGCCCCACATCAGATATTCATATGCCGGGAGGCCGAGCAGATCGGGGTGCTCGAAGCGGAAGACCCCCTTGGCGAGCGCCCCCCAATCCATCGCGGCGAACAGCAGGTTGACCCCGCCCATCGCCAGTAGTTCCGTGCCCGAGATGCGCCCGAACCCGACCGCCCAGACTGCCAGCATCACCGCGAGCTTGGCCGCATTGCCCGGAACCCAGCCGAGAGCGGCGGCGGTGGCCGCCAGCTGTAAGATCAATCGACCCCGCGACAATGCCGCCCGGACGGCGGTCGGCCGGCTTCCCGTTAGAGCGCTGTTAATCTCCGACATATCCGTCTGAGGATGGCGGTTCTCTGCTAGACGCCACGAGTGGCTGCAGCGTTGTGCACCGCCGAGGCTGACGGCGAACGCTGGAGATCCTTGGGCCCGCCGGGCTGCCCAAAAGCGATGCGGTGTGCATCAGTCAACCTGACGCACACCGCATAGAACACCACCGAGGTCCGATCAAGGCGCGAACCGCGGGCCCGCGCCCCGAGGCTTCAGATCAAGCCGATTTCTTGTTCTTGCGGCGACGCAAGAACGGCACCATGCCCAGCATGGCCGCACCGAGCAGCGCCAAGGACGTGGGCTCGGGAACCGCCGTTATATCCGCCTTTACCGGGTCGTGGCTAAGGAACCCCCAATCTCCGACCTGAGCACCGCATTGCGTGGCCCCATTCACGCAGAAGGTATCCTGAAATTTCATGTCCATATTGAGGAAGCCGAAGGCATCGAAAAAATCCGGCGTGAAACGGCTCGCATTGGTGCCGCCGACGATATCCAAATAGCCATGGGCAGTACCGTCAGCGTTTACCCCAGTTGACGTGCCTTGAGAGGTAATGGTGGTGGTCGGAGACAAAGGAGCTTGCCCCGGGGTAAAGTCCATGCTCAGGACCAACTCGCCGCCGACATTGGTGATGCCGTTGTAGCACTGCGTGTCGACCGCACAGCCGATACCCGTATAGCCACTGGTGCCTAGCGCGGCGTTGGGGTTGGCCGAGAGCATATAGATGTCGAGGTGCCCGCCCGAGGCTCTGGTCTTGAAGCCACTCGTAGTGGCCGTTATGCTCTGGACGGTGACGCCGCTAAACACGCCGGCGAGGAATTGGCCGTCCTTGCCTGGAACCCACAGATTGTTGTTCAAGGGATCGGAAATGCTGTTGACTGTGATGATACCGTAGTTATCGGAGCCGACCGCCAGACCGCTCTTTCCGGTGAACGACTCGAAGTTACCAAATCCGATGGTGACGATACCCGTAAAGGAACTGATATCAATCGGCGTGGCCATTGCAGGCGCGGCGGCAAATGCCAGGGTCGTTGCCAGCGCGGTTCCTGCCAAAAGGTGACGTACTTTCATTTTTCGATCCCTCGGTAGCGATGTTACGCGATCCTTGCGCCTTAAGGCTAGCAAGCCTCGTGCCAACCCGGCCGCTTTGAGGCTAAGCCGGTTATTTCAATAGGTTGCGGCGAAATCCGGTGGGCTCCTCCGGATGTTGCGACGCAGAGTGGTAAGTTTTTCCAGACGCGATTGTAAAGTTATCCGACGCGGCAACAGCGGGATCAACGCCGGGCTGCTGCGCCGGCAGCCCGCCGCCGCGGACGCAGTCGTTGATCCCGCGCTGCTTGCGCGCGCCGGGCAAGCAGGATTGCCGTTCTCGATGGCGCGGCCCTTGCGGGCACCGACTTTTTGCGTCACAAAAGCGTCCTTCCTGACAGATAGCCAAGGCACTTGATGAAATCCGGCAACTGGATGGCGCCAAGCCGGTTCGGCCCTCCACCTGCCCGGCCTGCGTTGGCCAACCCATTTCAGGCCTATGAGGCGGCGAACCGGTTGCGTCAGCAGGGGAGGTTGCCGGAAGCCGAGCAGCTTTACCGAACCCAGCTCAAGCTCACGCCGCACCATCCTCATACCCTGCATTGTCTTGCGGTGATTCACATCCAACGCGGCGACCTCGGCGAGGCGGAGCGGCTACTGCGCAAGACAATAAAGAAAAACCCCAAGCTCGGCTACCTTTACAACACGCTTGGCTACGTACTGCAAGGCCAGCGGCGCTACCGCGAGGCAGAGGCCAATTACAGGCGAGCGATTGCGCTCGATCCCGGCTTTGCCATAGCGATGAATAACCTCGGCAACACGCTGATCTCGGTCGAACGCCATGAAGAGGCGGTCGCTTGGTTCGAGAAGGCGCTGGCAATCAAACCCGATGCCGCGGAAGTGCATCACAACCTCGCCGGCGCCCTACTCAGGCTTGATCGGTACGAAGAAGCGATCGCCACCTGCGACAGAGCATTGGCTATCCGCGCCGGCGATCCGAATACTCTCCTCAACAAGGGTGTGGCGCTAGCGACCTTGGGCAGGACTGCCGAGGCACGCCGCGTTTACGAACAGGCGGCCGATTTGGCGCCGAGGACCGTGCGGATTCATTTCAACCTTGCCGATGTGAAGCGGTTCGGTCCCGATGACCGGCACCTCCGGCAGATGGAAAACCTGGCGAGCAACCTGGGGGCGCTCTCCGAGCAGGACCGGATGGGCCTGCACTTTGCGTTGGGCAAGGCCTATATGGATCTCGATCAACGCGACCGCGCATTCCGTCACCTGCTCGATGGTAACGCGCTGAAGCGTCAGATCGTAGAGTATGACGAGGCCGAGGTCCTGAGGAAGTTCGACCGAACCCGCGAGGTGTTCAGCCGCGAGTTGATGGCCGAGAAGCAGGGATCGGGCGACTCGTCCGAGGCTCCGGTATTCGTCCTCGGTATGCCTCGTTCGGGCACCACCTTGATCGAGCAGATCCTCGCCAGCCATCCGAAGGTGTTCGGCGCCGGCGAGCTTTCCGACTTTGCCCAGGCGGTCGCGAAGTTTTGCCAACCGCAGGGTCCCGCAGCCCCGCTTCCCGACGGCGCCGTCAGCTTCGGACCGGCAGAGTTGCGCGGCATCGGCGCGAGATACATCGAGACGGTCCGGACCTCCGCTCCCGACGTGGAGCGGATCGTCGACAAAATGCCGGCCAATTTCCAATTCATCGGGCTGATCCGTCTGGCGCTGCCGAACGCCCGGATCATTCACTGCCGGCGCGATCCGCTCGACACCTGCCTTTCCTGTTTCTCCAAGCTGTTCACAGGCGATCAGTCGTTCAGCTACGATCTGGCGGAGCTCGGGCGCTATTACCGGGCGTACGAGCGGCTGATGGAATATTGGCAGTCGCTGCTGCCGGAAGGCGCCATGCTGGAGGTCGACTACGAGACGGTGGTAGGCGATCTGGAAGGCCAGGCGCGCCGCCTATTGGACTATTGCGGGCTGGCGTGGGATGACGCGTGCCTCGCCTTCCACGCGACGGAGCGGCCAGTGCGAACCGCCAGCGCTGCTCAGGTTCGGCAACCGATCTACCGCAGTTCCGTCGGGCGCTGGCAGCCTTATCGACATCTGTTGGCGCCATTGATGGAGGCCCTGGAAATCGAACCCGCGAGCCGCGTCGCCGATTGTTAGCTGTCGCCGGGAAGCCGCCTCCCATAGCCCGTCAATAGCCCTACTTCGCGGGGTCGGCGAGGCGACCGGGATTTGCCGACCAGCGGCGCTGCCATGCGACGGCCGGCTCTACGTTGCAAAAAGAATTTCCTATACTATAAAAGTGATCTTGCGAGAGAATTTGTTGATGAAATCCACCAACTGGATGCCGCCTCCCCGCCCAGGCACGCTGCCGCATCGTGCTCCACTCGTCCACTCGTTTCAGGCCTTTCAGGCAGCGGCGCAGCTTCATCAGCAGGGGCGGCTTCCCGAGGCTGAACAACTTTACCGTGCGCAGCTGCGACTCACTCCCACCCATCCGGATACGTTGCATTCGCTCGCCGTCATCCGCGCTCAGCAAGGAGATCCCGACGAGGCCAAGCGGCTGCTACACAAATTGCTGAGGAAGGAGCCAAAATCTGCAACGGCTTACAACAGCCTGGGCAATGTGCTCAAGGCGCAAACCAGGTACCAGGAGGCAATCGCGACCTACCGCAGAGCGATCGCGCTCGATACCGGTTTCGCGGTTGCCATCAACAATCTGGGCAATGCGCTGCACGCGGAAGGGCGCGCTGCCGAAGCGATAGAGCAATATCAGCGGGCAGTCGCGATCATGCCGCGCTTTGTGGAGGCCTGGCGGCATCTGATCGACGCGTTGCTCAACGAGAGCCGCTGCGACGAGGCAATCGCTGCGTCCAACAGATTGCTTTCTCTCCTGCCGGATGACGCCGACGCTCTTTTCGGAAAAGGGGCAGGCCTTATCATGATCGGCAAACTCGCCGAGGCACGAACCTGTATCGAGAAGGCGATCGCGTTGGCGCCGAAGACGGTGCGCTACTATCGCAACCTGTCCATCATCAGGCGGTTCGAGCCGGGCGATCCGTTTCTGCGCATGATGGAGGATCTGGCACGAGACATCGCATCGTTGCCCGAGGAGGACCAACGAGAGCTGCATTTTTCGTTGACCAAGGCCTACATGGACCTCGGTCAACGCGAACGCGCATTCCGTCATCTTCGCGACGGCAATGCCCTGAAACGCCGCACCATAAATTACGATGAGAGGGCTACGCTGAGCGAGATCGAGCGCATCGCGACGATTTTCACGCCTGAGCTGATCGCGGCAAAAACCGGCTTCGGCGATCCGTCTCCGCTACCGGTGTTCATCCTCGGTATGCCCCGGTCCGGGACGAGCTTGGCGGAACAGATCCTCGCCAGCCATCCGAAGGTGTTTGGCGCCGGCGAGATCTCGGAGTTCAAAAACGCGGTAGCGAGCTGCTGCCGCCCTCATGGCAAATCAGCTTCCTTCCCGGATGGCGTTGCTGCGTGGGGCGAACGAGAGTTGCGCTGCATCGGCCGGAAGTACATCGAGAGCATCATCCCCCTTGCTCAGGACTCACAACGGATTACGGACAAGTTGCCTGACAACTTCCGCTTTATCGGGCTCATTCGGCTCGCTCTACCCAATGCAAAGATCATTCATTGCCGGCGCGATCCGCTCGATACCTGCCTGTCCTGTTTTACAAAGCTGTTCGAAGGCACTCTCGATTTCAGCTATGATCTCGCAGAACTGGGACGCTATTACCGAGCGTACCAGCAATTGATGGATCATTGGCGTCAAGTGCTCCCCGAAGGCACCATGCTGGAACTGGATTACGAGGCGGTGGTGGCCGATCTCGAAGGGCAGGCGCGTCGATTGCTGGACTATTGCGGGCTGGAGTGGGACCCGGCCTGTCTCGCTTTCCACCAGACGCAGCGGCCGGTGCGCACCGCCAGCGCTGCCCAGGTTCGGCAGCCGATCTACCGCAGTTCGGTGGGGCGCTGGCAGCCCTATCGCCACTTGCTCGCCCCATTGCTGGAGGCCTTGGAGATGGATCCGGCGGATGATGACGCTCTTGCCACGCCCGGCTGAGCTTTCCTCGGCGATTGCGGCGTGGCGTGACTGCCTTGGAGATCAGGCAGTGCTTGCCGCTGCCGACGCGCAGCCGCTTTACGGGGCTTGCACGACCGGGGTCGAGCGAGCGATCCCGGCCGCCTTGCGGCCGCGCTCGGCCGACGAGGTTGTCGCCATCGTCGATATCGCCCGCCGCCACGCGGTGCCGCTCTATCCCATCAGCACCGGTCATAACTGGGGCTACGGCAGCGCCAATCCGGCGCGGGACGGCTGCGCCGTGCTCGATCTCTCCGGCCTCGACCGGATCCTCGAGTTGGATGCCGAATTGGGCCTCGTCACGCTCGAACCCGGGGTCACCCAGCAGCATCTCGCCGATTATCTCGACCGCAACGGGCATCATTTCCTGGTTCCGGTGACCGGCGCCGGGCCGAATTGCAGCCTCATTGGCAACGCCCTGGAGCGCGGCTATGGAATCACCCCGTACGCCGATCATTTCGGCGCGGTCACCGCGCTCGAAGCGGTGCTGCCGGACGGCCGGCTCTATCGTTCGGCATTGAGCGAATTGGGCGGCGAGGAGGTCGATCGGGCGTTCAAATGGGGCGTCGGCCCCTATCTCGACGGACTGTTCGCACAGGGCAGTTTCGGCATCGTGACGCGCATGACGATCGCGCTCGCGCCACGCCCGCAGCGGGTCGAGGCGTTTTTATTCGGGGTCAGAGAAGATGCCGGCCTCGAAGCGGCGGTGGCGGCGGTCCAACGCTCGCTCAGAGCGGCCGGCGGGGTATTGGGGTCGATCAATCTGATGAATGCCCGCCGCGTACTCTCGATGTCGGTGCCGTATCCGCGCGGACGTGCCGGCACCGACCAGATCATGACGGAGGATGTTGTCGCCGCCCTCGCCCGCGAAAACCGGATCATGGCGTGGACCGGGGTGGGCGCGCTTTACGGCAGCGAGGCGGTGGTCAAGGCGGCGCGGCGGGTCATACGCCGCATCCTGAAGCCGGCGACGCGGCAGCTCGTGTTTCTGACGCCCAATTCGGTCGCGCGGCTCAATCGCCTGGTCGGCCATGTTCCGGTGATCCGCGACGGCCGTCTCGCCGCTAAGGCGCGCCTACTCGAAAGTTCATTGCACATCCTCGCCGGGCGCCCGGGCCAGGTGGCCCTGCCGCTGGCGTATTGGCGATCCGGCATCTCCCCGCCGCGCGATCGCGACATGGATCCGGCGCGGGACGGCTGCGGGTTGATCTGGTATCCGCCGCTGGTGCCGATGCGGCCCGATGCCGTGCGCCGCTACACGCAGATGGTCGGCGAGATCTGCGCGGCGCACGGCATCGAGCCGCTGATCACGCTGACCAGCTTGTCCGACCGGTGCTTCGACAGCTCGGTGCCGCTGTTGTTCGACCGGCGTGACCCAGCCCAGACGGCGCGCGCCCAATCCTGCCACCGCGCGCTGTTCGATGCCGGGCGCCGGGAGGGGTTTGTGCCCTACCGTATGGCCGTCCACTCGATGGATTGGGTGACCCAATCGAACGCGCCCTTCTGGGACATCGTCGGGAAAATTAAGTCGGCGATCGACCCGGCCGGCATCATTGCGCCCGGCCGCTACGCTCCCTGACCGTCTACGGTGAGGACGGCGCTGCAGCCTTGGGATGGCGGGCAATGTGCGCTAAATAGTTTGCCGGTGACTCCACCGCGTGGGGAAAGGATCGCCATGTCAGAGAGCTGGACGCCCCAAGGCTGGCGCGGCCTGCCGATCCGGCAAGTCCCCGGCTATGCCGACGAAGCGGCGCTTACCCGCGTCGAGGCGACCCTGCGCCATTTCCCGCCGCTGGTTTTCGCGATGGAGGCAAGGCGCCTGCGGTTCCGGCTCGCCGATGTGGCCGCCGGTCGGGCCTTTCTGCTGCAGGGCGGCGATTGCGCCGAAAGCTTCGACGAGTTCGAACCGGACTACA
This sequence comes from Allostellaceae bacterium, assembly GCA_049801295.1. Taxonomy (GTDB): domain Bacteria; phylum Pseudomonadota; class Alphaproteobacteria; order ATCC43930; family CGMCC-115725; genus DATARH01. Next base: position 11,161 of record JBARKH010000391.1, on the reverse strand, counting down.
TCCGCGACAGCTTCAAGGTGTTGCTGCAGATGGCGGTCGTGCTGACCTTCGGCGCCGGCTGCCCGGTCGTCAAGATCGGACGCATGGCCGGCCAGTTCGCGAAGCCACGCTCGTCCGACACCGAGACGCGGGATGGGGTCACCCTGCCATCTTATCGCGGCGACATCATCAACGACCTCGAATTCACCGCCACTGCCCGCGAGCCCGATCCGCAACGCATGGTGCAGGCCTACAGCCAGTCGGCCGCCACCCTCAACCTGCTGCGCGCCTTCGCCCAGGGTGGTTATGCCAACCTGCACCGGGTGCACGCCTGGAACCAGGACTTCGTCGCCAACTCGCCGCAGGGCGAACGTTACCGGGCGCTGGCCGACCGGCTGACCGAGACACTCAATTTCATGGCCGCCTGCGGCCTCAATTCCGATACCACGCCGCAGATCCGCGAGACCGAATTCTATACCTCGCACGAGGCTTTGTTCCTGGCCTATGAGGAGGCGCTTACCCGGATCGATTCGACGAGCGGCGAATGGTATGACTGCTCGGCGCACATGCTCTGGCTGGGCGACCGCACCAGGCAGGTCGACGGCGCGCATGCCGGGTTTCTGAGCGGGATCAAGAACCCGGTCGGCATGAAATGCGGGCCGACGCTCGATCCCGACGATCTGTTGCGCCTCATCGACAAGCTGAACCCGGACAACGAGCCGGGTCGCCTCACGCTGATCACCCGGATGGGGGCCGGCAACGTCGAGAGCAAGCTGCCGCCGCTGATCCGCGCCGTCAAACGCGAGGGCCGCCAGGTCGTGTGGTGCATCGATCCGATGCACGGCAACACGATCACCTCGTCGACCGGCTACAAGACCCGAATCTTCGGCCGCATCCTCGACGAGTTGCAGGACGCCTTTGCGGTCCATCTCGCCGAGGGGAGCTACGCCGGCGGGGTGCATTTCGAGCTGACCGGCCAGAACGTCACCGAATGCATCGGTGGGGCGCAGGCGATCAGCGAGGCCTCGTTGGCCGAACGCTACCACACCCATTGCGACCCGCGGCTGAACGCCAGCCAAGCGATCGAACTCGCTTTCGAGGTCGCCGAGGCGCTGAAGCGGCAGCCCAACGCGTTTGGGCAGCGAGCCGGGTCGCCGCAGCGGCGGCCCGATTAAATTCGCAATCGATGACGCGTCGGTTGAAACTGCCCCCTCCCCCGGAGCCCACTCAGGCTCGCGGCATCGCAGCGCGGGCGAGCGAGCTACGGCGGCTCCTGCCGCTCGATCCCGACATTGGCGGCCAGGGCCCGCAGGATCGATTTCATCTGAAACGGCGTCAGATCCGGGTGCTTGCCGAGTATGCGGGCGATCAACCCCGTGATGTGAGGGGCGGCAAAGCTGTTTCCGGTGACGGTGGTCCAGCCTCCCGCCTGCCACGCGACCCGCACGTTCATCCCGCGCGCACCGAACTCTACCGGCGGCTCAGGGTTATAGAAGAAGAGTGCTGAATCCGGCTCGCCGTGCGAGGCGACCGAGAACACCGAGGCATAGGTCGACGGAAAGCTGGCAATCGGCATGTTGTTGGCCGCCGATACCAGCATGATGTTGCGGTGGTAGGCGAGGTCGGTCAGCTGATGCAAGGCCGCGAAAAGCTCCCTCTTAGTCGTGCCGAGGCTGAGATTGCAGACCTGCATCCGCTCCTCGATGCACCAGCGGATCGCGGCAATGAACACGGCGCCGCCCCCGGTCAGCTGGGATTTCAGCGCCCGCACGCTGTAGAGTTCGCAATCGGGCGCGGTGGCGCGGATGATTCCGGCGCAGGCGGTGCCATGGCCGTAAACATCGTTATGGACAGCGGTGTTGAGGGCGAGACCGCCTCCGCTTTCGACAATCTCAGCGTACCCCTGTACACCGCCGATAGCGGGATGTTCCGCGTCGATCCCGCTGTCGATCACGGCAACCCGAACGCCGCCGCCGGTACTGCCGCCCCAGGCCCACTCCGGGGTGATGTCGTCGAGCGGTAGTGTGCGCGAGAGTCTGCGGAGGGTTTCTCGGGAAAACGGCGAGGTCCAGGCCGGCCTGCTCTGGCTTAGGTCCATGACTCCGTTCCGGGGAAGGAGGAAGCCGGGTGGGACCGCAGGTATTCCGCAAACCCGCGCAGGATGGTTTCGCAGAGCCGCAGCTCGGCGTCACCGGAGCCGACAACCTCGCGAACGAGGATCGCCAAGTCCAGGGACCGCTGATAGAGCGGCGTCCCCTCGAGCCGCCGAACGAAGCCCTCTGCCTGTTGGGCGATGCCGTGATCATCGCCCGAGCCGACCAGCTGTGCCAATGACGCGGCGAGCAGTCCTGTCGTATTCCGGATCGTCAATGACTGCTCGATCGCTACTGCCGCCTGCTCCGCGAACAGCGCCGACATCTCCATGTCAGCTGGCGCGAACGAGGGACTGCCGTGTTTGTCGAGCAATTCGAGTACACCAATCACCCGGTCATTACGAAGCAGCGGCACACAGAGGATGCTGCGTGGGGTGTAACCGGCCGCTTGGGCAATGTCGGAGGCTTGGCGCGGGTCCCGCTCGGCATCCGCGACGATGATCGGCTGACCGGTCATGGCAACAAGACCAGCGATCCCGTGGCCCAGCGGTACCCGCAGATGACGCACCGCCGAGGCATGCGGGCCGAGCGCGACCTCGAACGACAATTCCTGCGCGCCGTCATCGACCAGAAACAAGGCGCCCGCCTCCGCAGAAACGACTTGCATTGACGTCTGCACGACCGTTTCGAGCAGGCGCGAATGGGTCAGCGGCGTCGCGATCGCGCCGGCCGCGGCGGCGTCGATGAGCGAGTGCCTGAGCTCCTGCACGAACTGATCGTCGACCAGTTGTGCGCGAAGAGCTTCGATCTCCGCCGCCTGCCCATCGATTACCTGCTGCATCCGGCTCGCGGAGCCGTCGGGATCGCTGCGCGTTTCGTTAGCCATGGAGTACTCGGTGAGATTGTCCGATTTCGCGAACCACCCAGGGGCAACCTTCTCGCAAATCGGCACGAATCTCAAGGGATTGTCAGCACAGGCAGGGGGGCAGTTCGAAGATTGACCCCTACCTTAGCTCGGGCGGTCGCGCGAGCGATCCCCAAACCGGACCGCCGGGGACGCTGGCGTCATCGGACGTGGCCGACCGGCGGAGAATTTGACAATGACCGGAATAATCGGTAGTATTTTATCATCCAATTGTTAACCGCTATCCCGCAACCGGAGGTTTTGATGGCCAACAAAGAAGACATCGAAAAATTCTGGAAATCGTTTTCGGAGTGGCGCAATTCGCTCCCTAATGATCAGCGCTGGATGGCCGACGCGATGGCCTATTCGGCAACCCAGGGCGGGGACGTACAGGGATACCAGTACAGCGGCTGGTCCTGGGACAAGGCCAACGCCTTTTATGGCGAGCAGAATTCTTCCGAGTGGCAGAGATACAGTGACAACGTAAAATACGAAGGTTACTACTACAACTACTGAGTAACGATTGAGTAACGATTCGTCGGTTGGCACACGCCCGGGTGTCGCGCCCGCGGTTCGATCGGCAATCGTTTTGTGCATAGCGCGATCGAGATGACCGGCTTGGAAAAGGTCTGATGGGCGCGGCGGTCGGTCGCCGCCACCCAACGGGATGTCCGGCGGACCCGCGATGTGAAAAGGGGGAGCCTGTGCGCTGCCCTCCTTTTTCGGTCCGGGGGTTTGGTGTACCCGATCCCTCGACTCTTGGACCTCGCGGCTATCAATACAGCCGCTCTTGAGCGGCCCACCGCGGCCTGTTAGGTTGGCCAAATTCGAGCCTCATTGCTGCACCCCGCCTGGGATGGCGTCGGAAGTTTGAGTGGGTGCGTGCCGCCGGATGTTTGGTGGGTCCGGGTAGCACGGGAGCCGGCGGCCGGATAAGCGGAAGGACGAGATTTCGATGCAGTACCATCGACAAGGCCGGGTCGTAGGCGGCGCGCTGTTCGCGATCGCGGTGTTTACGCTTGCCGGCCTCCCCCATTCGCCGGTGCAGGCGAAGGAGACCGAAACCGGTGCGCCGGCCAAATCCGCTCAAGCCTACCTCAACAAGGCGCAGGAATATGCGAAGAAGGGCGATCTCAAAGCCGCCGAGATTGAGCTGCGCAACGCGGCGCGCGAGGCGCCGCAGGATGCTCACATTCACGCGCTCCTGGCCCAGGTCTATCTGAAGCTCCGCGATTTTCCCTCGGCGGAGCGGGAGGCGCGGTCGGTGCGCGACCTGAAGGGCGAAGAGGCCGATTACCTGTTGCTGCTGGCCGACGCGATGCTGGGTCAGGGGAAGTTCGCCGACCTCCCGGTGCAGATCAAGCCGGGCGCCCGCCCGCCGGAACTCGAAAGCAAGGTCAGGGTTGTCCTCGCGATGGCTGCGGCCGGGCTGCACGACCGCGCCAAGGCGGAGGCGCTGCTGCGTGAGGCCGTCGCGCTCGACGAGAAAGCCCCGGGTCCCAAGATCGCCCTGGCGCGGCTCCTGCTCGGCAGCAATGCTCCCGAGGCCGAGAAAATCGCCGATGCGATCATCGCGGCCGATCCGAAAATGTCCGAAGCGATCGCGATCAAGGGCGAGACCCTGGCCAAGCGCGGCGACGCCGACGGCGCGCTGCAGCGCTGGAGCGAGGCGCTGGCGATCGATCCGAACAACATCACCGCCCATCTGAGCCGCGCCAACATCAACCTCAGCCGCGGCGATTACGCAGCGGTCGACAAGGACCTCGACCCGGTCCTCACGCTTGCGCCGCAGAACTTCGGGGCGAACTACCTTCGCGCCTTGGAAGATTTCAAGAAGCGGGATTTCGCCGCCGCCGACAAGATCCTCGAAAAGCTGAGCCCGACTTTCTCCTATATGGCCGAAGGGTTGTATGTGCAGGCGGCGACAAAATACGGGCTCGGACAGTATGGTCAGGCAGGTGACGCTATCGCCAAATATGTGGCGCGCGTTCCCCAGAACCCAAACGGCGCGCGCCTTGGGGCGATGATCGCACTGCGGCGGAATGCGCCCGATACTGCGGTCAAATACCTTACCGACTATCTCGCGAAATCCTCGCCCGACCCGGCGACGCTGACCCTACTCGGCAATGCCTATGTTGCGCTGAAGAAACCGGCCCTCGCGCTCGAGCAATACGAGAAGGCGGCGACCCTCGCCCCCGAAAACCTGTCGCTCAAGGCGATGGTCGCGGCCTCGGAAATCGATGCCGGCTCGGGCCGCAAGGGCCTCGATGAACTCGAGAAGGTGTTCGCCACCGAGGCCGGCGTGACGATCGCCGGACCGACGCTCGCGTTGGCGGATCTGCACGCCGGGCGTGCCGACAACGCCGCCGCGGTCGCCGAGAAATTGGTCAAGGCGAACGGCGACAACCTGCTCTATCAAAATCTTCTCGGCATGGCTCGTCTGGCCCAGAAAAACTTCCCGGCCGCCGAAGCGATATTCAAGGGTGTCGTTGCAAAGAACCCCGATTTTGCACCGGCGAGTACCAATCTGGCGCATGCCTATGTGCTCGCCGGGCGAGCCGACGACGCCAAGAAGGTCTATCAGGATTTCCTGGCGCGCAAGCCCGACAACGTCACTGCGTTGCTCGGCCTTGCCGATCTTGCGATGACGGCAAAACAATGGGATGAGGCGATCGGGTACGCGACGAAGGCGCGCGCGGCGGCGCCTACCGATCCGGCGCCTGGGCTCAAGTTGCTCAACCTTTACACGGTTCGTCAGGATTGGTCGCGGGCCAAGGCGCTGGCGTCCGAATTGACCGTTCAATTTGCGGCGAACATCGATGTTTTCGATGCTCAGGGGCGCATGCTGGTTTTGAGCGGCGACCAAGCGGGTGCGATAACTGCCTATCAGCACGCGTACGAGATCGCGCCCGATTCCGCGCCGATCCTCACTCGTTATCTGGCGCTGCTGACCGCCGCGAAGAAGTTTCCCCAAGAACGGACGATCTTGCAATCGCGCCTCGACAAGGATCCGGGCAATCGGCAGATAAAGGAGCAGCTCATTCGCATCGAGGCGGAAATTGGCGGATTGGATGCGGGTCTGGCCAAAGCCCGCAGTTTTGCGAAAGATGACCCCGACAGCTCGCTGTACGACCTGATTTCCGCCGACCTGTATGAGAGGGGCGGAAAGCGCCCGGAGGCAGTGGCTCTGCTCGAAAAGGCGGCCGCGACGCACCCGACTGATGATAGTCTCGCGGTTGCCCTCTCGCGCCTTTACGCCCGGGGCGGCGATCCGGTCAAGGCGGAGGCGGTGCTCACGGGCCACCTGAAGGATCGCCCGGACGATATCGTCATGCGCGCGGCCCTCGCCGATTTCTATATAGCCAGCAAAAAGTATGATCTGGCGATTGCCGAGGAGACGCGGCTTCTCGCCGAACACGCGGCCGACCCCGTCGCGCTCAACAACCTTGCCTGGCTTTACCAGCAGGTCGGGGATCTGGCGAAGGCACGGGAATTTGCCGAGAAGGCGGCGGCGGCCGCGCCCAACAGCGGAGCGATCGAGGATACGCTCGGCTGGGTGCTGCTGGCCCAAGGCGATACCGAGAAGGCGTTGTCCCGTCTTCAGGCGGCGAGTGCTGCCTCTCCAGGAAACCTCGATATTCGCTATCACGTAGCGGTTGCGTTGGGGAAGGCAGGTCGTCCGGCTGATGCGCGCGCGGTGCTGGAAAACCTGCTCAGCTCCGGCACGCCTTTCCGAACTAAGGCAGACGCCGAAAAGCTCCTCGACGAGCTGAAAAAGGGATAGCGGTCGGCAGGCATCACCCCGCCGTCCCAACCCCCAGCTCCACATCGCCGACAGACTTCCGCCGCATCCAGCCGCATCGAGGATATGAACCGCGGCAAAGGCTGGGGTTTGCGCCGGCTTTTATCGGTTGGAGCAGGTGCGCGATCGGAAAGATGCTTAATTATTCAGTTTTTTAGCCAAAATCGAGTGATCTCAACTATATGTGTGCAATTGAAAAGATATTGACTGTACGGATACACGCGGAAGGACGGCGGCTTGGGCAACCGGGTCCGGCAGTTCGTTGCGCCTTGGGAGATCAGGGAACCTTGCCATGACCGGAACGGTCTTCACCAGCTCTTACTTCAGCGGCATCGTGCTCAGCAATGCGACGACGCAAAACCCGGCGACGATCGCAGCGGGCGTCACTATCGGCAACACCGGCACCGCGGCGGGCATCGGCGACGCGATCTACGGCGCACCCGTCACTGCCTGGACCGTGTCCAATTACGGCACAGTCGTCTCCGCTGCCTCAAAAAGCTCGAGTGTCGGCATTGATCTCAGAGCCGGCGGCGTCGTCACCAACGGTTCGGCGGGGTCGATCGCCGGCCAATACGCCGGCCTACAGATCGCGGGCGCCGCCAGCACCGTCGCCAATCTCGGCACGATCGCCGCGTTCGGCGTAGTGGGCGTCTATCTGCGCGCCGGCGGCAGCGTGACCAACGGCCACAGCGGCGCCTCCACCGGGTTGATCTCCGGGCATGCCGACGGCGTCGTGATCGCCGGCGGGGCCGGCACTATCGCCAATTTCGGCACGATCGCCGCGACCACCAACGTCGGTGTATTTCTGCTCGGCGGCGGCAGCGTGACCAACGGCCGGAGCGGGTCATCCGCCGGGCTGATCTCCGGGAATAACGAGGGTGTCTACATCAAGGGCGGCGCAGGTACCGTCGTCAATTTCGCCACGATCACTGGGTCCACCGGCGTCGGCGTCGTTCTGAACGCCGGTGGCAGCGTGACCAACGGCCGCAGCGGGTCATCCGCCGGGCTGATCTCCGGGACAAACGACGGCGTCTTGATCAAGGGCAACACCGGCACCGTCGCCAATTTCGCCACGATCGCCGCGCCCACCGGCATTGGCGTCGTCCTCGTCGCCGGCGGCAGCGTGACGAACGGCCAGAGCGGCACCTCCACCGGGCTGATCTCCGGTCATTCCGAGGGCATCGCGATCCAGGGTGCCGCCGGCACGGTCACCAATTTTGCCACGATCGCCGCGACCAGCGGCATCGGCGTCTACCTGAACACTGGCGGCAGCGTGACCAACGGCCAGAGCGGCGCGTCCGCCGCGCAGATCTCCGGGTCTAACGAGGGTGTCTACATCAGGGGCGGCGGCGGCACCGTCGCCAATTTCGCGACGATCGCAGCGTCCACCGGCGTCGGCGTCTTCTTGGTCGCCGGCGGCAACGTGACCAACGGCTCCATCGACGCTTCGATCAGCGGCGGCAACGCCGGGGTGTACGTAAAGAATGCCGCCTGCACGATCGACAATTTCGGGATTATTTCAGGAACCAATACCGGTGTTGAGCTGCTGGCGGGCGGCACCGTGACGATCAATCGGTACGCGGCGATTTCGGGTAATCTTGGCATTTCGATCGCCGGCGCCGACGGCACCGTAATCAGCGCCGGGGCCGTCAGCGGCAGCGGTGGGACCGCCATCCGCTTCGGCGCCCTAAACGATTCGCTGATCCTCGATCCGACCGCGGCGTTCCTCGGCACGGTCGATGGCGGCGCCGGCAATAACACGATGGAGTTGCGGACTGGCGCGACGAGCGGGACATTGAGCGCGCTCGGCTCGAGCTTCCTTAATTTCGGCAATGTCATTGTTGATTCGGGGGCGAACTGGACGATCGAGGTTGCCAGCCCGACGAACGGTCAGGTAATCGCCGGGAGCGGCGGGGCGAACCGGCTGGTGTTCGAGACGGCGGGGACGATCAATCTCTTCGGGATCAGGGGATTTCCGACGATCACCCTCGCCAATATCGGCGCCGCCAACAGCACGAGCCTCAGCAATGCCAACTTTACCGGGCTGAGCATCCCCGTAATCACCGTGACCGGCGGCGATTTCGGCAACACGATCGACGCATCGGCGCTGACCGGGACCAACCGGGTCGTGCTGAACGGCGGCGTTCGGGCCGATCACCTGACCGGCGGCGCCGGCAACGACACCCTCAATGGCGGCGGCGGCAACGATATCCTGAAGGGCGGCGCCGGCAACGACACGCTGAACGGCGGCACCGGCATCAATACTCTAATCGGCGGCTCCGGTCACGATTCGTTTGTATTCAACACCAAGCTCAATGCGGCGACCAATCTCGACCGCATCTTCAACTTCAGCAGCGTCAACGACACGATCCTCTTGAGCCATTCGGTATTCACCGCCGCCGGCGGACTTGGCACCCTCTCAAGTAGCGCGTTCGTCATCGGCGCGAGCGCGCTGACCGCCGGCGACCGCATCGTCTATAACAGCGCCACCGGCGCGTTAATCTACGATTCCAACGGTAGCGCCGCCGGCGGGGCGACGCAATTCGCCACCCTCGCCACGGGCCTCGCCTTGACCAACATCAATTTCAAGATCGTGTGAGCGTCGGTTCGGTTTCCTGCCGGCGCCGACCCACGAAAAGCCGATCGCGGCGCTGAAGCGGGTCGAACTGGGGCAGGCCTCGCCCTCGCCGGAGCACCTCTACGCGATGGGATGACCGGAACCCGGCACGCGCCCGCCCGGCACCCGCGCGGATCTTAGGGCGTCGAGCCTTACGGGGTCTTCTTATCGGAGCCGCCGCCGTTGAAGCGGCCGAGATTGCCGAGCACCTGTTCGAGGAAGGTCAGCTCGCGTCCCGGCGCCGGCGTGGCGCCCGGGGCCGGCTCAATGTCGCGCCCGTCGCTCAGACCCTTGTGGCCGATGCCTTTGACCACCCCTTTGTCATCGAAATTGACGATATAAACCTGCTGGTCCATGACATCGGGATCAAGGAACGACACCTGCTCGGTCCGCCGGCTGATGTAGTACCAGTTCTTGTCGTCGAACACCCCGGTGCTCGACGGCGTCCCGAGGATCTTGGCCACCTGCTCGCGGGTTGTGGTGCCCGGATGGATAAGTGCGATCTGGTCGGGATCCGGCAGATTGCCGCGCTGGTCGACGGTTGGAGAGCACGCGGCGAGGCTGGCCGCCATGAGCGCGATGGCGACCGAAGCCAGGAAGGGTATCTTGCGCAGGGTGCTGCGGTACACGCGGTTGGATTACCTTGGCTTATGTTGACATAGGGATGGCCTCAGGCCATGTCTCGGTTTGACTTTAGCCGCGGGCGGGCTGCTGTCAACGCCCATTACTGCGCTGAATTGGACCACGACTGCCTCGAATGTTCACGCTGTTCAAAGCCCATCCCGTTCGAGTAGCTGCCGAGCTTGCCTACGGCCGTGTGGTCGAGCAGGCCCGCCGGCCCGGCTTTTTCATCGACGGCGGCGTGCCCGATACCGTCGATGGCCGCTTTGAGCTGATCTGTCTGCACGCCTTTCTTTATCTCCATCGGCTGAAGCGCGAACAGAAGCAGGGAGCAGCCCTGGGCCAGCGCTTTTTCGACAAGATGTTCGCCGATTTCGACCGCTCGCTGCGCGAAATGGGCACCGGCGACCTCAGCGTCGGCCGCGAGGTGAAGCGCATGGCGGAAGCCTTTTACGGCCGCGTTGCCGCCTATGAAGAGGGGCTGATGGGCGACGATTCGGTGCTGCAGCCGGCGCTCGCGCGCAACCTCTTTGGCACCGCGACGCCGAACCCCGCCCTCCTCGAGGCGATGGCCTTCTATGTGCGACGCGAGGCGGCGCGGTTGAACGAAGCGGGCGCGGAGGCGCTGCTGGCGGGGCAGCTTTCGTTCGGGGATCCGCCGGGCGCGGTGGCCGTGCCCGAGCCGGAGCGCGGGCAATGACCGGCGCGCCCGGCCCGGAATTCTCGCGTCTCGTTCCGCTGGCGCGGCTCGGAGCGGAACCGTTTCGCCGGGAGATCGCCGCGACTGAGGCCGAGCGCGCCGCCCTCGCCCGGCGCTTTGACCTCGTTGCCCTCGACCGGCTTAGCGCCACGGTCGAACTGGTCCGCCAGGGCAAGGAGATGGCTCTGTTGCGCGCCACCTTTGCCGCCGAATTCGTGCAAAGCTGCGTTGTCACCCTCGATCCCGTTGGGGGCGCGGTGTCGGAAGAGTTCACCCTCCTCTACGGGCCGCCCGAGGCGGAGGCAGAAGGAGGCCAGAGTGTCGAGGACGAACTCGCCTTCGAGCCGCTCGTCGGCAACGCGATCGATATCGGCGAGGCCGTCGCCCAGCAATTCTCCCTGGCGCTGCCGCCGTTCCCGCGCAGCCCCGGCGCCAGCATCGAGAC
>JBARKH010000390.1:0-9619 GCA_049801295.1 Allostellaceae bacterium | reverse complement strand
CGCGAGGCCGAGCATCTCGCCGTTTTGGCCGGTAACCGGTTCGGCTGCGATCGAATTTCGTTGTCGCGAAGCCCCTGGGGACGGAAGATCGCGTCCAACCGGCCAGGAATCCGGGGAATGTCGGTTTACATCGCTTTTCTCGTTCCCGCGCTACTCCGACGAGGAGGGCCGAGACACTCTGCCTAGACGGTGGTTTTCGAAGCAGTCGGATTTGGGCTGTCCCAAGGGCGTGCCAAATGCTCGCGTAGACGGGTTCGGATCTGGTCGCCGCCCTCGGATTCGAATATCTCGAGGTACCCCACGCCCGCGTTGTTCAACGCCGTAGCTTTCATCGTGTCACGTGCGATTGCCGTTCCTTGGTAGTGGCCCGCGCCTTGGTACTCGATCGCCAAAACCGGCCATCCGCCGTGGTCGACGACCAGGATGTCGACCCGCTTAGCGTTTATCGCGAAAAATGCGTCTCAATATAGCTTACCTAATTCGGCGCACCTAATACGCACTTTTCTCCTTTAAGTCTCTGTTATATAATGATGTGCAGCCATTGACGACCTCCGACAAAGTGAACTCGCAGTGGCTGATTCTATTGAGTTTTTTCATCCAAAAGCTCGCGCAGCTTTCAAAAACTTTCCTGCGCCAGGTCGTCGCCACTGATGCCGCGGCGGTGGCAGCGTGATGCCGGTCGAAATAATCTTAATCCAGTTCACGATGGAAACGTGAACAACGGCATCACCGCTCCATACTTGCGATGAAACAGCTTCGGTGATCGTGCCGCCGTTGCCGACGACGTAATCGAGCCCGCCGATACGCGAGTAGTTCTGGCGAATCGTGTTCGTGCCTACCAGCCCTGCCCTTTCGCCGGGATCGAGTTGGTCATGCGCTTTGCGGAACCAATAAACGCAGTAGTCGGCACGGCCCGGTACGTCGGGGAACTGCTTGCGAACCCTGTTCACATACGCACGCCCGAACTCCTCGATCATCTTGTTTTTCGACTGGTAGGGTGGATTCCCGATGATCGCGTCAACGTCCGGCCAGTCTGTGAACAGGGCGTCATCGCAACGGATGTTGGCATCCAGATTATCGAGCGGCAGTGCGTCATCACCGTGGAGGGGCAATTCAATCTGGTCGCGCTCAAGAACTTCGATGGCCTCGTCGAGGGCAAGCTTTTTGGCGAGCATGAGCGTGACTTTGGCGAGTTCGACGCCGAAAGAGTCGCGGTCGATACCGTAGAACTGCTGCGGGCTTACGAGCGATATGGTCTTCGCCTGCGCCTCAAAACTCGCATGGCTGATGCTGGCCTTGAGTTTAGTCATCAGCGCGATTTCGATGCGGACGAGTTCACGATAGGCAAGGTAGAGAAAGTTGCCGCTGCCGCACGCCGGGTCGAGAACCCGGAAATTCATCAAGTCAGCGCGCAGCGCCAGCAGATCCTTCATCGTGGATGCCTTGGCAACTCGCTCCGTCCACGGCCGGGAGATCGCCGGCGCAATGATCCGCATAATGTCGGCTTCGGACGTGAAGTGGGCGCCATAGGCATGGCGCTCCTCCGCGTCCATGCTCTGTTGAAAGATCGTCCCGAATATCGCCGGATTGACTTTTGACCAGTCCTTCGTCGCTGCGCCCACATCTGGCGCGCAGATAAGTTCAAGTTCGGCCGGCTTCAGGTCAACCGGATCGACCGTCTGGAAAACGCCGCCGTTAAAGTATGGCACGTTTTTGAATCGGCCGCCTGTCGCCGGTTTTTTCGTATTCATCTGCGTAAAGAGACCGCCGAACATGTCGTAGGCGCTCTGGCCCTTGTGGAGACAATCGTCCGCTAGGCCGTAGACGATGCCGGACGGCAAGAGGCCGATGTCTTCGGCGAACATCGCCACGACTATCTGCAGCGTAAAGCGCTGCGCCTGGGCGCGGTCGATGCCGCGCCCAACGAGCGCCTTGAAGAGCTGGGAAACCTTATCCGCGGCATCGCGGGAAACGGCTTCTAGGTCATTACCGAAGATCGGCGGCGGATCGTCCGGAAAGAGAAAATTTAGCGCCGTGTAGCGCCGCGGCAAATCCTCTACGGCGACGATGTCAACCGGCTCATCGATCTGCTTGTCGAAATCGTAAATCCAGAACTCGTCGAAATTGCACAGGACCATGTAGCGGGGCCGGTTCGGGACGGCGTGAATCCAGTAGTCGAAGGCCTGCTTATAGTGGAGAAAAAGCTTGGTGCTGCGCTTCTTCATTTCGAGAAGGAATCGCGGTTTCCAAATCAAATCGGCGAAACTTGTGCCACCCGTCGAGTACTTCTTGATCCGATACTCAAGCTCGGCGCCGGCTTCCTTGTATCCCTTGTGGCCGAAGGCTTGGAATAGACGGTCGCAGAAGACCTGCGCTTCGCCCTTCTCGTCGCCCTTGAGCATCCCCGCGTCTGCAAGGAAGGCGTCGATTCTGTCCGTGATCTCGCTCAACGGCGCGCCCTCTCTCTGGATTGTTGGAGCGGGGTCTTCCGCTAGCGACTCGGACCGAAGGGCTCCGGGTCACATATTCGCGGATCAACTCGCCCAGCACCTGCGACGCAGGTTTGTCCTGCGCTCGGCATGCGTCAAGGAGAGCTTTAGGCTAGCTCGGGAGATTTGAACCGCTTCCGGCGCATCCTCGTCGTTGCCGCGCGTTTCGGCGGAGGTCGTTCATAATCTGATTTGCCGATTTTAACGGAACGCGAATTCCTGGTAGCCGCCTTTGGCGACCTCGTCGGTCGTCCGCCGGAAATGCGCGCCGTTGCCATTGTAGCCCAGAACGCGGGCGCGGTTCGGTCCGCGCAATCGCAGTCGATCGAGCTTCAGGATGCGTTTGATGCGGGCGAACAGCATGTCGACCTTTTTTCGTTCGCGCCGCGAGGTGACATAGGCATCCGTGGCAGCGATGTCGCGCGCCCTGTCGCGGGCGCCCTCATGGATGGAGCGCGGGATCTTGCGGGCGGGCGCGTTCGAGCAGCACCGCGGCTTCAGCAAACAGCGCTCGCAATCCAGCTTGCTGGCGCGTTAGCGCATCATCCCGTCCTCATCGACCTCACCTCCGGCCCCAACGACCAGAGCGAATCAGCGACCCCGAGCCGGCGCAATCCACAGTGCTTCAACGGAAATCCGCCGAAATCGGACCGTCATGCGGCAGCAAGCCACCAGCTGAGCCGGCCGGCGAGGATGCGCGGCAAAAGGAGGTGAGGCGGACGCCGGCTCGGTCATCGGCGGAAACACCGAACCGGCGCTCGCGTATGGCACGGCTGGGGCGTGAGCCGTCAGGGCTTGCGGAACGCGGCCGCGGGGGCGCTCCTGCGGAGCACCGGCGGGAACACCGAACCGCCCCTCAGACGATTGCAAAATTGCGGTGGGTCAAGGCAAGGAGTGTCCCAGACGGCAGCCGAAAATCGAGCCGCCGTCTCAGTCGGCGAACGCGACGGAAGTGGTTCCCGCCGTAGAGAACCTTAGACATTCTGGCCAGTGTCCGCCCACCCAGCCGATCCTGTGTGCCGTCGCGAACGACTGGTGAGGGGTATGAAGAGCAGCTGCCGCCGTGAAGGCTGAGGGTCCGCTATGGTTCGGATTCCAGCCGTAGCCGGCGTGTACCAAGCGTCAGGTTTTGACCACTATGTCCCGCGAAACACGACGAGGGCGTCTGCCGCCTTCACTCCCTGACCTCGCGGCAGCACCATCAGCGGATTGATGTCCAACTCCGCCAGGTGTCCTTCAAGGTGCATGGCGAGGTGCGACACGCGCACCAGGGTATCCGCGAGGGCCTCCTGGTCCGCCGCCGGCCGTCCGCGAAAGCCCTGGAGCAACCGGGCGCCTTTGACCTCGGCGATCATCGCCTGCGCTTCCGAGCGCGTGATGGGGCAGCGCCGCAGGGCCACATCGTTGTAGACCTCGACCATCACGCCGCCGCTACCGAATAGTATGACCGGGCCCAATTGCGGGTCGCAGGACACGCCAACGATAACTTCGACACCTTCTCCCACCATCTCCTGCACCGACACGCCGAGGATCCGAGCCTGTGGCGCTATCGCTTTTGCCGCATCTGCTCCCTCCCCCTCGATCGGGGAGGGAAGGGGTGGGGGTGAATTCGCCGCCCGGTGCCCGAATGGATTGCCACCGGCACGATCACCTCCCCCATCGAGGGGGAGGGCTTTGAAGACCTTGGCACTGGCCAGGATCTCTGCGTAAGCCGTTCGCACTTGTGCCGGGTTCCCGAGGTTCAGCAGAACGACCCCGGCCTCTGTCTTGTGCAGGATATCCGGCGAGTCGACCTTGAGAACCACCGGAAACCCGAGCTCTTCTGCGGCCAGGGCGGCGGCCTCCGCAGAATTTACCCGACGCTCACGCGCGCTCCCCACGCCCCAGGCTGTCAACAGCTGCTTACTTTCGGACTCCGAGAGTGTCGGACGCCCAAAGCCCAGAGCCTGGGCGATGGCCTGATCCTGAGGGCCGGTGCGCGATGGGGCCGCGGCAAAGCCATCGGCGAGGCGGCGCTCGCGCCACGTGTGATAGGCGTGGCGGCTCGCGAGGCCCCGGGCCAATTTGTCCGGCGTGTAGAAGATCGGTATCCGGGCGTGTCTGAGTTTTGCGAGGCCAGGCTTGGCGTCCCGGCTTCCGGTCCACAGGAACACCACGCCCTTGTCGGTCCGATCGCGCTGGCTGATGACCTGCTGGGCCTGGGCGTCCGCCCCGGCACTCGCGACGACGAGCGTCCCCATCCGGGGATCATCGACCATATGCTCCATGATTTGCGGGAAGGACTCACTGTTGGCAAAGCCTGTCACATCGGCAGGATTGGCCGCCCACCCGAAGCCCTTCAGGATCCCGTTGATGCCCGCGCGGGCCGCCTCGCCCAGCGGCGGCAGATCGAGACCGGCCTGACCGCACATGTCGGCGGTGAGGGAGCTGATGCCGCCCGAGTGGGATACGACGGCGATGCCGGGCACTTGGGGCTTCTGGGTGTGGGCGAGGAGGTGTGCGACCTCGAGGAGTTCGTCGTAATCCTGGACCCGGATCACCCCGTATTGTGCAAAGATCGCATCGTACCGGGCATCCGCGCCGGTCAGCGCCGCGGTATGCGAGCGCGCCGCCCGGGCTCCCAGTTCCGAACGCCCGATTTTGATGAGGACGATCGGCTTTCCGCGCTCCGCCGCGAGCTTTGCCACCTCGAGAAACTTGTCGGCCCGCTTGAAGCCTTCGACAAAGCCGGCAATTACCCTTGTATCCGGATCATCCAGCAAATAGCGGGCGAAATCCGTAAAGTCGAGGTCTGCCTCGTTCCCGGTCGAGATGATGTAGCTGAAGCCGATGCCGTTCTCCACCGCGCGCACCAGGAACGGCCCGAACGCCGTCGCGCCGCTTTGACATACGAGGCCGATCGGCCCGGTCAGACCCTCCGCCCCGCGCGAGGAAGCGGTGGCCCAGATGTCGTCCTTGACATTCGCCAGCCCCAGGCAGTTGGGGCCGCTGATGCGCATGCCCGAATTACGGGCAAAGGCACCCAATTCCCCCTGCAGATCGCGCCGGTCGCCCGTGCCGCGCTCGGCAAAGCCCGCCGAGATCACGATCGCCGATCCCGCTCCCTTGGCGTGGCTCGCCTCCAGGACATCGAGCACCTGGTCGTAGGGCACGACAATCGCCACCACGTCGGGCGCCTCCGGCAGGGTCGTCACATTGGGATAGGACTTCACCCCCATGATTTCGTCATAACGCGGGTTCACGGCATAAACCCGCACCCGGTCTTTGGCCTTGAGGGCGGCCGCCAGAAACCGCCCGCCATACTGCATCCGCGGCGTCGCGCCCACGATCGCGATGGAGCCCGGGTTGAGCATTTTGTGGATCGACGCCATCTGTGGTTCTGTCCAGAACTCCATGACACCCCCTGAAAAGAACGTGGTCCATGCGTCGGCAAGCCCACGCTCTACGAACGGGGCTGCCATCGGCCGATATTCCCGCATCATTGGCTGAAGCAGAGCGCTGGTCGATCTCGTTATCGCGAAACGCTTGCTGGTAGCGTTCAAGCCCGAGCCCCCGCAGCCAAGCCCCTATGTCCATTGCGTCGTTCCGAAGGTTCTATTTCGAGGCATCGTACGCCCGGGCGGCAATGCGCAGAAGTCCATGACGGCACCGGAAAACAGGCGTCGACCGAATGTCGCAAAAGGGCAGGACCGGGCGAGCGTTGCGCTGGAAGAGGCGGCGGTTTTGGACCGGGTCATGTTGGCGACGCTGTAGACAGGCGGTAGACGCCCGCCCCCGCCGGGCGTAGGGTCGGGGCATGGCTTGGGCGGTCAAGCGCGCGCCCTACGCGTCACATCCCGAAAAGAGCCGCGGCCGGCTTCATACCGAGCCGGAGCATGAAATGCGCTCGCCGTTTCAGCGTGACCGCGACCGCATCATCCATTCGACCGCGTTCCGCCGGTTGATGCACAAGACCCAGGTCTTTGTAACGCATGAGGGCGACCATTTCCGGACGCGCCTCACCCACAGCCTCGAGGTCGCGCAGATCGCCCGCACGATCGCCCGCGCGCTTGGCCTCGACGAGGACCTCGCCGAGGCGGTGGGTCTGGCCCATGACCTCGGCCACACCCCGTTCGGCCATGCCGGAGAAGAAGCGCTCAATGCCGAGATGAAGCTGTTCGGCGGCTTCTCGCACAACGACCAGACGCTGCGCATTTTGACTTCCCTCGAACATGGCTATGCCGAGTTTGACGGGCTCAATCTGACCTGGGAAACGCTCGAAGGCACGGTCAAGCACAACGGGCCGCTCCTCGGGCCCGGCATCGAGCGGCCGGTGCCGCCCTCGATTGCCGAATATGACCGGCGCCATCCGCTCGAACTCCACACCTTTGCCGGGCCTGAGGCGCAAATCGCCGCGCTCGCGGACGACATCGCCTACAACAATCACGACATCGACGACGGGTTGCGCGCCGGGCTGTTCGCCGTGGCCGATCTCGCCGAGGTGCCGCTTGTCGGTCCGGTATTCGCCGAAGTCGCCGGGCGCTATCCCGGGCTCGAGGAGGCGCGGCTGATCCATGAGGCGATTCGCCGGTTGATCGATCGCATGGTGCGCGATCTGGTCGCCGAGACCGCCCAGAGGCTCGCCCGGAGCGGCGTCACCACCGTCGACGCGGTGCGCGCGCTCCGCGAGCCGGTCGCGGCTTTTTCGCACGAGATGCGCGACCACGACCGGGCATTGAAGCGCTTCCTCCATCAGCGGATGTATCGGCATTACCGGGTTAACCGTATGAGCTCAAAAGCGCGTCGGGTCGTGCGCGAGCTGTTCCAGCTGTTCCTCGCCGAGCCCGAGTGCCTGCCCGGCGAGTGGCGCGCGCTGACCCGCGGCAAGAAGCCCGAGACCGCCCGGGTCGTCGCCGATTACCTCGCCGGCATGACCGACCGATTCGCACTCGACGAGCATCGCCGGTTGTTCGATACCTACGCCTCGGTATGACGAACATCGCATGAACAATATTTTCGGCGATTTCCGCCGGTTGGTGCTGGCCGCGCTCGATGATCTGGTGACCGCGGGCGCGCTGCCGGCGGGGCTTGATTTTGGCCGCATCGCGGTGGAGCCGCCGCGCGATCCCGCCCATGGCGATCTCGCCACCAACGCGGCGATGGTGCTGGCCGGCGCCGCCCGAGAGAACCCGCTGGCGCTTGCCGAGCGGATCGGCGCGGCGCTCGGGCGCCACGAGCTGGTGAGCGCCGACTACCGTGGCCGCGGCTTCAGCGTCGTGGCGATGCGGCCGGGTTTTCTCAACGTGCGGTTCGATCCGGCGGTGTGGCATGCGCAGCTGCGCGCGATCCTGGAGGCCGGGACGGCGTATGGCGATGCGACGATCGGCAACGGCGCGAAGGTTAATATCGAATTCGTCTCGACCAACCCGACCGGGCCCATCCATGTCGGGCACGGGCGCGGCGCCGTCATTGGCGACGCCTTGGCCGCGCTCCTTGCCAAGGCCGGGTTTGACGTCCATCGCGAATATTACATCAACGATGCTGGCGCCCAGGTCGACCAGCTCGCGCGTTCGACCCATCTGCGCTACCGCGAGGCACTGGGCGAGGATATCGGCGCGATTCCCGAGGGGCTTTATCCGGGCGAGTATCTCATAGACACCGGCCGGGCGCTCGCCGAACGCGATCGCGAGAAGTGGCTCGGCCGGCCGGAGGCAGAGTGGTTGCGCCCGGTCGGCGACTTCGCCATTGCCGCGATGATGCGGTTGATCCGGGCCGACCTTGCCGCGCTCGGTGTCGGATTTGATGCGTATGTGTCGGAGCGCGAGCTGGTCGAAACCGGGGCGGTCGATGAATGCCTGGCCGAGCTCGAGCGGCGCGGGCTCATCTACACCGGTGTCTTGGAGCCGCCCAAGGGCAAGTTGCCCGAGGATTGGGAGGCGCGGCCGCTGACCTTGTTTCGCGCGACGCAATTCGGCGACGACGTCGACCGTCCGCTGAAGCGCTCCGACGGCTCATGGACCTATTTCGGCGCCGATATCGCCTACCATCGCGACAAATTCCGCCGCGGCTTCACCAACCTCATCGATGTGTGGGGGGCCGATCACGGCGGCCACGTCAAGCGCATGCAGGCCGCGGTCAAGGCCGTGACTGACGGCGCCGCGACGCTCGATATCAAATTGTGCCAGCTGGTCAACCTGTTCGATCACGGCGAGCCGGTGCGGATGTCGAAGCGCGCCGGCACGTTTGTGACGTTGCGTGAGGTCGTCGACGAGGTCGGTAAGGACGCCTTCCGCTTTATCATGCTGACCCGCAAGAACGACCAGACCCTCGACTTCGATTTCGCCAAGGTCACCGAGCAGTCGAAGGACAACCCGGTTTTCTATGTGCAATACGCGCATGCCCGCGCCGCGTCGGTCATGCGCCACGCGGCGGAGCTGCTGCCCGCCGCAAGGCTGGGTGACGGGGCCCTGGCAGCAGCCCCGCTCGACCGCCTCGCCGATCCCCTGGAACTGGCCCTCATACGGCTGTTGGCGAGCTGGCCGCGCATCGTCGAGGGCGCGGCCGAAGCCCGTGAGCCGCACCGCATCGCGTTTTTCCTGCAGGAGGTGGCGGCGCAATTCCACCTGCTGTGGACCAAGGGCAAGGACGAGGCGGACCTGCGGTTCCTCATCGCGGCCGATCCGGACTTGACCCGCGCCCGCCTTGCGCTGGTGCGCGGGGTAGCGCTCGTCATCGCCTCGGGCCTGTCCGTCTTCGGGGTTGAACCGGTGGAGGAGATGTAACAGATGCGGCAGAATTTCAGCGAGTACAGCGACCGCGACGAGGGTCTTGAACTGGTGGGCGAAGATCGCGCCGACGAGTTCGCCCGCCCGGACCGCCGGTTGCCGGCTATTCTCCTGACAGTGCTGGCGATGGGGCTGTTCGCCGGCGGGCTGTGGTTCGCCTATGTCCAGGGCACGCGTCACCCGGCGGCGAGTGTGCCGGGTGGGGCGGTGCCGCTGATCCGTGCCGATGACGGCCCGACCAAGGTCAAGCCGGCCCAGCCGGGTGGCATGGCGATCCCCGATCAGAACGTCTCGCTCTACAATGAGAAGCCGGGTGGCGCGCCGGTGGAAAAGCTGCTGCCCGCCCCCGAACAGCCGATGGCGCGC
>JBARKH010000389.1:0-12696 GCA_049801295.1 Allostellaceae bacterium | reverse complement strand
GCGCCGGCCCTCGCCACGACCGCAGCTCCGGCGGCCGTAGGAAAACCGCAGCAGCCAGCCAATCCAGCGCGCCCGACGACCACCGCTTCGGAGGGGCTCTATGCCGGGCCGGTCTGTTTTGGTCCGGGTCCGGCCCAGGGGCCACGCTGCTTCCGCGCCCAGGCCACGGTCCAGCGGGGTCGAATTACCGGCCAATGGCCTGGCCGCGACCCGGGCGTGACGATGCATCTGGAGGGCGACGTCCGGCCGTCGGGTGTCGTGTCGATCCGCATGCATGCCGAGGATGCCAGCGGCAAGCGCCGCGCGACGATCAACCTGACCGGCACGCTGCGCGACGGTAAGCTCGACGCCACCGGCGCCTTTCTCAACGGCCGCAGCGCGTCGGTGAACTGGAGCAAGAACTGAACTCCACCACGCGATCCCGTGGGCCTTCAGGTCACCGGAAGGCGGGATGGGCGCGCGCGCAACCACAACCCCCTCGAATTCACCCCCTGCCGCTGCTATATCTGCGCCATGCTGGCGAGCCGCTCAGGGATGCTGCGAATTAGGAGCCCGATCCTCGGCTGAGGATCGGGGCGCTGTCATTTTGCTGCATTCATCCCGGGGCTGACCATGCCGACGGATTATCGTCCGACCATTTTCCTGCCGCGAACCGAGTTTCCGATGCGCGGCGGCCTGCCGACGCTGGAGCCGACGCTTGTCGAGCGGTGGCAGACGATGGGCCTCTATCGGAAGCTGCGCGAGGCGGCGCGGGGTCGGGAGAAGTTCGTCCTGCATGACGGGCCGCCCTACGCCAACGGCGACCTCCACCTCGGCCACGCGCTCAACAAGATCCTGAAGGACGTCGTCAACCGCGCCCAGCAGATGCAGGGTAAGGACGCGCCTTATGTGCCGGGCTGGGATTGCCACGGCCTGCCGATCGAATGGATTGTCGAAGAACAATACCGCGCCAAGAACCAATCGAAGGACAGCGTGCCGATCGCCCAGTTCCGCCGGGAATGCCGCGATTTCGCGAGCCACTGGGTGGAGCGCCAGAAGGAGCAGTTCGAGCGCCTCGGCGTCATCGGCGACTGGAACAACCCCTATTTGACGATGAGCTTTGAGGCGGAAGCGCAGATCGTCCGCGAGATCGGCAAGTTCCTGGTCAATGGCGGGCTCTACAAGGGCGCCAAGCCGGTCCTCTGGTCGATCGTCGAACAGACCGCACTCGCCGAAGCGGAGGTCGAATATCACGACCATCGCTCGAACACGGTGTGGGTGCGCTTTCCGGTCGTCGAGCCGAGCCTACCCGCGCTCGCCGGGGCGGCCGCGGTGATCTGGACGACGACCCCGTGGACCCTGCCCGGCAACCGCGCGATCGCATTCAGCGCCGAGCTTGAATACGCCGTCATCCAAGTCGACGCGGTTGCCGAGGGGAGCCGCGCGACCCCCTACCGCGGCCCCCACGATCTGGGCGAAAAATTACTGGTGGCGCTGCCGCTGATCGAGGATCTGTGTCAGCGCGCGTCGATCGAACGGCACACCGTGCTTCATGTCCTGCCCGGCGCCGCGCTCGCCGGCACCGTGGCGCGGCATCCGCTGCACGGACAGGGCTACGATTTCGAGGTGCCGCTCTTCGCGGCGGATTTTGTCGAAGCTGATCAGGGCACCGGACTAGTCCACATCGCGCCCGGGCACGGCGCCGACGACTGGGAGCTTGGCCAGGCGAACGGGCTGGCGGTGCCGGATACGGTCGGCCCGGACGGGGTCTATCTCCCGAACGTGCCGCTCTTTGCCGGGCGCGCGGTCTATCGCCCGGACGGGAAGCCGGGCGATGCGGATGGGGCGGTCATCGCGGCGGTCGAGGCGGCCGGCGGCCTCCTCGCACGCGGCACCCTCGTCCACTCCTACCCGCATTCCTGGCGCTCGAAGGCTCCCCTCATCTTCCGCAACACGCCGCAATGGTTCATCAGCATGGCGGCGAACGATCTGCGCCAGAAGGCGTTGGCGGCGATCGAGGAAACCCGCTGGATCCCCGCGCAGGGCAAGAACCGCATCGCCGCGATGGTCGAGAACCGGCCCGATTGGTGCGTCTCGCGCCAGCGCGCCTGGGGCGTGCCGATCCCGGTCTTCGTCAACAAAAAAACCGGCGAACCGTTGCGCGACGGTGCGGTCGTCGAGCGTGTCGCCGCGGTCGTCGAGCGCGAGGGCGCGGATGCCTGGTACACCACCGACCCCGCCCGCTTCCTCGGCAACGCCTACGATGCCGTGGAATGGGAGCAGGGTACCGACATCATCGAGGTGTGGTTCGATTCGGGCTCGACCCATGCCTTTGTCCTCGAAAAGCGGCCCGAGCTCAAATGGCCGGCCTCGCTCTATCTCGAAGGCTCCGACCAGCATCGCGGCTGGTTTCATTCCTCGCTCCTGGAATCCTGCGGCACCCGCGGGCGCGCGCCCTACGAGGCTGTGCTGACGCACGGTTTCGTGCTCGACGAGGAGGGGCGCAAGATGTCGAAGTCGCTCGGCAACGTCATCGCGCCTCAGGACGTGATGAAACAGAGTGGCGCCGACATCCTGCGGCTTTGGGTGGTCGCGTCGGATTACGCCGAGGATTTGCGGATCGGCCCCGAGATTCTCAAGCATATGGGCGACAGCTATCGCCGGCTGCGCAATACGCTGCGCTATCTATTGGGCGCGCTCGCCGGCTTCTCGCAGGCCGAGGCGGTCGCGCCCGAAGCCATGCCGGAGCTGGAACGCTGGGTCCTCCACCGTCTCGCCGAACTCGACCGGGTCGTGCGCGATGCGATCGAGGCCTACGATTTCCACACGATGTTCACCGCGCTCCATAATTTCTGCGCGGTCGATCTGTCGGCGTTCTATTTCGATATCCGCAAGGATTGCCTCTATTGCGATGGCGTCGATGATCCACGGCGGCGCGCGACCCGGACGGTACTGGACCGCACCTTCGATTGCCTGGTGCGCTGGCTGGCACCGATCCTGTGCTTCACCACGGAGGAGGCATGGCTCGCCCGGCATGGCGACGCGCCGGGACGCAGCGTCCACCTCGAATTGTTCGCCCCTGTGCCGCGCGCCTGGCACGACCCGGCGCTCGGCGCGCGCTGGACCGAATTGCGCGATTTGCGCCGGGTGGTGACCGGCGCGCTGGAAGTTGAGCGAGCCGCAAAGCGCATCGGCTCGGGGCTCCAGGCCGCGGTCGAATTGTTCGTGGCGCCGCGGCTCCTGGCGGTGTTGCGCGGGGTAGACCTGGCCGAACTCTGCATCACCTCGGCGGGCACGGCAAAGGCCGGGGCTCCGCCCGCGGGCGCCTTCACCCTTTCCGATGTCGCCGAGATCGGGGTTGTCGTGGTGCCGGCATCGGGCGCGCGCTGCGAACGCTGCTGGCGGGTGTTGCCGGAAATCGGCCATGTCCCTGGCCACGACGATCTCTGCCGACGCTGCGCCGAGGTTCTCGACCGCGGCACCATTGCCGCGCTCCCGGCCACCGGGTGATGCTGGGGCGCGGGCTCGCCGTGGCGGCGGCGGTCACGGCACTCGATCAAGCCGGCAAATTCGCGCTGCTGCGCCATTTTCAAGCGACCGGATGCGACCGGCGGCGCGAGATCATCACGCCGTTTCTCGACCTCGTCCTAACCTGCAACCCCGGGGTCAGCTTTGGCCTTTTTAACCGCACCGGCGCCAATTCGCTGATCTTCTCGGCCATCGCCCTGTTTGTCGTCGTCGCCCTTGCCGTTTGGCTCGGTCGGGTTCGCACCACCTTTCTCGCCGTCGCCATCGGCCTCATCATTGGCGGGGCCGTCGGCAATGTCGTCGATCGGCTGCGCTTCGGCGCGGTCATCGACTTCCTTTATTTTCACGCCGGCTCATGGTATTGGCCAGCATTCAACCTTGCCGACAGCGCCATTTGCCTCGGGGTGGCGGCATTGTTGCTTGAGGGCATGCTGTCGCGGCGCGCGGCGGCGCAAGCAAAGGGGAGGGAAGATCTTTCACCATGATCGGTCATGATCGGCTCGATGTTGGACACCATCGCATCCCTCTACTTGCGGTTGCTTGTCTCTCGGCGAGCCTGGTGCTGCCAGGCTGCACCGGTTTCCGCCAGGCGATCGGGCTGGACCGGGTCGGACCCGATGAATTCGCGGTCGAATCGCGGGCGCCCCTGACGATCCCGCCCGAATTCGACCTGCGCCCGCCACAGCCCGGGGCGCCGCGCCCGCAGGAAGCCACCGCGGCCGACAAGGCGCGCAAGGTCATCGACACGGCCGGGCCCGGCGAGCCCGGCAAGCAGGCTACGACGTTTAAGGTCCCCGAGGGCGCGATTGGCGGTCCGGGGCCCGATGCCAGCCAGCAGGTTGGCGACCAAAGCCTCGCCAAGAAGCTGCTCGGCTCCAATGACAGCGCCTCTGGCGGCGCGGTCGACAAGCGCGAAACCACCCCGCTAAAGGGTGTCTATTGATCGGGCTGCGCGAACGCAGCTTCCTCCGGCCGGAGCGGTTTGAGCGCAAAAACCGGGAAACCGGCCATGCGTAGCCTGTGGTCGCAGGGCGCGGCCGAAGCCATGGTCGCGCATTACGGCGAGGCGGGCGTCGGGCGTGACCTGGCCCTGCGCGTCTATACCTCGCGCCTCCTGGGCGGTGACCCGCGCCTCGTACTGCATGGTGGCGGCAATATTTCGGTAAAGACCGTGCTGCCTGATCTCGTGGGCGAGCCCGCCCCGGTGTTGTGCGTCAAGGGCAGCGGCTGGGACATGGCGACTATCGAGCCCCCGGGCCTCCCGGCCGTGCGTCTCGCGCCGATCCAGAAATTGCGGGCGCGCGACGCGCTGTCGGACGAAGACATGGTGAAGATCCAGCGCGCCAATTTGATTGATCCGGGCGCGCCCAACCCGTCGGTCGAGACCCTCTTACATGCGTTTCTGCCGCACAAATTCGTCGACCACACTCACGCGAGCGCGGTCTTGAGCCTGGCAGACCAGCCCGACGCGGCCGAGCGTTGCGCCGATCTCTATGGGCCCCGGGTCGGGATCGTGCCCTACATCATGCCGGGTTTCCTCCTCGCCAAGGCGGCGGCCGAAGTTTTCGAGGAGGATCCTGCGGTCGAGGGCCTAGTGCTGATCAAGCACGGCGTCTTCAGCTTTGGCGAGACTGCGCGCGAAGCCTACGAGCGGATGATCGCGATCGTCAGCCGCGCCGAAGAGCGCCTCGCGCAGGGCCGCAAAAAAATGTTCGTTCCGGCGAAGCTACCGGCCGCTCTGGCCGGCGCGGCCGAGATTGCGCCGATCCTGCGCGGTATCTGCGCGCTTCCCGACCCGACGATACCGGGAAATTACAAGCGCTTCGTGCTCGATTTTCGCGGCGGGCCGGCGATCCTCGATTTCGTCAACGGCGCCGAACTACCCCGCTACGGCCTGGCCGGGGTCGCCACCCCCGACCACACGATCCGCACCAAGAACTATCCGCTGATCGTGCCGCCGCCGGAGCAGGGCCAACTCGACCAATTCGCGACCGCAGCGCGCGACGCGCTTGGGCAGTTCATCGCCGACTACCACGCCTATTTCGCCCGCCACAACGCCGCCTCGGCGGTGAAGCGGCGCGAGCTCGACGCGATCCCGCGAGTGATCCTGGTGCCGGGGCTCGGCCTTTTCGGCCTCGGACACAGCGCCACTGAGGCGGCGGTCGCCGCCGACCTCGCCGAAAGCTGGGTCGCGACGGTGACCGACGCCGAGGCGGTCGGCACCTTCGAGTCGCTCAGCGAGGCCGAGCTGTTCGAGATCGAGTACTGGCCGCTCGAACAAGCAAAGCTTGGCACGGTCGCTGAGGCCCCTCTCAGCGGTCAGGTTGCGGTGGTGACCGGCGGGGTCGGCACGATCGGGTTGGCGACGGCGCGGGCATTACGCGCTGCCGGCGCCGAGATCGCGTTGTTCGACCGGGAGGGCACCGATCTGAAGGGTGCGGCGCAGTCGCTGGGCGGTTTCGGGATGGTTTGCGATGTCACCAAGCGCGACGAGGTGGCTCCCGCCTTCGACTGCGTCGCCCAGCGCTTCGGCGGGGTCGATATCGTCGTCTCCAATGCCGGGGCGGCGTGGCAGGGCCGGATCGGCGAGGTCTCCGAGGCGACGCTGCGCGAGAGCTTCGAACTCAATTTCTTCGCTCATCAAGCGGTTGCGCAATCCGCGGTCCGGGTGATGCTGGCGCAAGGCACCGGCGGCGTGTTGCTGTTCAATGTATCGAAACAGGCGGTCAATCCCGGGCCCGGTTTCGGACCCTACGGCATGCCCAAGGCGGCCACTCTCGCCCTGATGCGCCAGTACGCGCTTGAATACGGAGCCGCCGGCATCCGCGCCAACGCGGTCAATGCCGACGGGATCCGCGGCGGCCTGTTGACCGATGAGATGATCGCCCGCCGCGCCGAGGCCTACGGCCTGAGCGAAGCCAGCTATATGAGCCGCAACCTCCTCGGCCGCTCGGTCAGCGCGGAGGATGTAGCGCAGGCCTTTGTTGCGCTCGCGATCGCGCGGAACACCACCGCATCGTTCACCACCGTCGATGGCGGCAACATCGCGGCTGCGCCGCGCTGAACCGATTTGACGGGAGGCCATCCTTGCTGGCCGCTGGCGGAATGTGCATCCTTCAGCCTTCCATGCCATCTCCGACGGGGCGGACCATGCCGGAAGCCGATATTGAAGGCGAACGCTACCAAGCCGAGAGGCCCCAGGCCGCGCCGGGCTTTTTTCTCAAGGGCTCGCACCAGCTCGACTGGGGGATGAAAAATCGCCTCGCCCGCGTCTTCAATCCGCAGACCGGGCGGACGGTGATGCTGGCGGTCGATCACGGGTATTTCCAGGGCCCGACGACCGGGCTGGAGCGCATCGACCTCAATATCGTGCCGCTGTTGCCCTCGTGCGATGCGCTGTTTTGCACCCGCGGCATCTTGCGCAGCGTCATCCCGGCCGAGTCGCAAAAGCCGATGGTGCTGCGCGCCAGCGGCGGCCCGAGCATCTTGAAGGAACTGTCCGACGAACAGATCGCGATGGACATGGAAGACGCGATCCGCCTCAACGCCGCCGGCGTCGGCATCCAGGTGTTTATCGGCGGCGAGTTCGAAACGCGCTCAATCCACAATATGACGCGGCTCGTCGATGCCGGGCTGCGCTGTGGCATGCCGGTGATGGGCGTCACCGCGGTCGGCCGGGAGATGGTGCGCGACGCCAAATATTTCCGCCTTGCCTGCCGGATCATCGCCGAGATGGGCGCGCAATACGTCAAGACTTATTATGTCGGCGAAGGGTTCGAGACCGTGACCGCGTCCTGCCCGGTGCCGATCGTCATGGCCGGCGGCCAGAAACTGCCGGAGTTGGACGCGCTGACGATGGCCTACAACGCCGTGCAGCAGGGCGCCTCCGGCGTCGATATGGGCCGCAACATCTTCCAGTCTGACGCACCGAAGGCGATGATCGCCGCGGTCCACGCCGTCGTGCACAAGAACATGAAGCCCAAAGAGGCGCTCGACATGTACCTCTCGCTCAAGGCGCAGCGGTAGGTCCGCGGGCCATCGCCCGGCGTTATGGGCTGCCCAAGGCGGCGCCGCGCTGAGCTACGCGAGGCCGCGCCGCGCCAGAACGCCTAGCGCCTCGTCAGCGCAGGTCGCCGGCTCTTCGAGCTGGAGAAGGTGGCTGGTGCCCGGGATTGCGCGGTAATCGAACCCGCCCTCCCGCGCCAGCGCCCGGTTGGACAGGCCCGTCGCCGCCGGATAGGCGCATTCGGGGTCGGCGCCGATCAGCGTCAACGGCACCGGCACCTCGTCGCTGCGAGGCCACAACCCGAGCGGGATCCCTTGCAGATACATCGAGGCTTCGCTTTCGCGCGGGCAGACGAGCCCCCAGCCGTCGCCCTCCCGCCGCAATACCGAGCGCGCCATCAGGCTGCTCGCACCCGATGCCCAGCGTCGCCCGGTGCGGGTGCGCGCATAATCGGCGGCGAGTTGCTCGGGGGCATCGAAATGATCGCGCCGGCTTTTGGCCCAATCCGCGAGCTTGTGCTCGTAGCCGACCATCGCCGGATACGCCGGATGGTCCGGTGCCGGCACGTTTGGAGGATCGAACAGGATGAGCGCCTCGAAATGCGGAGCACCCTGCATCGTTTGCAATAGCGCCGATTGCGCCGCCATCGAATGAAACAGGCCGGCGGCGGGCTTCGCACCAAATTCGGCCCGAACCGCGCGGCCGATCGCGTCGATGTCCTCAACCATATGCGCGTAGTCGTGATGCGCCGGGTCGGCGCGCGGGTTCTCCCCGTGGCTGCGCATGTCGAACGCAACAACCTCGAAACCGCTCAGAAACCGGCTCCAGAAATCGACATAGCCGTCGATCGCGAAGCCATTGCCGTGGCTGACGAAGAGCCGCACTGGGGCGCGCGGATCGCCGTGGCGCCGCACCCGCAAGACGGCGCCGTCGTCGCTCCTGACCTCGATCCGCGCGTTCGGCTGCGGGATCGCCGCGCTCATCCTCGGAGCATCATCCGGCTCGGCCCGGATAGCTGACCGCCATCCCGGCGCGGACGTCCTGCTGGATGCCGTATTGCGGGAACGGGTAGCGCAACCCGTTCTTGGCCAGGGCCTCCATGCCGGCGATCGCCTTTGGCAGATAATCGGGCGGCAGCGCCATCAGCATCTCGTCGTCGAGGACGCCACCATAGCGGCGCTCGGCGAAGCACGGGATCGAGAGGCTGGGATCGCGCGTTTTGAGGGCGCGGCCCCAGGAATCGGCGCAGGCCGACTCGCCGACGATGCTCCAATCGAAGCGCTTGTAGCCGGCCCATTGCAGCCCGTTGATGAAATAGATCATCGCGCCCGGGGTCGCGTAGAAGAGGGCGATGTCGGGCGGGTCGAGCCGGCCGCTCGACAAGGGTGAGAGGGCGAGCGCCTCGAAGCGGCCATCCGGCACGCACTCCATCGCCGCCTGGTGGGCGCTGGCGTCCTCTTCGGTGCTGTACCAGACGCCGACCATGTGCTGGCCCGAGCGCCAGGCCGCGTCCTTGGCGTTGCCGAGGCCGACGACGGCGCGGCATTGCGCGCCGACAAGGTCCTCGGCGGTGATCCCGATCGTCCAGCCGAGGCGCGAGGCTTGGCCCACCACCTGATCGAGCGTGTGCACCGATTTGGGGCGACGAATGCGCGGGATCGCCTCCATCTCCGCGCGGTTCTCGTAGAGCTTCATGCCGAAGACGAACGAGCGCAGTTTGAGGAGGCGCTCGAGATCGTTGCTCAGCGTGGTCCAGTCTTCGGTCATCGGATCATCTTTCGGGGTGGCTGCCGGGCATAGCGGCCATTGTGTCGCCAAACCTCGCGCCGCGCTATCCTGGCGTCAACGACTTCGGAGTGGAGGCGAGCATGGCCGGGATACTCGACGGCAAGGTCGCACTGGTCACGGGCGGCGGGGGCGGCATCGGCCGCGCCACGGCGCTCGCCATGGTGCGCGAGGGAGCACGCGTCGCGGTCGCTGATTTTGTCGCAGCTGCGGCGAGGGACACGGTGGCGCAGATCAATGCCCAGGGCGGCCAGGCGATCACCCTCACGGGCGACGTGACCCGCGCCCAAGACGTCCAGGCGATGGTCGAGGACACGGTGACCGCCTACGGAAAGCTCGACTGCGCCTTCAACAATGCCGGGATCGCCGGGTTTCAGGTCAACGCCGCCGGGCAGAAGACCGCGGAATGGTCGGAGGAATCGTTCGACCGCATGATCGCGGTCAACCTGAAGGGCGTGTGGCTCTGCATGAAGGCGGAGATCCCCTTGATGCTGAAAGAGGGCGGCGGCGCGATCGTCAACACCGCCTCGATCGCCGGCCTCGTTGGCCTCCAGACTTCCTCGGCCTATGTCGCCGCGAAGCACGGGGTCATCGGCCTCACCAAGACGGCCGCGCTCGAATATGCCGAACAGCATATCCGCGTGAACGCGGTCTGCCCCGGCTTCATCCAGACGGCAATGACCGAGGACACGATGAATCGGCGGGGCGATGCGATCATCGGGCAGATCCCATTCCGCCGCATGGGCCAGCCCGGCGAGATCGCCGAGATGGTGGTGTGGCTGTGCTCGGATCGCGCCAGCTACGCCAGCGGCGCGGCCTACAACGTCGATGGCGGCTGGATGAGCGCCTAGCATGCTCGCGCGCCATCTCGAGATCGGTGTCGACGACGCGCGGATTTTGGCGATCGCGGCGCTGGTGCAGGCCGAGCTGGCGCGTGAGGCCGACTCGGGCTTCCCGACGCTGTTGCGCGTGCCGAGTTCGGGCGTTGTCAAGTTTCTCGACTGCGTGGAAACGCTGGCGCCATCCGACCGCACGTCTCTGCTCGATGGGCTGGCGAGGTTGGGGGCGCTGCATTTCTTTCCGGCGCCGCTGATCGCCACGGCTCATGAACAGGTACGGACGACCGATCCTGCCCTGCTGCGCCTCGGCGCGGCGATGCGGGCGCCGGCATTCGACTATGGCTTGCGCTACGGCGACCTGCGGATGACGCGGATGATGCTGAACGACCCCCAGAGCGTCGCCCAGATGGCGGCAACCCGCGCCACGCTCGATTTCCAGCCGCGCGACGATCTACCCGAACGGTTTGTCGGCACCGCCAGCATCCGCGACATTCAGCCCGCCAAGGCGCCGCTCCTGCGGAAATTATTGACACCGATGTTGACCGACCGCCTCGCGACCAAGGCGCAAAAGCGACCCGGCGGCGAGATCGTCTACGATGGAACGATCGGCGATATTCCGCTGAAAGTGTCGATCCTGTTCTCCAACATGTACGGGCAAATGCACTACGCGGTGACGTGGTCGATGCGCGAACGAACCCTGCTGGCCCAGCGTTTGACCTACGAAGGCTTGTGGGGCGTGAATTCCGGCTGGGATTATCTGACGGAGGAAAACGCCGCCAGGTCGATCGACCTGCTTGACGAGCTGCTGGTGCGCTTGGCACGGCTCATCGAGCGGATCCTCGCCCTGCCCACGCCCGCCTAGGTAAAGCGGTTGCGTGCGTTGGCGAGGTGTGTTTCAGTCTGTGTAACGAGTCACACATAGCGACAAATCTATCGATCGACCCTGTCCTTCTGGATCGCGCTCTTGAGGTAAGTGGCGAGCGCACGAAGAAGGGTGCCGTCACCAAGGCGCTGCAGGAGTTCATCGCGCGACGCCAGCAGAAGCGCCTCTTGGAACTTGTCGGCAAGCTCGAATGGGACAGTGGGTTCGACTACAAAGCGGAGCGCAGGCGCGATTGAGCCTGTTCGTCGATACCAGCGTATGGTCTCTAACGCTGCGCCGCGACGCGGCGTCCCCAGTGGCAGAAGTGCGCGCATTGGTTCGTGCCATCGAAGCCGGCGAGACAATTCTCGTGACCGGTTTGGTCCTCCAGGAATTGCTGCATGGTTTTTCCGGACCGCGGGACCGGCAGCAGATAATCGACCGGTTTGCCGCATTGCCGCTGCTGATTCCGGACCGGCGGGACCACGTCGACGCCGCGGAACTGAGAAACAGATGCCGGCGAGCCGGCGTTCAAATCGGGACGATCGACGCCCTGCTGGCGCAGCTTTGCCTCCGTCACGACTTGACGATGCTCGCGGCCGACCGGGACTTTGACAACATGGCCAGCCATTGCCCG
This sequence comes from Allostellaceae bacterium, assembly GCA_049801295.1. GTDB lineage: Bacteria > Pseudomonadota > Alphaproteobacteria > ATCC43930 > CGMCC-115725 > DATARH01. Next base: position 1,060 of record JBARKH010000389.1, on the reverse strand, counting down.
CTGAAACTCTGGACCGCGTAAATCGGAGCAATCCGGGTTGCGCGCGGTGCGCGGCTGCGACAGGCTGGTTGCCGGATATCGGAGGGAAAAGACATGGCCAAACGCTCGGAGGGACGCGTCGCTCTCGTTACCGGCGGCGCCCGCGGCATCGGCGAGGCGACCGCCGAGCGGCTTGCCGAAGACGGCGCCCTCATTGCGATCGGCGACATAGACGGCGCGGGCGCCGAGGCGACCGCTTCGCGCATCGCCGCGCGTCACGGGGTCAAGGCGATCGGTCTCAAGGCCAATGTCGCGGTCGCCGCCGAGGTCGAGGCGATGGTTGCCGAGATCGTCCTGCGACTGGGTTCGCTCGACATCCTCGTCAACAATGCCGGGATCACCCGCGACAACCTGATCCACAAGATGACCGACGAGGATTGGGATGCGGTGGCGTCCGTCCATCTGAAGGGCGCGTTCCTGTGTTCGCGCGCGGCACAGCGCGAGATGGTCAAGGGCAATTGGGGCCGCATCGTCAATTTGTCGTCGCTCTCCGCGCTGGGAAACCGCGGCCAGACCAACTACTCGACCGCGAAGGCCGGCTTGCAGGGGATGGCGAAGACGCTGGCGATCGAGCTCGGCCGCTACGGCATCACCGTCAACGCGGTGGCGCCGGGCTTTATCGACACCGAGATGACGCGGGCGGTCGCGATCCGGCTCGGCCGCGACCCCGAGGAGTGGAAGGAGGAGGCCGCCCAGCGGATCCCGGTGCGGCGCGCCGGCGTGCCGCGCGACATCGCCAACCTCATCGCCTTTCTGTGCAGCGAGGAAGCCTCGTTCATCTCGGGCCAGGTGATCTACGTCGCCGGCGGGCCGGCCGGGTGACGGCTGCGAGACAACATGCCGGATAGTTCAGCCGCCATCCCCAGCTACGATTTTCTGACGCTCGGCGAGACCTTGCTGCGGATGTCGCCGCCGGGGATGCAGCGGCTCGACCAGGCACGGGTGTTCGAGGTCGGGATCGGCGGCAGCGAACTCAATGTCGCCTGCCTCTTGGCCCGGCTCGGACGCCGCGCCGCCTGGG
>JBARKH010000388.1:0-1617 GCA_049801295.1 Allostellaceae bacterium | reverse complement strand
CCGTCGAGGAAATCGCTGATGGCGGCGGCGATAAAGAAGGCGAGCGCAACCCAGCGCAGCCAAAGCCCGCCGCCGAGGATGCTCTGCCAGAACATGCAGCCGACCACGATCGGCACGACGGCGATACGGCCGTAGGTTAGGACATTGGGAAGCGCGAAAGGATGCGCGCGCAGGCGGCCTGTCGTCGTGGTTGTAGAATTCATGGCTGCACCATAGCGCCACCGCGCCAAGGCCGACAGGGGCTTCCTCTGCATGCCAGCGTCACGGCGGGCGCAGCGAACGCCCCTGCCCGCCTGTCACCTCGAGGTCCGATCACACCGCTCCCTCATGAATGAACTCGTAAATGCGCCGGGCCGTTTCGGCGCTGATACCATCGACTTGCATCAAATCCGTGACCGAGGCGCGCTCGATGGCTTTGAGCGTGCCGAAATGGTGGAGCAAGGCGCGCTTTCGGCTTGGCCCGATACCCGCGATCTCCTGCAGGCCGGCTTCGCGCAGATCGCGCATCCGCCGCGCCCGGTGGGAACCGACCGCGAAACGATGCGCCTCGTCACGCAGCCGTTCAACGAAATAGAGTACCGGGTCGCGCGGTGGTAGCTTGAACGAGTCGCGACCGGGGATAAAGAACGTCTCGCGGCCGGCGTCGCGGTCGGGTCCCTTGGCGATGGCGACCAGCGGGACGTCGAGGCCGAGCGGAGCCAGCACCTCACGCGCGGCATTGAGCTGGCCCTGCCCGCCGTCGATCAGCACGAGGTCCGGCCAGGGCGATTCATCTTGCTCATCAGACTCCGCTTGCGGTTCCCTCTCGCCTTGCGGGAGGGGGGTACCGGCTGGTGCTGACTTGCCGGGGCGACCTCCTTCCCGATCCGGCTGCGCCGGACCGACCTCCCCCGCAACGAGAGAGAGTAACGGCGCCTCGGCGAGCAGCCGCTTGAACCGGCGGCTCAGCACTTCGCGCATCATGGCGAAATCATCGCCGGGAGTGAGATCGGCCGAGCGGATGTTAAACTTGCGGTACTCATTTTTGCGGAAGCCCTCCGGCCCGGCGACGATCATGGCGCCGACCGCGTTCGAACCCTGGATGTGGCTGTTGTCGTACACCTCGATGCGCCGCGGCACGCGTGGCAAGCCGAAGGTCTCGGCGAGCTGGCGGAGAAGCCTCTCCTGCGAGGAGGTCTCAGCCAGTTTTCGGCCGAGCGCTTCGCGCGCGTTGGCCAACGCGTGCTCGATCAAATCCTTTTTTTCGCCGCGCTGCGGCACCGCGACCTCGATCCGGTGTCCGCTCTTGGTGCTGAGCGCTTCGGCGAGCAGCGTGCGGTCCTCGATGTCGTGAGAGATCAGGATCAGGCGCGGGCACGGCTTATCGTCGTAGAACTGGGCGAGAAAGGCGGCGAGAATTTCACCCGGTGAGATCGAGCGGTCGGCCTTGGGGAAATAAGCGCGGTCGCCCCAGTTCTGCCCGGTGCGGAAGAAGAACACCTCGACACAAGTGAAGCCGCCCTGCTGATGCAGGGCAAAGACATCGGCCTCCTCCACGCCGCGCGGGTTGACACCCTGGTGCGCCTGAATGGCCGAAAGCGCCGCCAGGCGGTCGCGGTAAACGGCGGCGCGCTCGAA
>JBARKH010000387.1:0-12818 GCA_049801295.1 Allostellaceae bacterium | reverse complement strand
ATGCTCCGGCGCTGCCAGGCGGCGCCACCGCGAGCCAGGGTGCGGCCTGTTGGGCGGCGTGGGCCTCTTTCCAGGCCGCCGCGCGCTTGTGCGCTTCCTCCTGTTGAGTGCGGTCGAGTATTTTCTCCAGCTGCGCTTTGAGGTCCGTTGCCAGGCCTTTCTCGGATGCCAGCAGGATCCATTTGTAGGCCTCGACCCGATCGGCCGGGAAATCATCGCCGCCCGCGCCCCAGATCAACGCGAGCCGGTATTCCGCTCCGATGTGGCCCTGCTCGGCCGCCTTCTCATACCAGTGGTCGGCTTGCTTGTAGTCCTGCTTCAGATCGCCATGCTCGTTAAGCATACCGAGCTGAAATTCCGCTTCGGGATCGCCGCGCTCAGCGTCGTTCGTCCATTCCGCCATCGCCTGGACAAAGTCTCCCTTCTCAAAGGCCGCGCGTCCCGCCGCCGTATCGGCCCACGCTGCCGGCAACACGGATAGAAGAATCGCGCAGCAGGCGAACCCGACTACGGTGATCCGCGACGCAGACAGGGCTCGGCGCCTCATCCGGAAGGGCATGTTGCTTCTCGGTTGATCCACGGCGGCGCGTCGTGCAAATCGAAAAACAGCAAGGCCGCAGCGCTTTGACCCTGGGGAACTCGGCCGATCGCTTCCCGCAGGCTGTCAATGTAAGGCTGCGCACCCTCGACATCGGGGCGAGGTGAGGGGAACAGCGGTTTGCTGCCGACGGCGGTGGCAACCATGGTTATCAGCTGCTGCCCGAGATTCCCACAGATCGTCCATCGCCCCGATTTGAACAACACAAAATGGTTGCGCAATGGCCGCAAATTGAATTTGTCGTGAGCATTCGGAAACAGATGAAGAACCTGGCCGCCGCTGTCAAAGTAGTCGACATAAATATAGCTGTCGAATCCGGGCGCCCGCAGCTCCAGTGCGGGTTTCCCGCCAATATAGGCCGCGCTGGCAGCTGGGGCAAAGGCGAGGCTCGGGGCATCACGACCGGCGCCGCGCGTGAGCGGATCGAGTAAGCCCGCGACATCGCAATGCGGCCGCTGCATCAGGGTGACCGCGAAATCTAGCGATGCGATACCCGGGATTGCGGCAGTGGCCCCACGCAGACGAGCGAGATCCTCTTGTGTCGCAACATGACCCGACACCCGGACCGAGCGGTTGGAAGCCAGCGAGGAGCTCACCGCGGCGCAGGCATAGCCCTCGGTCGCTGCCGCCAGCCGCGCGCGCAATTCGTCGCCCGCCGGCGTTGCCAACGGGTTGGTCCGTAGCAGCGCCAGAAACACGACGGCGGCGATCAGCAATGCGGTCGCGCCGGCGCTCGAGGCAATCATCCATCCGCCGCGGCCCCACGGCAAACCACGGCTCGTCGCGGGTTCTCGAACTGCGGCACCGGCCGACTTGGCGCTCTCGACCAAAGCGCGGGCGGAGGCCGGTCGGTCTTCGGGCCGCGGCTCGAGCATCGGCGCGATGGCGGGGCGCAGCGACTCCGGCACTGCCGACAGGTCGGGAATTTTTTGCCGGGCGGCGATCGATGCGCCGGGGGTCATCCCCATGTCGAGCGTCCGGCCGAAGCCGAGCGCGGCAGCCGCCAGCACCAGACCGAGGCTGTAGATATCCGATCGCGAGTCGACGCGACCGCTAAAGAGGCCGAGCTGCTCGGGTGAGGCAAAAAGATGCCGGGCCGCCAAATTGGTGCCGACCAACGTTGAATCGCGAGCACCAGCCGAAGTAGCAAGGCCGAAATCGATCAGCTTGGCGCGGCCGACCTCGCCATCAGGCAAGATGATATTGTCGGGGCAAATGTCGCGATGGATGATGCCGTGCTGATGCACCGCCGAGAGGCCCTCGGCGAGGCGATCGCGCAGCGTCAGCACTTCGTCGGGCTCGAGCCGCCGCGCGGCGAGGATCATCGTCAGCGACGGGCCCGCGACGAATTCCGTCACCAGGTAGCGCAACCCTTGCTCGTCACGAAACAGGCCCTCGTAATTGACGATCGCGCCGTGGCGCACCTGCGCAAGCTTGCGCGCCTCATCGACCAAGAGCTGGACAACCTTCGGATCGTTGGCGAGGGCCGGCGGGATCAGCTTGATGGCGTGCTCGGTGCCGAGCTCGACATGCTTGGCCCGGTGCACTTCGCCCAGCGCGCCGCGCCCGAGCAGCGCCTCGATGCGGTAGGTGTGGCCGAGGACGACACCGATCCGCAATGCCGCCGCGCCAGAAGCCGCGGCGCCGACGCTGGGTCGAGATTGCGTGACGGGCTGCTGGGCGCCGGGGCGCGTCCCCACCACCGTGCGTTCATCACTGCCCGGCGACCGACCGGCAGGGCGCACCCGATAGGCCCTTACCGGCCGGGCGATGTTCTTGAGCGTCTGCAGGCCGATATCGTCGAAGGTTAGACCGAGCTTGCCGGCGGCGTCCTCCTGAACGCGGCTCGAGACGCAGATGCCGCCGGGCTCGGCAATCCCCTCAAGACGCGCCGCGATATTGACGCCGTCGCCAAAGATGTCCCCATCCTCTTCAAAGACCACATCGCCCTGGTGGATACCGATGCGAAAGACGATGCGGCGTTCGGGCGGCAGAGAGGCATAGGCCTCGGCCATCGCGCGCTGGAACTCGTCGGCGCACCGCAATGCGTCGATGACGCTCTGGAATTCGACGAGTAACCCGTCACCCATCGTCTTGACGATGCGGCCGCGGTGCTCCTCGATTTTGGGATCGATCATCCGGCGGCGAAGGGCTTTGAGACGCACGAGCGTCCCCTCCTCATCCGCCCCCATCATGCGCGAATATCCGACAACATCGGCCGCCATGATTGCGGCCAGGCGCCGGACCCCATTCATTGCGGCCTACCCGACGAGCCGAGGCCGGGCGGAAGTGTTGTTGGCTCCCGGGACAGCGTTCCCGCGGACCCACGCCGGCTCATCGGCTGCTGTCTGCCGCACCGCACCGCGCCACCCTCCCAGCCCGTGCCGGTACGCGAACTATTCGTGGACTATAGCACGAGCCGCGCCGACCGGATCACGTCGCCGCGGCCTCACTTGACAGTCCGCCGAGGCGCCGCCACGCCGGAGCGCGTTCGGCGATGACGCGCTCGATGAAACCGCGCAACCGGTCCTGTTCGCTCGCCGGCTGCGTCCCGCCAAGCTCGCGCGCCCATGCGGCGGGGTCGGGTGGGGCGCCGCTCTGCAAGCGATCGGCGATAAACAGATCGAGCATCGTGCACGGCACCGGCGACCCGGTGCCGGACGCGGCAAGCGCCATCCCGGTGTCGAGGTTGTCCGGGCGGACAAGCCGTTTTGCCGCGGCTCGGTTCAGCCGTCGCACGGAATCGTCGGGCTCGGTTGCCGGGCCAATCACCGGCAACGCCTGATGGCTCCCAACCAGCATGCCGACCACTTCGCCGGGGTTGTCGCGGCGCGGCAGGTCCGGCAGCCCGAGGAGCGCGCTGACGCGCTGGGGTGCCGTCGCTAATGCCGCGACGATCGGCCCGAAAAATTTCCGCTCGATGTTGGCCTGTCCGACCGGCACCTCGAAATCCCAGGCGAATTGATCCTCCTGCGACAGCAGAGCCAATGTTACATCGCCGAGGGCGGAGTCGCGCTCGGGATTGGTGAGACGGCGCGCGCCGCGCACAAACACGTCTTGGCGCAGGCAACGGGTGAGGAACATGTCCTTGACCAGCTCGCGCATGACCGGCTCGTCGAAACCGGAGAGCACAGCGCGCGCTTCCTCGCCGAGCATGAGCGGCGTAAAGTTTTCGAGGAGCTGGGCCGAGGCGACCCAATCCAGCTTGGCGCCCGCCAGCGCCCGGACGACATCGGCGTGAAAGCACGGCCGCCATGTCGCATTCATGTATTCGTGCGCAAGATAGGCGGTCGACGCAGCCCGGCTATACTCGCTCAGGGACTGCACGAGAGCGCCCTCGCACAGGTGATGGGCGCCGGCGTCGATCATCGCGCGCACGAGTTCCCAGCCGGTGGCAACCTGCCGGTCGCTGCGGCCGCGAGCCCGAGCCCCGGATTCGAGCAACATGCGCTGCATGCCGAGCGCGCCCTGCCAGGCGGGCAGCGCGTTATAACTGACATAGGCAATGCCGCCCGGCCGCAGCTTGTCCGCCAGCAGATGTACAATCCCGGCGCGCGCCGCATCGCCAACCCAGCTCCACAATCCATGCATCGTGACGACATCGGCTTGCGGCAGCTCCCGCCAGACCGGGGTTTTGGCAATCGCGGCCAGATCGGCTTCGATAAACTGTGCGTTGGCAATATCGGCCTCGGCACAAAGCGCGCGCACGGCGGCGATATGGGCCGGGTTGTAGTCGATGCCGATCACCTGCCACGCCGGGTTGCAGGCCGCCAGCATCAGCGTCCCAATCCCCTGACCGCAGCCAAGTTCGAGATAAGTCAGCTTGGTGGCTGGCCCGACCTCGATCCCGGCCGCTCCCCCAAGAAGGCAGGCAAGGTTGAGATGTAGCGGTGATTGGTGGCGGTAATAGCCCGGCAGGTAGGCGATGTCGGTGACGTAGCCGCCACCCCAATCGCGCGCGGCCGCGATCATATCCGAGCCCGCCCGGCGAGTTCCTCGGCCTCGACGATTTCCGCCTCGAAGATCGCGTCATCGGCATCCCGCGGCGCAATCCCCGGCAGCACCGGCTCCGGGGCCGGGATCCAGGTATTCCAGCCGAGGCGCGGCGCCGGGTCGGCATCTCGCTCGAGGCGCAGGGGCGGGACCTCCGGACCTGTCAGCACCGGGTTCACCGCGAAGCTGGTTTCGTAGCCGAGAAAGGCGCGGACCAGCGACACGAGGCGCTGCAGCCCGGCATGATCCGGCAGAAGCGCGGCAAAGCTCGGGTAATCGAGTGGGCCGATGCGCAGGATGATGCGGGCCTGCGGGTCCCAGGCACGCACCCCGATCGCCGCATCGATCGCTAGCCGGTTGAACGCGCCGGGATGCCGTCCAACGGCGAGCGAGGTACACTGGTCCGGCGGCAGTGCCAGCCACGCCCCGGCGAATTGCACAACCTCGACCTTGCGTCCGAGCCAGTCCGACAAGAGCGCCGTCAGACGCTCGGCGGAGCGCGGACGGCTGGAAAAGAAGCCCGAATAATGCAGCAACGGCTCGACGCCCGCGGCCAGACGCGGGACGAGATGAGGTGTCGCAAAGCCGGTGAACGCGAGCACCGTCTCGGCCACCCGGTCATCCTGCGGCCGGCCGGTCGCAGCCGCTGTTTCGGCCGAGCGGTTGAGGCGATATTTGACACCGGCGCCGGCGAACATCGCGACGATGCGGTTCGACAACATGTCGAGAAAATGGTGCAACGCATGGGAGCGGTTGCGCAGCGTCGTGGTCAGCACCTCGGTATAGAGCCTGGGTAAAACGCCAGCGGCGCCGGTAAGCCCGATAACCGGGGTGGTGAGCTCGGGTGCGCGGCCGTCCTTTGGCGGCTCGAGTGCGGTGACCTCGGCCGCGGGGTAACCAAGCCCCGGTGCGGTTCGGAAGCGCGCCGCCTCGGCCGGGTCGGCCGAGCGTGCCCCCCGCGTCAGGATGCGCAGCGCCGCATCGAACCGGAAGCGCCGCGGCTCGGAGAACAACCTCGCATAGGCCGAACGGGGTGATCGCGCCATTACAGCAGAACCCGCATTCCGGCCCGGGCGGGCCAGGCCGCGGCACGTCCCGAACGGCCGCGCAGCACGGCGTTCGAACGGACGAACGAGTTGACCGTGGCATGCAATGCGAGAAACCGGTCGAGCACCGCCGCCAGCAAATACAGCCCGCCGCTCTGCCACGCGCCCGCTTCGAATTCCAGGGTGACATCGACCCCACGGCAGAAGGCGCCGGCGCGGGCACCCGGAACCCGGGCACTCCCCGGTTTTGCCGATACCCCGATCAAGCCCTCGATCGCGGCGCGGGTTTCCGCGGAGTCGCGCATATCATAGAGGCGCAACACCTCGCGCAACGCTTCGGCACCTTCCGAGCCGCCGACAATCGACAGATGGCCAAGTGAGAGGTGCGACACCAGCCGCCAGAACCGCCGTTCGCGCAGCGGCGGGCGCAAGGGCGCAGTCGGCGCCGTAAGGCACGACAAACGCGCGACGCTGGGCAGCGCCTCAGACAATCGCAATTCCGGATGACCGCCACCAAACGGAAGCGCGACCGGCAAGTCGCGATTAAGGCAAAGCGCATCGATCGAGAGGACAGCGTCGGTCGCCGCATCAGGATCGAATTCCGGGTCGTTCGGGCCGATATAAACCTCGGTGCCGGTAAGGGGAGCCGGGCTGGCCCGGCGCGAGAGCTGATAGAAGCCCCCGGGCACACCGCTCTCGGGATCGCCGTGCGTGAGCCGGTAGAACGAGCGCCATGGTCGGGAGGCGCCGTCCGAACGGGTCTCCCGGACCCGTTCGACCTGCCAGACCTCCACCGCTGTCGGGCGGCGCGCATCCGGCACGATGCGGTATTCGACGTCGGTATGGGTCAGCGAGATTGGCTCGCAGCGCTGCGGGAACAGGTTGACGATCGGGCTGCAGCCAAGAGCCAGGGTATCGGCGCCGATTGTGCGCTCCAGTTCGGGTAGGGCACGGTCGAGATAGACAAAAATCTCCAGGCGGTTGCCATTACACAGAAGCGTCTTGCCGTCCATCCGGCTGAAGTCGATAAACAGGAACTTCTCCGGCAAGGCGAAATACTCGCTCAGTAGTCGAAAACCAGAGAAACTGCGCGCGGGCCATGGCATCAGCGCTTCTTCCGGACCGAAACCTGCCGGCTCGATCGCGCTGGCAGGCAGTAGAACGGGCGAGGGGTCCGCGGGACCCTCGGCATAGGCGACCGAGACGGCGTGGGCGCATAAGAGCTCGTAGAGCGGCAGCGACACATTGGTGGCTCCGCGCAGGAATACACGCAGGCGGTCGAGTCCCAACTGGGCAAAATTCGCCTGGGCCGAGCTGCATTTCAGCGTGATACGAAGAACGCTCACCGCACCCGCTGCCAAGGGATTGGGCGGCGCCGGCAGCGGCAGCCCGGCCAGCCGCACGTTCTCGATCTCGACCGGCCACAGCGTCAGCGGCCAGGCGGTTCGGAACCGGCAGGTCTCGCCCTGCACCGGTTCGGTCTCTACCGCCAGACCCGCCGGGAGGCGCAACGGCAGCGAGAGTTCCGGCTGCGGTTCAAACTGTGCGATCGCGGCGGAGGGGAACGGGGCAAGGTAATGTGGATAGAGAACGCCGAGCAGCGCGTCGGTCAGCTCGGGGAACTCGTCGTCGAGCCGGTGGTGCACCCTCGCGGCGAGAAACGCAACGCCTTCAAGCAGCCGCGCGACGTGAGGATCGTCCACGCTTTCCGGGGCGAGCCGAAGCCGTCCAGCGATTTTCGGATGGGTCGCGGCAAACTCGGCAGCGAGGCTGCGCAACGCATTCAGTTCGCGATCGTAATACGGAAGCAGCGCGTCAGACATCGGACGGCTGATGGTCGGCCGAGTTGGGTTTGACCTGTACCTCGGCGGTCGCGGGATCGACGAGGGTGTCAAAGACGATCGGCTCGGGCGCCGGCTCGACCTGAAGAAACGCCTCGATCCGCAGCCGCAGCGTCGCTTCCTGGATGTTGTCGCTTTCAACGAGGATGACGCGAACTTGCGCCAGTCGAGGTTCGAACCGGCGGATCGTCTGCTCGATCCCGGCGCGCAGCCGATCCCGCTGCTCCGGATCGTTGAACGCTCCGGCGGCGAAGTCGGTAACCCCGTAGCCGACCGGAGAGACGGCGAGTTCGCGATAGCCATCGGGCCAGGACCGCCAGCGGCGGCGCGCGTTCAGCAGCGCTTCGATGTCGCGGCGGACGCTGCGTCGCAAGAGAGCAACGGCTTCCGCCATCGACAGCGGGGGATCGCGCTCTACATCCGGCGCATCATCGATCAGCCGGTCGAGGAGCGGCAGCTGCGCGCGTTGTGTTGATTCCGCTCCGCGGTCACGGCCAATGCGGTCACGGCCAGTGCGGCTAATCATGCCTCGAACCGCAGCTCCCCAAGTTCCATGATCGTATGCGCATCTTCACCGGCCAGGAAGACCCGCTGGCCGATGCCGCGCACCGGTCCACTCTCTTCGCCGGTCCAATCGGTGGCGTGACCGAGGCGGTAGTTGTCGGCGAGATCGGGCTGGAGTGAATCGTAGATGACGGGCACATATACCTCGCCGTCTGGCCCCGTGATGACGGAGATCGTGGCACGCCGCCAGGCGAGGTCGCGCGGCCTTCGTGGCGGATGGAACTCGATAGAGGCGACGCGTTCGGTTGGGATCCAGAAGTATTTGCCGGTGGTCGTCAGCACCTCGAAAAACCCGGCGCACAAATCGTCGACGTCGCGGAAATCGTCGAAGGCTGTCTCGTCGCCATCTTGGCGCAGGACGCCCGAAACCTTCGGGCGGATTGCGGCGGCCTCGGCAGCATGGCGGGTAGCCTCGGCAACGTCGCCGGCGCGCAGTGCAACCTGCGCGGCCAGTGCTTCGCGCAACGTCGCTGTCGGCTCTCCGAGAAATTCCGGGACACGGCCTTCACGGCTGCATTGGCGCCGCGCCGTCTCGGCCCGAATGAGCTGGCGGAATTCGGCGACAACCACGGCCGAACTCGGGTCTGCCGTCGCCGCCGCATTGAGGATCGTGTCGGCGCGCTCGAGATTTCCGGCGAACAGCAAGAGCTCCGCGAGCAGGACGCGGCCGCCGAGATTGCCTGGGTTGCGGCGCACCTCGGCATTGGCCGCGGTGATTGCCGCACCGAGCTGGCCGGCGCGGAACAGAGCACCGGCGGTGTCCTGGGCTTCCGGCATTGGCGACTAACCCCTCATGCTGTAGCGCCCGGCGCGGATATGTCGGTCACGAGGCGAAAGGATGCCGACACGTCATCGAGTTGGAAATGGGGTTGCAAGAGGATAACGCAGCCATAGACGCCCGGGCGACCCGGCCGCTCGCGCACGGTGAGCCGCGCGTTGACGAGCGGATAGCGCGCCCGCATCTCCGGGCCGGCGGTCGGGCTGGTATTCACATAGCTGGTCAACCACGATTGCAACCGCGCCTCGACCTCTTCGGCGGTCTTGAAGGTGCCCACCATGTCGCGGCCGATGATCTTGACGTAATGGGCAAAACGCGACACGCAGAGCATCGAGTTGATCTGTGCGGAGAGGCGCGCGTTGGCAGTGGCCGCGGCGGCAGTCGGGCCGATGAAGCTCGCCGGCGATTGAAGGCTGTGGACCGCCGAAAACACGGCTTCCTCGCCGTACGGAAGCGACGACAGCGGCATCAGCCCGGCTTCGACGAGGGCGGCCTCGATCCGGTCGGAAAATATGATATCGAGCGGCGGGCGCACCCAAGTGTGATCGGTGTCGGTGCGGAACGGCTCGATCGGCAAGTCTGTCACCAAACCGCCGCCGACGTAATCTGTCTCGGCGCCCCGGACATCGGCGGGCCAGGAATGATTGACGAAGGCACGCGCGACCACCGCGGCAAAGGCGTAGCCCGCGCTCATCCACACGCGGCAATCGACGCTCGGGGCATATTCGGCGTAACGAAAACCGTCGGGGCGCGCGGGGTCGTCCTCCCACGGGGGACGGGCCAGGACGCGCGGCAACGTAACTGCGATGAAGCGCATGTCTTCGCGGCCGGACAAGCCGCGCCAGCGGGCGAATTCCGGGCCGCGAAACGGATCCCCGAGCTCGGTCACCATCGCCAGGTCGGCGAAATCCTCAACCTGCAGCAAGGTGGCCGAAGCCGCCAGCACGGTCGGCGCAAACGCCGCGGCGGCGACGGCCGCCAGCTGCGCAAGGGCGTTGACGTCATCGGCGGGCGCCTCTCGCGTCGGGCGATGGCGCACTTCGTGGTCGACAACGAGAAGCCCGTAGGGCTCGCCGCCGGGCATGCCGAATTCGCTCTCATAGATCTTCTGGAAGAGCTGGCTCTGGTCGAACTCGACAGCGCGCTCGAGATCGCGGCAGAGTTCCGCCCAGGAAAGGTTTAGTAGTTTCAACTTCACCCGGTCTGCCGGGTCGTGCCCGCCAGCCAGCCAAACAAGACCGCGCCACCGCCCCTCAAACCGCCGCAGCCGCGGATGGTGCAGGATCGCGTCAAGCTGTTCCCCGAGCAGCGCATCGATCGCCGCGATATCACGGTCGAGCGCGTCGCGGCAGGAGTCGACATCCGCCGCCAAGCGCAGCGCTGCAGCCTGGCCGAACCACGCAGCGAGCGCCGCGGCCGTCGGCTGATAGGGGAAGGCGGCGGTGCGCTCGGCCGCTACCGGGTGGCGATGGCCGAAGAACGCCCCCGCCAGGATCTCTTCGCGCAGTGGTGGTGCGGCGGCTTCGGCGGTCGGCTGCCCATGAACGATGGGGGCGAGTTCACTCACCCAAGCCTCGCCTGACCTCGTTTACCCTGCGCCGCTAAGCCGGCTGCGGGATGCGGGCAACCAGACGCATGCTCGTCGTCAACTCTTCCATCTGCAGCCACGGCCGCAGATAGGCGATGGCGTTATAGGAGCCGGGCCGGCCCGGGATCTCTCTCACCTCGACTCGAGCCTCGCGTAGCGGGAAGCGCGCCTTCATCTCTTGACCGGCGCTCTCGTTCGAGTTGACGTAGTTCTGGATCCAGCGGTTGAGCCAGGCTTCGACATCGGTCGCTTCCATGAAGCTGCCGATCTTGTCGCGCGCCATCACCTTCAAATAATGAGCGAACCGGCTGGTCGCCATCAAATAGGGCAGGCGCGCCGAGATCGCCGCATTCGAGGTTGCCTCCGGCCGGTCGTATTTCTTCGGCTTCTGCGTGCTCTGGGCGCCGAAAAACACCGCATAATCGGTGTTTTTGTAGTGGCTCAGCGGCTGGAAGCCGAGATTGGACAATTCGAACTCGCGGCGGTCGGTGATCCCGATCTCGGTCGGGCATTTCGCGTCGAGATCGCCGTCGTCGGAGGTGAAAACGTGAAACGGCAGGTTTTCCACCTTGCCGCCACCCTCAGCGCCCCGAATCGCGACGCAGAAACCGGTTTGCGCGAAGGCGTCGGTAAGGCGGGTGCCTAGGACGTAGGCAGCGTTCATCCAGCAATAATGCTCGTGGTTCATCGACTTGGCCGCGCCGGAGGCATCGCTCGGCGCCTCCTCATAGGCGAATTCGTCGATCGGTTTCGTCGCCGCGCCATAGGGCAGGCGCGCGACAACGCGCGGCAGGACGAGGTTGACGAAACGCGAATCCTCGCTGTCGCGGAAGCTGCGCCACTTGGCGTATTCGATGGTGTCGAAGATCTTGGCGAGGTCGCGTGGGCGCGATAGCTCGGTCCAATTCTGGAACCCGAACATCCCCGCGCCGGCGGCGGAAATGAACGGAGCGAAGGCGCCGGCGGCAACATTCGAGACGAGGCGAAGCGTCTCCATGTCGTCAGGGTGGCTGGTCCATTCATAGTCGCCGATCAGCGCGCCATAAGGCTCGCCACCCGGCGTACCGAACTCGTTTTCGTAGATCTGCTTGAACAGCTGGCTCTGATCGAACTCGACCGCGCGGGTAAGGTCGCGCATCAGCTCCCGCTTCGGCAGATTGATGACGCGAAGCTTCAGGCTGGTGCCCGTCTCGCTGTTCATCACGAGATAGTTCAGCCCGCGCCAGCTGCCCTCGAGCTGCAGGAACCGCGGGTTGTGGGTAATCTCGTTGAGCTGCGCGGAAAGCTTGGCGTCGATCGCGGCGATCGCCTTGTCGATCGTGCGCGGCAGGTTGCGATCAAAGGTGACCGTGCCAACCAGGGCCTGCTCGACCAGCGTCTTGACGAGTTCGTGAGCGCGGTCGGGCTCGGTTTGCTTGGTTGCCGCGACGACCTGTTCTAAGAGGCCGCCCGCCACCGCTGTTTGAGTGGTGGCCGGCGTGGCATCGGGAGACAGCTTGAGGTCAGAAATGGCTCAGCCCTCCTTTTTGTCGAGGCCAAGCTCGCCTGATAGGGATTTGAGCTCGCCCTCGTTCTTCAAAATCTGCTCGAGCAAGTTCTCGAGCTGCTCGGAGCGGTCGACCTTGCTCATCAGATCGCGCAATTTATTGCGTGTCTCGAGCAGGGCCTTGAGTGCGGGCACCTGTTCAGCAACCCGGCCAGGCTCGAAGTCCTCGATCGAGTTGAACTTCAGCGCCACCGCCATCTGGCTACCGTCATCGGCCAGCTTGTTATCGACCCGGATGTTCAGCCCGGGCGTCATCCGCGCCATAACTTCGTTGAAGTTGTCGCGGTCGATCTGGATGAATTTGCGCTCGGAGAGCGGGCGCAGCGGCTCGGTCGGATCTCCCGAGAAATCGCCCAGGATGCCGACGACGAAGGGCAGTTCACGGAGGATCTCCGCCCCTTCGGTCTCGACTTCGTAAGTAATGTGCACGCGCGGCTTGCGCACACGCTTGAGCTTCTCGTGGATGCTCTCGGCCATAGCACGGGCCTCCCCACGTTAACGGTTAACGTAATGTTATACGAAAGCCAGCAAAACCCGAAGCGGAATAAGCTCGGCTTTCGGCTAGTCTCGGCTACTCCGGCGGCGGGCGGATGCCGAGGCTGATCAGGATCTGTGCACGCAGACCCGTATCCGGAACGATTTCGGCGAGCAGTTCCGGCCAACTCATCCGCGCCCGGCGCACCGCCTCCTGCAGTGTATATGAGAGCGGCGACAAGGGCTCGGTGCGGCGGAAGAACTCGGCGATCATGGCCAGACTACGCAACGCGTCTTCGCGTGAGGCGAGCGCAGTGGCGCCCGGTGTGGCCGCCGCCGCGGCGCCGGGTGCGCTTTCCGAGGCAGAGGAGGACGGCGCCGCGTCAGGTC
>JBARKH010000386.1:0-36439 GCA_049801295.1 Allostellaceae bacterium | reverse complement strand
GGGTCGCCCGCCGCCTTCAGCGCGAAATACGACTTGACCGAGGTGCTCAAGTCGAGTTTGCCGCCGTAGAACAGCGGCCACCCGCCATCCGCGCCTTGGGCGGCGCGCAGATATCGTGCGACGCGCTGTTCGAGCTCAGGGTCGATCGTGCCGAGATAGTGCTGCAAGAGGATGTACTCGGCCGGGATCGTGGCGTCGGCTTCCAGGTCGAACACCCAGTGGCCGTCCTGTTGCTGCAGCGACAAGAGCGATTCGACCGATCGCGCGATGGCGGCATCGAGGCCCGGCGGGCAAACCGCCTTGCCGAGCGTCGGCGCACCCTTCTTCTGTGCTGACATTCCGCTCATCATGGCAGCGCGCGTTGGCAATCCTCGATCGGGGTTGGGGGCTGTATCGTCGGTGCCGAGCCGATCGTCATCGCCGGCGCCCGACCGCGCCGTTCGCACACGCGCGCCGCCGCCGCGAAGCCCGAGCGAATAGCGCCTTCGATCGTAGCAGGCAAGCCGGTATCGACATAATCGCCTGCCAGGTGAAGGTTGGGCCAGGCTGTCGCGGCCGCGGGTCGGCGCGCCTCTTGGGACGGCGTCGCGCGAAATGTCGCACGGCGCTCCTTGACGATTCGCGCCGGCGGCGTCGCTCCGGACGGGAGACCGAAGGCCAGCGTCAGGTCTCGCCATAGAATCTCGCGCAGCTCGTCGGCCGGGCAGGAGACGATCCGGTCGGCCGCGCTGACCGTCACCGACACCACCTCGCGCTTTCGGAAAACCCATTCCGCGGTGCCGCCGATGATCCCGGCGAACAGCGGCGCACCAGGCGGCAGGACATGGCGGAAATGGGCGTTGACGATCGGCGCATAGTCATCCGGCACGATGAGGCCGGGAACGATGCGCGCCGCGATCGCCGCCGGAACAGCAAGGATCACGCTGTCCTCGGGCCGCAGCACAATCGCGTTGTCATCGAATAGGAGCTCGCGGACGCGGCCGTTCTCGAAGCCGAGCGCCCTCAGCCGGTCGCCGAAGCGCACCTCCGCGCCTCGGCCGGACAACACCGAGAGCGCCGGGTCGACGAGGCTCTCGGACAGCCCGTCCTTGGCCAGCATCGGCCGGCAGGCCGCCGCGCCACGTCCGATCGTCTCGGCCAGCACGCGCCAGAACAGGCGGGCCGATCCATCCGCCACCCCGGTATTGAGCGCGGCAACCGCGAGCGGCTGCCACAAGCGCTGGAATAAGACGCTATCGGGCGCCAGCACTGCCGCGATGGTGTCCCCTGGCGCGGCACGGCGCAGAGAGAGCGCTTCGAGATAATCGCGCGCCCGGGTCCCCGGGACCCGCCGCGCCGCGCTAAGCAGCCACCACGGCACCGCGCCCGCTCCAGGCCGCAATGCCCAATGTTCGCCCGTCTGGATATCGATGAACGGAATCGCCGCCTCGGCGGGCCGTACGAAAGTGTCGAGTGCCCCGATGCGCTCGATATAGGCGCAGGCCGCCTCGTTACCGGAGAGCAGCAGGTGATTGCCGTTGTCGATGCGAACGCCCAGTTCGGGATCGATAAACGAGCGGCAGCGGCCGCCGGCTTGGGAACTCGACTCATAGAGGATGACGGCATGCCCCTCCTCGGCGAGCGCGACCGATGCCGCCAAACCGGCAAGCCCGGCCCCGACGACATGCACCCGGTCCGGCGGCGTCGCGGCGCTCATATCAGCCCATGGCGCAGTACCAGCCATAGCTTTTGCCCTTTCGAGAGGCTAATGCGCCTGGCCGGATCGCGCCATCCCGCGCGCAGCAGCGCGTCGAGCATCGCGCGGTAGAACGCGCCCATGACCGCAGCCGGACGCATCGCCCGACGCGAGCAGCCCGCCATCGCCCGAGCGGCCTCCGCGAAATGCCGCTCGGCGATCTCGGCGAGGTCGCGGCAGGCAGCCGGCAATGCCGGATGGCGCAGCACTTCGATCGGCTCGGCACCGCGGATCCCGTGCCGATCGAGGATCTCGCGCGGCAGATAGAGCCGGCCGCGCTGCGCGTCCTCGTCGAGATCGCGCAGGATGTTGGTCAGCTGCAAGGCACGGCCAAGGGCGTCGGCGACTGCGTGCGCCGCCTCGCTTGCATCGCCGAAGACATGCACCGACAAATGCCCGACCGCGCTCGCGACCCGGGCGCAATAGAGGTCGAGATCCGCCAGATCGGGGGCGCGAATGTCCGAGGCCGCGTCCATCTCCATACCGTCGATAACAGCGTGGAAGTCCTCGCGTCTCAGGCGAAAACGCGTCACAGGGTCGCGCAGCGCGCACGCCACGAGATGGCGCGGGTGTTCCGCATAGAGGGCGTCGATTTCCGCGCGCCAGGCGGCGAGCGCTGCCTTCTTGTGCTCGGGCGGGGTGGTGTCGTCGGCGATGTCGTCGACCTCGCGGCAGAACGCATAGACGGCATACATCCCGTTGCGGCGCTCTTTCGGGAGGAGCCGCATCGCCCAATAGAACGAGGTGCCCGCCCGTTCGACCCGCTGGCGAATCGTCTCGCGCAGCGCCGCATCGTCGGGTATGGCCCCGGCGCCATCGGAAACCGTGTCGCTCATTGCGAACGGCGCGCCAGGATGCCGGTGAGGAAGGCCGCCGCGACATCGCTCTTGGAGAGCTTCACGCGGCCCGCCAGTGGGTCGCCGTGGCGCAGCCGGCGTGCGAGGCGGGCGGCAAGCCCAACGATGACCGCCGATTCCCAGCGTAACCCGCGGGCGGCAACGTGCGGCGGCAGGTCGCGCGCAATCGTGATCAAGGCCTCGGTGCGGTCGAGCATGGTGTCCAGCACTTGCCGCAATCCCGGGCCCGCCGCCGGCGCCGCCAGCACTTCGAGCCCGCAACCCGCCGCGTCGAGGTCGGCGAGCGGCAGGTACACCCGGTCGAGGGCCCGGTAATCGGCAGCGCAATCCTGCAGGTGGTTGAGCACCTGCAAGGCCGCGCACAGCGCATCGGAGGCCGGCCAAGTCGCGCGGCTTTCGCTGTGCAGGTCCAAGAGCTGGCGCCCGACCGGTGCCGCCGAATAGCGGCAATATTCCATCAGATCGTCCCAATCCCGGTAGCGCAGCTTCGTCGCATCGAGGCGAAACGCCCGGAGGACGTCATGGCAATGCTGCGCGGTGACGCCGGTCAGGGCGAGGCTCTCGCGCATCGCCGAGGCGGCCGGCGAATCGCCCCCGGGATAGCCATCGAGGATCGCTGCCATGCGGTCGAGGCGGCGCAGCTTGTCCGCGGCGGGGAGCGTCGGACTGTCGGCAATATCGTCGGCGTTGCGGGCAAAGCGGTAGAAGGCGTGCACGTGAACGCGCAGGTCGCGGCGGATCAACCAGGAGCCGACCGGGAAATTCTCGTCGCCGCGCCCCTTGCCCGAGGGCGCCTCGACGCCAGCGGTCCCGGGGGCGGTATCCGGCGGCGCCCCGGCCTCGAGCGCGCTCATCTCACATAGCCATTGGCGGCGTACCAGGCGACCGCGTCGGCGATCGCCTGGCGCGCTGGGCGTGACGCATATCCCAATTCCTCAATGGCGCGGGCCGAGCTGAAGAACATCTTCTTCTTCGACAGTTTGACGCCGTCCACCGTGGCAAACGGTTCGCGCCCGGTCAGCCGCGCGACGGCCTCGGCGGTCGCCGCCATCGGTACGAGCGCCGCGTGCGGGATCTTGAATCTCGGCGGGCGCCGCCCGACGAGCCGGGCGATTTCGGCGAGGATCTCGCCGAGGCTCAAATTCTCGCCGCCCAGAATGTAGCGCCGGCCGATCTGCCCGGCGGTGGCCGCGAGCAGATGACCCACCGCGACATCGTCGACATGGGCGATATTGAGTCCGGTATCGACAAAAACCGGCATCCGGCCGCGCGCCGCCTCGACGATCAGCCGTCCGGTCGGCGTCGGCTTGATGTCGCCGGGACCGATCGGGGTCGACGGGTTGACGATGATCGCCGGCAGGCCGCGCTCCGCGATCAATTCAAAGACCACCGCTTCCGCATCGAATTTCGAGCGTTTGTAGGGGCCGATCATGTCCGCAGCGCGGCTCGCCGTGTCCTCGTCGGCAACCCCGCCGGGCACGATCCCCAAGGTCGCGACGCTGCTGGTGTAGACGATGCGCTCGACCCCGGCGTCGAGCGCGGCAAGCATCAGCTCCCTGGTGCCCGCGACATTGACGCGGAACATCGGCGCGGGATCCGGCACCCATAGACGATAATCGGCGGCGACGTGGAAGAGGTAGCGGCAGCCCTTGACCGCCGCGGCAAGCGAGGCCGGGTCTTCAAGCGAGCCTTCCATGATCTCGACGACGAGCCCCTCGAGATTGCCGCGGTCGCTGTTGGGCCGCGCCAGAACCCGTACCGGATGGCCGGCCTTGAGCAGCGCCCGCGCGACGGCCGAGCCGACAAACCCGGTGGCGCCGGTGACCAGGCACAAGCCCGAGGGAAGCGGCATCGGTCGGTCAGCCCCAATTCGTTCGCAGTCGATCCCCGCCATTGTCGCAAAACCTTGCGGCGGGCGCATCCCTTCGCCCGAGGCTCAAAACGCGGCGCACGAGTCGCGGGTGATGAGGCCGACTGATTGCTGCCGGAAGCGCGCCCTGTAGGCGTCTATCACCGCCGATAGCCGCGCCGCGAGATCGGGTGCCCGCTTTACGGCGATCAGTACGATCTTGACCCGCGGCGAACGCCCGATCACCCCGGTCGCCGGATTGCGCCACTGGCCGTAGCCGTCAAAGACGGTGAGGCCATCGGGGAAGCTCGGGGTCACGACCGAGGCGAGGAAATCCGACCACTCGGCATCCGAGACGCCGCGTCCTGCGCCCTTGTCACGGCCGAAGAAGAGTTCGGCGACCAGCATCCGCTGTTCCGACGGCAGCAAACAGGAATAGGGCGCCGGCGAAGGGGTTGGCGGTGGCGCCGCTGCCGGTTCGGCGCACGCGGCCAGCGCCGACAGCAGAAGCGGCGCCAAAACTCGAGTCGTCGCGGTTGGAATGGTGCTACTCCGCCGCCGCGCGCACCGCGGCCGGCTCGACCTTGGCCGCGCAGAATTTGTATTCCGGGATCTTGCCAAACGGGTCGAGCTGCGGGTTGGTGAGGACATTGGCGGCAGCTTCGGCGTAGCAGAACGGGATGAACACCATCCCGGGCGCGATCGCGCTATCGCTGCGCGCCTTCAATTCGATGCTGCCGCGCCGCGTCGTCACCCGGATGGGATCGCCGGCGGCGATGCCGAGACGGCGCAATTCGGCCGGCGCCAGGCTCGCCGCCGCCTCGGGTTCGAGCGCATCGAGTACGGTGGCGCGCCTTGTCATCGCCCCGGTATGCCAATGTTCGAGCTGGCGGCCGGTGGTCAGCACCATCGGATAGTCGGCATCGGGCTCCTCGGCCGGCGGGACGATCGACGCCGGCACCAGGCGGCCGCGGCCGGACGCGGTCGGGAACCCCGCGCCGAAGACGATCTCGTTGCCCGGCCGGTCTTCGGCGTCGCACGGGTAGGTGACCGAATCTTCCCGCAGCAGGCGCTCCCAGGTGATGTTGTTGAGTGACGGCATCGCCGATTTCATCTCGGCGAACACATCGCGCGGATGGGTGTAGGTCCACTCAAGGCCGATGCGGCGCGCGATTTCCTGGATGATCCACCAATCGAGCCTGGCATTGCCCGGGAGCGGCAGGGCGGCCCGGCCCATCTGCACCTGCCGGTTGGTGTTGCTGACGGTGCCGTCCTTCTCCGGCCAGGCCGAGGCCGGCAGCACCACGTCGGCGTATTTCGCGGTCTCGGTCAGGAAGAGGTCTTGCACCACGAGATGTTCGAGCTCGGAGAGCGCTTCCCGCGCGTGCTGGACATCGGGGTCCGACATCGCCGGGTTCTCGCCCATGATGTACATGCCGCGGATGTCGCCGGCATGAACCGCGTCCATGATCTCGACCACCGTGAGGCCGCGTTTGGGGTCGAGCGGGGTCTGCCACAGCGCCTCGAATTTCTCGCGCACCTGGGGGTTCTCGACCGATTGATAGTCGGGATAGAACATCGGAATGAGCGCCACGTCGGAGGCGCCCTGGACGTTGTTCTGCCCGCGCAGCGGGTGGAGCCCGGTTCCCGGCCGGCCGATCTGCCCGGTAACGAGGGCCAGCGCGATCAGGCAGCGCGCATTGTCGGTGCCGTGGATGTGCTGCGAGATCCCCATCCCCCAGAAAATGATCGCCGATTTGGCGCGGGCGTAGGTCCGCGCCACCTCGCGCAGGGTCGCCGCGTCGACGCCGCAGATCTCGGCCATCTTCTCCGGCGCGTAGTCGCGCACATGCTCCCTGAGCGCCTCGAAATCCTGGGTGTGCGCCTGGACGTACTGGCGGTCGTAGAGGCCCTCCTCGACGATCGTGTGCAGCATCGCGTTGAGCATCGCGACATCGCGCGCCGGCTTGAAGCGCAGCATTTTGGTGGCATAGCGCGCCATCACCTGGCCGCGCGGGTCCATCACGAACAGCTTGGCGCCGCGCTTGGTCGCCTGCTTGAAAAATGTCGCGGCCACGGGATGGTTCTCGGTTGGTCGCGCCCCGATGATGATGATGACTTCGGCGTCGGCCGCCGCGGTAAAGGGCGCCGTCACCGCCCCCGAACCGATCCCCTCCATCAAGGCGGCGACCGAGGAGGCATGGCACAGGCGCGTGCAGTGATCGACGTTGTTGCTGCCAAACCCGGTGCGCACCAGCTTCTGGAACAGGTAGGCCTCTTCGTTCGACCCCTTGGCCGAGCCGAACCCGGCGAGCGCCCGCTTGCCATCCCGGTCGCGGATGCGTTTGAGCCCCTCGGCGGCGCGGTCGAGCGCCTCTTCCCAGGTGGCCTTGCGGAAATGGGTGTAGGGGTTGGCCGGGTCGATCGCGACGTCCCCCTTCGCCACCCCGTCCTTGCGAATGAGCGGCTCGGTCAGCCGGTCGGGGTGGTGCACGTAATCAAAACCGAAGCGGCCCTTGACGCAGAGCCGGTTGTGGTTGGCCGGCCCGTCCTTGCCCTCGACCGCGACGATGCGGTCTTGCTTGATCTTGAAGGTCAGCTGGCAACCGACCCCGCAATAGGGGCAGACGCTCTCGACCTGCCGGTCGGGGGCGTTGGTGTAGACGCCGTTGTCGTCGACGAGGTTCGCCGGCATCAAGGCGCCGGTGGGACAGGCCTGAACGCATTCGCCGCAGGCGACGCAGGTCGAACTTCCCATCGGGTCGTCGAAATCGAAGACGATCTTCTCATTGTGGCCGCGCCCGGCCATGCCAATGACGTCGTTGACCTGAACCTCGCGGCAGGCGCGCACGCACAGATTGCACTGGATGCAGGCATCGAGCTGCACCGCCATCGCCGGATGGCTGCGGTCAGGCGCCACAGGCGCGCGCTGCGGGAAGCGGCTATCGTCGATTTCAAGCTTGTCGGCCCATTGCCAAAGGCGCGAGCCAGGGTCGTGCGCGGCCGCGCGGTCCGGCTGGTCGCCGACCAGCAATTCGAAGACGAGGCTTCGCGAGGCTTTCGCCCGCTCGCTCGCCGAGTGCACCTTCATCCCCGGCGAGGGCGCGCGGATGCACGACGCGGCAAGCACCCGCTCGCCCTCAACTTCGACCATGCAGGCGCGGCAATTGCCGTCGGCGCGGTAGCCGGGCTTGGGCAGCCAGCACAGATGCGGAATCTCGACGCCCTGGCGGTTGGCGACCTGCCAGATCGTCTCGCCCGGCTGAGCCTCGACCTCGACATCATCGAGAAAGAAGCGGATCGGCTCGTTCATGTGAGATCCTCGCGGAAATGCTTCAGCACCAGCTTGACCGGGTTCATCGCCGCTTGGCCCAGCCCGCAGATTGACGCGTCCCCCATGACCCGCGCCAGATCGGCGAGCAGCGCCTCATCCCAGTGCGGATGACTCATCAGGGCGACCGCCTTTTCGGTGCCGACCCGGCATGGCGTGCATTGGCCGCAGCTTTCATCCTCGAAGAAGCGCAGGAGGTTGAGCGCCACCTCCTTCATGTCGTCCTGGTCCGACAGAACGACAACCGCGCCCGAGCCGGTAAAGCAGCCTTCGACTTCGAGCGTGCCGAAATCGAGCGGGATGTCGGCGAGCGAGGCCGGCAATATGCCGCCCGAGGCGCCGCCCGGCAGGTAGCCCTTGAAGGCATGGCCGTCGGCCATCCCGCCACAGAACTCCTCGATCAGCTGGCGTGCGGTGATCCCGGCCGGGGCGAGCTTCACCCCCGGCTCCTTGACCCGCCCCGACACCGAGAAGGTGCGCAAGCCCTTGCGCCCGTTGCGGCCGTGGCCGGTGAACCACTCCGGCCCCTTCTCGACGATGTCGCGTACCCAAAAGAGCGTCTCGACATTGTTGATGAGGGTCGGGCGGCCGAAGAGGCCGACTTGCGCGGCGAATGGCGGCCGGTGCCGCGGCAGCCCGCGCTTGCCTTCGATGCTTTCGAGCATCGCCGATTCCTCGCCGCAGATATAGGCGCCGGCACCGCGCCGCAGATGGATCTTGGCATGCGGCGCCAGCCCCGCCCGCTCGACCGCGGCGAACTCCTGTTCGAGGACCCTACGGCATTGCGGATATTCGTCGCGCAGATAGACATAGACCGCCTCCGCTTCGACCGCCCAGGCGGCGATCAGCATCCCCTCGATAAAGCGGTGCGGGTCGGTTTCGAGAAAATAGCGGTCCTTGAAGGTGCCGGGCTCGCCCTCGTCGGCATTGACCGCGAAGAGGCGGGGCTTTGGTTCCTGGCGCACGATGCGCCATTTGCGCCCGGTCGGAAACCCGGCCCCGCCGAGGCCGCGCAGCCCCGAATTTTCGAGCGCGGAAATCACTTCCTCGGCCGGACGCGCGCCAGAGAGGCAGGCTTGCAGCAACCCGTAGCCGCCGCCGGCGCGGTACTGATCGAGGCCGGGATGGGCCGGCAGGGCAGGGTGGGTATCGCCCGCCGCCACCGCAGCCGCGACGCTGGCGCTCGTCGCATGCTCATGCAGCGCATGGCCGATCGCGACGACCGGGGGCTTGTCGCAGCCGCCCATGCAGGGCGCCCGTACCACGCGCACGCGCTCGCCGAGCCGGGCGCGCAAATCATCGAGCAGCCGTTCGGCGCCACTGAGCGCGCAGCTGAGGCTGTCGCAGACTCGCACGGTCAGCGCCGCCGGCGGCGCCTCGTCCTCCATCACGATGTCGAAATGCGCGTAGAACGAGGCGACCTCGTATACCTCGGTCATGGCGAGGCGCATTTCCTCTGCCAGCGCCACCAGATGGCGGGCGTGGAGGCAGCCGAAATGGTCCTGCAGCAGATGGAGATGCTCGATCAACAGGTCGGGGCGCCGCTCGCGCTCGCCAAGTAATGCCTGAACTTCGGCGAGCGCGGCGGGGTCTAGCTGTCGCCCCTTCGGGTGATCGGGCCCGCGCCGCCGCCCGGAGCCGGGATGGATGCGCCGATCGTGATGGGGTGCGCTATGCATGGCGGCACGCTGCACACACGCTGTGCGTCCTTCGAGACGCGCCCCGCGGGCGCTCCTCAGGATGAGGATAAATTATTGGTGACATTAAGAAAATACCTCATCCGGAGGAGCCGGCGCAGCCGGCGTCTCGAAGGACGCACAGCGCCAATCTCGTCCGCCCGCTACACCGCCCCCTCGTCGTGCAGCTTGGCGATATCGCCCTCGCCGTAACCTAGCCAGCCCAGCACCTCGTCGGTGTGTTCGCCCAAGAGCGGCGAACGCTTCACCTCGGCCGGCGAGTCGGAGAGCTTGATCGGCATGCCGAGCTGAACATAGCGCCCGCGGGTCGGGTGATCGAGCTCGACCAGATAGCCGCGTTCGTAGAGCTCCTTGTCCTCATAGATGTCCTTCATCGAGAGGATCGGGCCGCACGGTATGTCGAACTCGTTCAACACCGCCATGACCTCGAACTTAGTCTTGGTCATCGTCCATTTTTCGATGATCGAGAAGCATTCCGGAATATGCGGGAGCCGCGCCGCCGGGGTCGCGTAATTGGGGTCGGTGATCAGCTCCTCGCGGCCGACGATCTTCATCAGCGGTTCCCAGCAGGGTGGCTGGATGATCACATAGATGTAGTCGTTCTCGCCCCCGGGCGCGCAGCGCAAGGCCGACCCGGGCTGGCCGCCACCCGAGGCGTTGCCGGCGCGCGGCACCGCGTCGCCGAACTCCTTGTTCGGGTATTCCGAGAGCGGCCCCTTCATGACCCGCTGCTGATCGCGCAGCTTGACGCGACACAGATTGAGGACCGCGTCGGTCATCGCCACTTCGACCCGCTGGCCCCGCCCGGTGCGCTCGCGCTGGAAGAGTGCGCCGAGGATGCCGGCGACGAGATGCATGCCCGTCCCGCTGTCGCCGATCTGGGCGCCGGTCACGGTCGGCGGGCCGTCATCCCATCCGGTGGTGCTTGCCGCCCCGCCCATGCATTGCGCAACATTTTCATAGGCCTTGAAATCGGCGTAGCGGCCGGGTCCGAACCCCTTAATCGAGGCGTAGATGACGCGCGGGTTCAATTCCTGGAAGCGGGCCCAGGTGAAGCCCTGGCGGTCGAGGACGCCGGGCCCGAAATTCTCGACAACGATGTCGGAGCGCCGGACCAGCTCTTCGAGCACCGCTTTGCCGCCCGCTGACTTCAGGTTGATCGTGATCGAGCGCTTGTTCGAGTTCAGCATCGTGAAATAGAGGCTGTCGGCGCCCTTCACATCCTGCAATTGCCCGCGGGTGATGTCGCCGCGCCCGGGCATCTCGACCTTGATGACGTCGGCCCCCATCCAGGCGAGGATCTGGGTCGCGGTGGGCGCCGCCTGGACATGGCCCATGTCGAGAATTCGCACGCCTTCCAATGCTTTGCTCATGTTTCAGTTCTCTTTGCTTATTGTCATCCCGGCGAAAGCCGGGACCCATTCCTCAACCCGCTCGGGCACCGGAAAATGGGTCCCGGCTTTCGCCGGGACGACATTGGGTGAAACTCAGCCATCCTCGCGCCTCGCATCGAGAAAATCGCCGTATCGCTCGACATGCAATGCGAGCCCGAGCGTGTGCTCGCGCGCCAGCCGCTCGGCGAGCTTGGCGTCGCGGCGTTCGAGCGCCTCGATGATCCGCATGTGGTCGACGACCGAGCGGGCCGCGCGGTTGTCCTGGTGGATCGTGATCTTGCGGATCGCGCGCATGTGGATGAACAGGTTTTCGGTCATCTCGGCGAGCATGGCACAGCCGCTCATTTTGATGATCGCCTGGTGGAAGGCAATGTTCGCATCGGAATATTCGGCCAGGCGCTCGCCGTCGTTATCCGTGCGAAAATCGGCCATCAGCCGGCGTAGATCGGCGATCTCCGATTTGGCGGCGCGTTCGGCGGCGAGCCGCGCCGCCATGCTTTCCAAGGCCGCCATCACCGTGATCATCTCGACGATCTCGCGCTTCGATTTGCGCACGACATAGATGCCGCGGCGCGGGCGGGTCCGGACAAAGCCCTCCTGTTCGAGGAGGGTCATCGCCTCGCGGATCGGCGTCCGGCTGACCCCGAGCCCCTCCGAGAGCCGCCGCTCGTCGAGCCGGATCTCGTGCGCGTGGTCGTAGATATCGATCGCGCAGATCGCCCGCTTCAGCGCGGCATAGGCGAGCCCGCGGAAGCTGGTGCTGGTATCCAGCCGCGGCATGTCGAGGGTGGCGCTGGGGCGCGGGCTGGCGTCGGTCACAGTGCAGATATATGGTATACCACAGCGCCCGGCAACCGGCTTTTGCGACCCGGCGGGCGCGGCCCCGAAATGCGAATTGCCGCGGCGGCCAAACGGGGGGAATGAACGTCAAAGTTTCCACCTTGAATTTTTGGAATTGGCGAGCGGTGCCGACGGATGCTAGTCCGGGGCTGGGAGGGAGCCATGTCACAGCCGCGAGCCGCCGACGATTTCACGACGATCCGCAACCGCATCGAGGAGCTGCGGCGCGAGCGGCTGCGCGAGCGATCCGTCCGGGCAAGCGATGCTGTCATCGCCGGTCACCGGGGGCCCTGTGCCTGCGGCATGAGCCTCTTCCCCGACGAGTGCGACGGATCGTGCAAGGCGCTGTGACAGGCGGCCTTCACGTCGGCCGATGGCGGGGTTAAGCTGCGGCACGGTCCACGAAGGAAACAGCCATGATCGACATGCATGCCCACTGGCGGCCCTCCGAAGTCGCCGACGCCCTGCGCGCCCGCACGAGGGAACCGCGCATCCTACGCAATCCCGACGGCGCCGAGGTGTTGAAGGCCCCGCGGATGGGCGAGGCGCCGCTCGCGGAAGCCTTCGACGAGGTTGATTTCCATCTCGCCCGGATGGACCGCCAGGGGGTCGAGACGAGCGTCCTCTCGCTCCTCGGTTCGTTCTGCTGGATCGAAGCGCAGCCGCTCGATGTGTCCGGGCCCCTGTGCCGGCGCGTCAATGACGGGCTCTCGGCGATCTGCCAGAAGCATCCCGGGCGCTTCGCCGCCTTTGCCGCGTTGCCGCTCGTCGACATGTCCGCCGCCGCTGCCGAACTCGAGCGGGCGCTCGACCTGCCCGGCATGATCGGCGCTCAGATCCCCGGCAACTACCTCCTCACCCGCAAGGACGCCGACGCGATGCGGCCGCTATTGGAAGCGGCAAACCGCCGCCATGCGGTGCTTTTCGTCCATCACGGTCCGCGGCCGGGCGACGCCTTCCCCAAGGTCGGCGGCGATACCGACAACGCGCGTCGCCGCAACGGCACGCTCGACATGCAGGCGAGCCTCTCCTCGGTCATGGTGACGTTGTGCCTGACTGACTGCCTCGCGCCCTACCCCGACGTGACCGTCGTCGTCCACAATTTGGGCGGCAACATTCCCTACGAGGTCGAGCGCATGGACCATCGCTGCCTCCTCGACACGCCAGAGGAGGAGCTGCCCTCCTCACGCTTCCGCAAGGCGAAGGTCTACGTCGATTGCAACTCGTTCGGCCCCCGCTCGATCGAGGCGGCCGTCGCCCTCTACGGCGCCGAGCGCATCGTCTGCGGCACCGACGGCACCGAGTTCGGCTGCGACTGGACCAGGAAGGCGCTCGCCGACGCGCAGATCGGCGACGAAGCGCGCGAACAGATCCTCTCGCGCAACGCCGCCGCGGTGCTCGCCCGCACCCAAAGGACCGCGCAGCGCCAAACCGCCGCCGCCTGATCCTCTCACCCCCGGCCGCGACATCCCGCTTCGCGGCCGGGGGTGAAGCCCGGCGCGCGGAGCACCTGAGCGCAACGCCTCCGTTGACGGCTGGGGCCGAGTCTCATTAGACCCTCATCCAGTCTTGGAATGGTGGGCGAAATGAGTGACGCGGATTTCACGGACGGCTTTCACCTCGTGGTGGAGGCGCTGAAGCTCAACGGGGTCGACACGATCTTCGGGGTGGCGGGCATCCCGATCACCGATCTCTTGCGCCTGGCGCAGAACGAAGGCATCCGCTACCTCGGCTTCCGCCACGAGCAATCGGCCGGGAATGCCGCGGCGATCGCCGGGTATCTGACGCAAAAACCGGGCATCTGCATGACCGTGTCGGCGCCCGGCTTTTTGAACGGCCTCGTCGCGCTCGCCAACGCCACCACCAACTGCTTCCCGATGATCCTCATCAGCGGGTCTTCCGACCGCGCGATCGTCGATCTGGAGCAGGGCGATTACGAGGAGATGGACCAGCTCGCCGTCGCGCGGCCGCATTGCAAAGCGGCCTACCGCGTCAACCGCCCGCAGGACATCGGGATCGGCATCGCGCGCGCGATCCGCGCCGCCGGTTCGGGACGCCCGGGCGGCGTCTATCTCGATCTGACGGCCGAGGTGCTCGGCGCCGCCCTCGATGTCGAAACGGCGAAAAAGTCGCTGGTCAAGGTTGTCGATCCGGCGCCCCCCGCTCCCCCGGCGCCGCAATCGGTCGCGCGCGCGCTCGATCTTTTCGCCAGCGCCCAACGCCCGCTGGTGATCCTCGGCAAGGGCGCGGCCTATGCGCGGGCGGAAGCGGAGATCCGCTCGTTCATCGAGGCGACGGGCATCCCGTTCCTGCCGATGTCGATGGCCAAGGGGCTCCTCCCCGACGACCATCCGCAATCGGCCGCCGCCGCCCGCTCCTTTGCGATCGGCCAGGCCGACGTCGTGATGGTCGCCGGCGCGCGGCTCAATTGGCTGTTGTCGCACGGCCGGGCGCCGTTGTGGTCGGAGAGCACACGGCTCATCCAGGTCGATATTTCGCCGACCGAGATCGACAGCAACCGGGCGATCGCCGCGCCGGTCGTCGGCGATATCAAATCCGTTTTCGCCGCGTTCAACGCCGCGCTGAAGCCCGGACATGTGAAGCCCCAGGCGGCCTGGCTCGACGAGATGGGGAAGCGCAAGCAGCAGAACGTCGAACGCATGGCGGCGCGCCTCAACGCCGATCCGTCCCCGATGAATTTTTCCTCCGCCTTGCGCGCTGTCCGCAATGCGCTCGCCACCCAGCCCGATGTTTACATCGTCAACGAAGGCGCCAACACCCTCGACTTCGGCCGCAACATCATCGACATGGATAAGCCCCGCCACCGGCTCGACAGCGGCACCTGGGGCGTCATGGGCATCGGCATGGGCTATGCCATCGGCGCGGCCGCCGTCACCGGCAAGCCGGTCGTCGCCATCGAGGGCGACAGCGCCTTCGGCTTCAGCGGCATGGAATTGGAGACGATCTGCCGCTACGAGCTCCCGGTGACGACGGTCATCTTCAACAACAACGGCGTCTACCGCGGCGACCCGGCCGATCGCCCGTATTCGCCCACCGGCCTCCTGCGCGGCGCGCGCTACGAAAAGATCATCGAGGCGTTCGGCGGCACCGGCTACCACTGCACCGACACGCCCGGCCTCACCCGGGCGGTGACCGAGGCGCTCGCGTCGGGCAAGCCCGCGCTCATCAACGCCGTCATCGACCCGACCGCCGGCACCGAGAGCGGCCACATCCAGAGCCTCAACCCGAGGAGCGCCGTCGCCCAGAAGAAATGAAATCGCACGCGACAGCATGCGGTGAGAAGCGCGTGCGGCCTCACGGGGTAGGGTGACCGTCCAGCACGTGTACGGGCGTCGCGAGCGTCGCGGCAGGCACGGTAAAACAATTTAAGGTTAATTCGTCGGCTTTTGACTCAATTAACCATCAATTTTGTGGAATTGCGCCGAGCAGCACCTCAGGTTTCCCCTACGTCGGTCTCATCGCGGAACAAGGTGTGACATGCTGGAAGTGGGAACACCACCGCGGTTGCGGTCTTTTGACGAACGCGTCGCACGGGGCCGCCCGCAAGCACGGCGTTCCAGACGGCTTCTCGCCGGGAGCGTTGTCGCGGCGTTCAGCTTGCTGACCTCACAGGGCGCGCAGGCAGCGACCATTGACGTAACCGCCGCCGCTGATTGGGTAACGACGCCGAGCCTGCCCTCGGCGACGGTGCTCAATTTCGACGATCTTGCACTGGGCACCCTGCCCTCGTTGCACTTCAATGGCGGCTCGCTCTCCGGGTCAGGCGCTATAGAAAATACCAATTTGCACAACAGATTTGCTGCGCCTGCTGGTGACAACACAAAATTTATGACAATATCATTCCCATCGGCAGCGGGATCTGTGCAGTTTTTTCTTGATGCTCCTGAAAATTATTTCGGCTTATATTGGGGCTCGATCGACGTTTATAATTCGGTTGAATTCCTAAACGATGGTCACCTGATAGCTACGTTTTCGGGCGCGCAGGTCGCCAACCTTACCGGACTGTTAGCAAACGGAGATCAGAAATCTTCGACGTCAAATAGGTATGTCAATTTTAATTTGGGCAGCAATTTTTACAACGAAGTGGTTCTTCAAACCTCGAATTATGGATTTGAGGTTGACGACATCGCTTTCGGTGATCCTCCCGTCAGGGTCCCCGAGCCCAATCCCCTTCCGGTCCTGGCTCTTGCAACATTTGGGATCGCCTTCGCGTGGCGCCGGCGGATCTGCGCCGGACGGAATGGTTGAAAGCCGGGCTGCCCCACCAATCGGTACCGCCGGACTAACGCTGAACTGATCGCATCTCACAGCGACCATCAGGCGCGAGTGTGGCTATCCACTCGGCGTAGCTGCGTCAGGGCGCGGTCTTCGATCCTGATGCGGCGCAGGATCAGCACCAGGTTGAGTGCCGAAAAGACGAGCGCGATCGCGACCGCCCCAAAGGCGAGCGGCAATACCGCGATCTCGCCCGCAACGATCGCGTAATTGGGGTGGCACATATAGCGGTAAGGCCCACTTTCTATGAGCGCCGCTTCCGGCAGCACGATGATCCGAGTGGTCCAGCGCCGCCCGAGCGTCGCGATCGCCCACAGCCGGCCGAGTTGCAGCGCGGCATAGAGCGCGAGGAGCGGCCAGGACGGCGCGGCATCCGCCGGCACCAGCACAAAGAGGCTCCCGAGCCAGGCGCCATGCAGGAGGATGAACCAGGGATAGCCGCGCCTATCGAACTCGACCGCGCCCGCTTGTCGCAACTGCCTCGTATTCGCCGCCGCAAAGACGAGCTCCGCGACCCGCTCCCAGGCGACCAAGCCGAGCACGGCATAAAGGACGCTCACCCCCGGCTCAGCACCACAAACCCGGCGGTGAAACCGGGACCCAGCGCGGTCAGAAGCGCCCGCTCCCACTCCCCTTCGAGCGCGCGCTCGAGCACGAACAGCACGCTCGCCGCCGACATGTTGCCATGGTCGCGCAATACGGCCCGCGCATCGCCGAGCACGCCCCGGCCGAGCCCAAAAGCATGCTCATAGGCGTCAACCACCTTGGGACCGCCGGGGTGGCAGACGAACCGGCCGATATCGCCGAGCGCCAACCCGTGACTGCCGAGAAAGTCGCGCGCCACCGCGCCCAGCCTCTCGGTGACGAGCCGGGGAATGTCGCGCGAAAAAACCGGCTTCAGCCCGTCCTCGGTGACCTCCCATCCCATGATGTCGAGGGTATGCGGCCAGGTGTGCTCGCCCGTCGCAATGACCGCCGGCCCCGCGCCGCCGCAACGCAGCACAGCCGCCGCCGCCCCGTCGCCGAAGAGGGCCGCGGCGACGATGTTGCTCTTCGCCCTATCGCCGCCTCGGAAGGTCAGCGAGCACAATTCGACGACGAGGAAGAGCACCGCCTTGTCGGGCATCGATGCCGCGATCGTCGCGGCGCGGGCGAGACCGATAACCCCGCCGGCGCACCCCAATCCGAAGATCGGCAGCCGTTGCACCGTGGCCGGCAATCCCATCCGCTCGATCAGCAATGCATCGAGGCTCGGGGTGGCGATGCCGGTCGTCGATACGACGACTATCCCCCCGATCTCGCCGGCCGGGATGCCGGCGCGGTCGAGAGCCCGGCCGGTTGCGCTCTCCAATAGGTCGAGCGCGGTCGCCAGATAGCGCCGGTTGCGCTCCGGCCAGCCATGCATCTCCTCGAACCAGTCGAGCGGCACTGAGGAATAGCGCCGGTGGATCCCGCTATTGGCAAAGACGGGCAGCAGCCGGTCGAGCTCCGCAGCGCCGGCGAACACGTGCCGCGCCCGCTCGACCACCGCGTCCTGATCGAGCGGATAGGCGGGAACCGCGGTGGCCAGGGCGACGAGACGCGGGATGGGTTGCATCGCTTCGCTCTCCTCAGCGCGGCACTCGCCGCCGCGGAAAACGCAACGGTACCGGTTAATTCTATCCGAGCGACCGCCCATCCCCAATCACTATTTCGCGACCGATTTTTGGTGTGATTGCGAGCGAAGCCAAGCAATCATGTGCACAGTCTATCGTCGAGGGCCAGAAAATGACCGACGCCGCGCATAACAGTCTCATTCGCGATCAGTTCACCCGCCAGGCGACGCCGTTCAGTACCGCCGCGCCGATCGCCGATGCGGGCGCGCTGGCGATGATCGTCGATTCCGCCGATGCCGGCCCCGACGATTCCGTGCTCGACGTTGCCTGCGGCGGCGGCATCGTCGTGTGCGCGTTTGCTCCACACGTCAGCCACGCGACCGGCATCGACATGACGCCGGCAATGCTGGAGCGCGCGCGCCATCTCGCTGCCGAGAAGGGCATCGTCAACGTCACCTGGCGCGAGGGCGACGTCGCGCCGCTTCCCTACCCGGACGGCGCCTTCACTATCGTCGTCACCCGCTTCGCGATGCACCACTTCATCGATCCGCAAGCGGTATTCCGCGAGATGGTGCGGGTCTGCGCGCCGGGCGGCCGGGTCGTCGTCGTCGATACCTATGCCTCGCCCGATCCCGCTAAGGCCGCGGAATTCAACCGGCTCGAAAAGCTGCGCGACCCGTCGCATGCGCGCGCGCTCGGGCTCGCCGAGTTGCGGGATCTGTTTCGCGCCGCGGGGCTCGGAGAACCGCGCGAACGCTTTTACGAGCTGCGCGACGAGGTAAAGAATTTGCTGGCGCGCTCGTTCCCCAACCCCGGCGACGAGCAAAAGATCGTCGACCTGTTCGCCGCATCGATCGCCGATGACCGTCTCGGCATCCCGGTCGATCGTGACGGCGACCGCCTCGTTTACGGCTATCCGGTCGCGATCCTCGCCGCCGAACGACCCTGAGCACCGATCGAGGGAGGAGCAAGAGGCCGTCCGACTCCAGAGGCCGCCTGTCGGTCCCGCACGATTGGCATTCGACCGACTATGTCGCCGATTGGATCGCCGATGACGTCGCGCGCGACCCGGTGCGCCGGCCACGCCTGCGCGAGATGCTGGAGGCCGCGCCGTTTCCCCGCAACGCGCGGCTCGCCGTCATCGACATCGGGGCCGGGTATGGTGCGGTGACCGAGGAGCTGTTGCGGCTGTTCCCCGCCGCCCAAGTCACCTTGCAGGATTATTCGCAGCCGATGTTGGTCGAGGCACGCCGCCGCCTCGCCGCCCAGGCGGGCCAGCTGCATTATGTCGTATGCGACCTGACCGACGCCTCATGGCCCGGTGTTGTGGGCGGGAGTTTTGATCTCGCGGTCTCGGCGATCGCTCTCCATAATCTGCGCGACGAGGCAAAGATCTTCGCGTGCTACCGCGCGATCCACGATCTCTTGCGGCCGGCCGGCTGGTTCCTCGACTACGATCTGTTTTTCGACGGGGTCGAGGGCCATCTGAGCGCGTTGCGCGATTGCGGGTTCGCGCGGGTCGAATGCCCCTGGCAGGAGCCACCGCGCGCGATCGTCGCTGCCGGGCGGTAACTGCCGACAGGGTAAGCCCACTCCCACCGGATCGGGCACATCGGAGTTGTCCTGCCGTCTCGCGGTGCCCATATATGCACAGTAATTGCTTCTATAGCAAAGAGAGCCGGCATCGTGAGGAAAGAGAGACGGCGTCGTGAGGATTGCGAT
Organism: Allostellaceae bacterium; assembly: GCA_049801295.1. Lineage (GTDB taxonomy): Bacteria > Pseudomonadota > Alphaproteobacteria > ATCC43930 > CGMCC-115725 > DATARH01. The sequence continues at coordinate 17,123 of JBARKH010000386.1, read as the reverse complement.
GATTCGATGCGCGAAATTCCCTGCTGTCGACAAAAACCCGGCAAAAATTCCCTGCGTGGCTGGTGGAAATTCCCTGCTCAGGCGCGAAAAATCCGTCAGAGTTTAAACGATGTCAAAGGGTTACTGGAGTTACAACCCAAAAAAATCCCTGCGCGCAGGGAATTTGACCAGCAACCGGAGGCCATCAGAGCGGAGTAGCGGCACATGAAATTCGGATTGTTCGGCGGAGCGCGGGCGCGCGGTGGGCCGGCCGGTGACAGCGAGGGTTATCACGATTTCATCAAATATGTGGTGGCCGCCGAGGAGCTCGGGTTTTCGAGCGTGTTCCTGGTCGAGCACCATTTCACCGGGTTTGGCCAGGTCTCGGCCTCGCTCAATCTCTTGAGCTATCTGGCCGCGCGCACCGAGAAGATCCGCCTCGGCACGGCGGTCGTCGTCTTGCCCTGGCACAACCCGGCGCTGGTCGCCGAAGAGGCCGCAACCCTCGACCTTTTGTCAAACGGGCGCTTGGATTTCGGCGTCGGCAAGGGCTATCGCCCGTATGAATTCTCCGGATTCTGCGTGCCACAAGAGGAGGCGAGCGAGCGCTTCGACGAGGCGATCGCCGTCATCCGCAAGGCGTGGACCACGAAGGGCCGGTTTTCCTATGACGGCACCTGGTGGCATTACGACAACATCGTCGTCGAGCCGGCGCCGATCCAGCAGCCGCATCCGCCGTTATGGCTGGGCGCGGGCAGCGCCGAATCGATCCGCCGCGCGGCGCGCGAGGGCTATAATCTGCTGCTCGACCAGATCGCCCCCATCGATGTGATCATCGAACGGGTGCGCGTCTTCCGCGAGGAATGCGAGAGCGCGGGCCGCGCCTACGATCCGATGATGGTCGGGGTCACCCGCGGGCTGCAGATCGTGCACAACGAGGAGGAGCGCAAACGCGCGATCCTCACCCGCCGCGAGGTCTTGAAGAATATCGGCGATCTCGCGCGCGGCCCGGACGCCGAGCGCTATCACCGCATCAAGGAGGATGCCGATTCGTTCGAGCTCGACGATGCGCCGCTCTTGGGCACGCCCGAGGAGATCATCGCGCAGTTGAAGCGGCTTGAGGCCGGAGGTGTCCACAACGTGCTGTTCGCCGCGCCCGGCGCCGCAATCGCCGGCCTGCGCACCTTTGCCGAGGAGATCATGCCGGCCTTCGATCAGAGCCCGATGGTGTTGGCACAGGTCTAGAATTGGGCCTCAATCAAGCTGCCGCACCCGCTTCAGCTCGACGGCTTCCTTGCTGTCGTCACTGTCGTACTTGATCGGGCATTTGGCGCCGGCTGCGGCATCCCCGGTGACCTTGGAGGGGTACCAGCCGCCATCCTTGTACTCGACGAGCACCTTGTCGCCGCCATTGCATTTGGCGACCGGTTTGCCCGGGCCGTCGATCGACCAGGCGCGGGCTTTATCGAGCGCGAAGGTGATATCGTCGTCGGTACCGCCGTCGATCCGGGCGATGCATCGGTCGCCCGACTTGGAGGCTTCGCGCGCCGTCACCGACCGCCAGGCCTCCTCGTGCATGACGAAAAACCGCGCTCCCGCGGTGCAGCCCGCGTTCCCACCGGTGCTCGCCGGCGTGGTGTTCGCGGGTGCCGGCTGCGGCCGGGTTCCGGCATACGATACCACCAGCCCCAATGCCGCGATCGCTTCATCGGGGTTCTTCATGTCGGCGAAGGCGGCGGCGGAGGTCTTGGCCGGCGGGTCGAGCGTCACGCGCAACGGCCCTTTGGGCTGTTTATAATCCTCGAGATAGGAAGCCAGCGCATCGAGCGCGTCGAGCGCCGCCTTCCCCTGTCCGGCGCGCAAGGCGCCGAGCATCGTCTTCCCCGTCGTGACCAGCACCGCCGGTTCCATCCCCAGCACCTTTCCGGCAGCCGGCAGCGCCTTGCCCAGCAGCGAGTTGTCCTCGAACACCAGGCTGGCGGTGCGCAGGCTCGCGTCGTTCATCGCAGATTCGGGTTTGTCGACCGACTCGGCGCTGACCCCGTCGAGGATCATCGAGAGCTCGATCCGGGCAAGCCCGTTGAGGTCGAGTTCGAGCCGGTTGAGCGTCATCGTCTTTTTCTCGGGATCGAGCCGGTAATCGAGCTGAAAATCGGCGGTGACCTGGTCGATGCCGGCGAGTTGGGAGAGATCGATGCCCTCGGCCGGTTTCCCGACGATGACGATGCCCTCGGCCCGTACCCGGGCGAATTTGGGCGGGGTTTTCTTGTCGAGCGCGGCGAAGTCGAAATCCTCGATGGTGATCCGCTTGATCGCAATCGGCTCGGTCTTGCCCTTCTGGTTTTTCTCTGGAGGCGGCGTCAACACCACCCCTTCGAGAACAACGCCATTGTCGCCGAGCGCCTTCGCGCTTTTATAGGTGAGCGACCCCGGCGGGGCCTCTTTCATCGCCTGCTCGAAACTGCTGAGGCCATCGGCCGCCGCTGGCAACGCCAGACTGCAGCAGATAAGGCTCGCGACCGCCATCCCTCCCAATACGCGGGTTATCGACATCCAGCACTCCAACGCCAGCCCACTCTCAGGCACCCTGGCTATTTTATCGGGGGGTTGAAGGCCTGCGCAACTCGGCCCGCGCCGACGCCCGCCTACACGACGCTTTCCGGGGTCAGCGCGCAGATTTCGTCGCTGTCGGCCAGTTCGATCTGGATCGTCGCGTGGTGGATGCCGAAGCGCTCGTCGAGTTCTCGTACCAGGCGGCCGAGCGCGGCGTCGCCGGGATGGCCGCCCGGCATCACCAGGTGGCAGGTCAGCGCGGTCTCGGTCGTGCTCATGCCCCAGATATGCAGATCGTGGATCTCGGCGACCCCGGGCAATGCCGCGAGATGGGCGCGCACCGCCGTCGCGTCGACCCCTTCCGGGACCGCGTCGAGGGCAAGGCCCATCGCGTCCTTGATCAGGTCCCAGGTGCCGTAAACGATGACGGCAGAGACGAGGAGGCCGACGGTGGGATCGAGCCAGGGCAACCCGGTCAGCATGATCGCGATCCCGGCGGCGACGACGCCGGCGGCGATCAGCGCATCGGCCGACATGTGGACGAAGGCGCTCCTGACGTTGAGATCGCGGTCCCGGCCGGAGGCGAAGAGGAGCGCTGTCGCACCGTTGGCCAGGATGCCGACCGCGGCGACCCAGGCGATCGTGATGCCGGCGACCGCGACCGGATGCGCCAGCCGCCACAGCGCCTCCCACGCGATCCCGCCGGTGACGACGAGGAGGACGATCGCATTGGCGAGCGCGGCGAGAATCGAACTCGAGCGATAGCCGTAGGTGAAGCGGTCGGTCGGGCCTCGCCGGCTCAGCACCGCTGCGCCCCATGAGAGCGCGAGGCCGAGCACGTCGCCGAGATTGTGCCCGGCATCGGCGAGGAGCGCGAGCGATCCCGCGGCGACGCCAAAGCCAGCTTCGGCCGCGACATAGGCGAGGTTGAGGGCGATGCCGATGGCGAAGGCGCGGCCGTAATCGGTCGGCGCGTGGGCATGGCCGTGCCCATGGCGATCACCATGCCGGTGCGCCTCGGGGTGATGATCGTCAACGTCGTGTTGCGCCACGCGGCTTCCTCTCCGCGGCGAAACCTGCTCAATGATACCGGAAACGCGGCAATGGCAGGAGTCTCGTCCCCCGGTCATCGTTTGCCGGCGCTTGACAGCGAGGCCCGGGCGCGCGGGAATGCGCCATCGAGGGAGGAATCGACCCATGCTCAATGCTTATCTCTACACCGGTTTGCGCAGCCCCTTTGGACGCCATGCCGGGGCGCTCGCACGAGTGCGGCCCGACGATATGCTCGCCGAGGTGATCGCCAAGGTGGTCGCGGAGAGCGGCTTTGCCGCCGACAAGATCGAGGATGTCGTCATTGGCTGCGCCAACCAGGGGGGCGAAGACAGCCGCTGCGTCGCCCGCCATGCCGCGCTCGTCGCCGGCTTGCCGATCGAGATCCCGGGCTCGGTGTTGCAGCGCAATTGCGGCAGCGGCCTCAACGCGATCGCGGTCGCAGCGCAGGCTGTCACCTGCGGCGAGGGCGATGTGTTCGTCGCCGGCGGGGTCGAGAGCATGAGCCGCGCGCCATACGTGATGAGCAAGGCCGAGGCGGCGTTCGGCCGCGACATGCGGATGTTCGATTCGACGATCGGCGCGCGCTTCCCCAACCCCAAGGTCGAGGGCCGCTACGGCGCCGACACGATGCCCGAGACCGCCGACAACCTCGCCCGCGACTTTCAGATCACCCGCGAAGCGGCCGATGTCTTCGCCGAGGGTTCGCAACGGAAATACGCCGCCGCCAAGGCTGATGGCTTCTATGCCGGCGAGATCATCGCGGTGGAGGTGCCGGGCGGCCGCGCCGGGCCGGTTACGGTTGCCGAGGACGAACACCCGCGGCCGCAGACCGACATGGCCGCGCTCGCGAAATTGCGGCCCTTGTTCAAGGACGGCGTCACCACCGCCGGCAACGCCTCGGGCATCAATGACGGCGCCGTCGCAATGATCGTCGCCAGCAAGAAGGCGGGGGACGCGGTCGGCGCGCGGCCGATTGCCCGCATCCTCTCGACCGGGGTCGCCGGGGTCGAGCCCCGGATCATGGGGTTCGGCCCGGTGCCGGCGGCGAAAAAGGCGCTGGAGCGCGCCGGGCTCTCGCTCAAGGACATCGACGTCATCGAGATCAACGAGGCGTTCGCGACCCAGGTGCTGGCGTGTTTGCGCGGGCTCGAACTCCCGTTCGACGACAGCCGGGTCAACCCGAATGGCGGGGCGATCGCGATCGGCCATCCCTTGGGCGCCTCTGGGCCGCGCATCGCCCTCACCGCAGCGCGGCAATTGGAGCGCACCGGCGGGCGCTACGCGCTCGTCTCGATGTGCGTTGGCGTCGGCCAGGGCATCGCCATGGTGTTGGAGCGCGTCTAACCGGCCGGGGCGCCGGCGTCTCGCCGGTCCCGCGGGTGATCCCCTATTTGGATAGCGCCACGAACACGCCGTCCCAGTCGGCCGCCGGGGGGTTGGCGGCGAAATAGGTGAGCCGCTCTTCGTAGAGATCGTAGAGCGGCTCGAGCCGAGGATCGCGGCCGCGGCACTGACTGAGGGCGGCCTGTGCCCTTGCCCAATCCTGTGCCCGATAGCGTTCGAGCATCGCGGCGTGGTGCTCCGACAGCTCGATAAAACCGGGGGTTGCGCCATACGCGCTGTCGCCCAGCAGTGTATAGATCCGCACCGCCTCCTGTTTGCCGGTGACCGCGACCAGGTCGAGTTCGATCGCGGCCCAGGAGGGCGCAGCTTGCCGCGCCGCCTCGCCGATGACGATCGAGACGCCGTAGGTCTTGCTCTGGCCTTCGAGGCGCGAGGCGAGGTTCACCGCGTCGCCCATCGCGGTATAGGCGAAGCGCTCGTCGGAGCCCATGTTGCCGACGACGCACTCGCCGGTGTTGATGCCGACGCCGATGGCGATCGGATAGAAAACCCCACCGTCCGCCTCGGCCGCGAGCTCGCGGTTGATGTGGTCGAGTTCTGCAAGCATGGCAAGTGCGCTCGCGCAGGCGTGTTCGGCATGAAGGGGATCGTCGAGCGGCGCGTTCCAGAACGCCATCACGCAATCGCCCATGTATTTGTCGATGGTGCCGCGGCGCGCCATGATGAGCTTCGTCATCGGCGAGAGGAAGCCGCGGTTGATCAGTCGGCTGAGGCCCTGCGGGTTCGCCTTGAACTGCTCCGAGATCGCGGTGAAGCCGCGAATGTCGGAGAACATCACGGAGAGCATCCGGGTTTCGCCGCCAAGCTGGAGCCGTTCGGGATGCGCCGCCAGCGCATTCACCAGGTCGGGCGCGAGGTAGTGGCGGAACGCCGATTGAATGCGCCGCCGCTGCTGATCGACAAAGCCATAGCGGAACAGCATGACGCCGGTGGTTGCCACCGCCAGGGCGGCGACGGGGCCGACCAGCGGCAGCCACAGCCCGTGCTCGAAGGCGAACTGGGCGCCGCCAGCCCAGCCGAGGATCGGCACGGCTCCGCCGAGGACCGCAAGCCGGGTCGGTAGCAGCGCCGCGGCAATCCCGGCGAGGATGGCCAGCCCCGCGACCAGTCCGATCACGATCGAGGGCCAGGGCGGCGGGCTCTCGCGGATGAAATCGCGGGCAAGGATCGTGTCGACCATGTTGGCGAGGCGTTCGCTGCCGGGGATCGGGGTGCTGCCGAACGGCCCGGGGTAGGAGTCGGCGATGCCGATGAACGAGGCGCCAATCAGAACGATGCGCCCCTTGAACAGATCCGGGGCCAGACGGCCCTCGACCAGATCGGCAAACGAATAGGTCGGGATCGTCCCGCGCGGGCCGCGGTAGTTGATGACGACGCGCATCGCCGGGTCGGTCGGGATCGATTTATCGCCGAGTTGGACGCCGTCGCCAAGCGCGAGGCCGACCCCGCTCCACGGCAGCCCGAGATAGGCGGCGGCGACTCGCACGGCTAAAGAGGGGACAAAATCGCCGCTGAACGGCAGGGCGAGATAGTCGTAACGCGGCTCGCCGTCGCGGTCGAAGGCGATGTTGACATGGCCGAGGCCGGCGGCAGCATCGGCCAGCGGCGGGATCGGCAACACGGCGGCTTTCGGCTGCAGCGGAAAAATCGGTTCGTTGCGGCTTTGGTCGAGCCGCAAATAAACCTGCTGGGACAATTGCTCGGGTGCTTCCTCGGCCGGGCCCTGAAACGAAAAGGCAAGCGGCAGCAATACCTTGCCACTCGCCCGCAGGGCGGCGGCCAATTCGCCATCGGGATCGTCCTCGGCGAGCCGCCGAAGCGCCTGGCGCAGCCGGGGGTCTTGCGTTTCCGACAGCGCGCCGGCCGCGGTTCGGGCCGCGCTGCGCAGATCGTTCGCGATCGGCAGCTCCGGTTCGGCGAACAATAAATCGAAGGCGATGACCCGGGCGCCCTCGCGGTCGAGCAGCTGCACCGCCTTGGCGAACAGCCGCCGGCTCAGCGGCCATCGTCCGAGCTTGGCGAGGCTGTGATCGTCGACGAGGACAATGACGGTTTCGGGTTCGGGCGGCGCGACGCCACGCAGCTGGAAGCGCAGATCTAGCGAGGCGGTCTCCAGGCCGCGAACCAGCGTCGGATCCTCAACGGTGAGGAAGAGCAGAGCACCGGTCGCAAGGGTTACGGCAAGCCCCGCCTCGCGTGCGCCTCGCGGCCAGGCGAATGCCGGCCAGCGCAACTGGGCCGCCTATTTCACATCGGTGCGGGCGATCACGGCGTCAAATTCTGCCTGACTCCACACCCGGGGCGGGACGGGGTCGCGCCCGGCTTCGAGGCGGGCGCCCCAGCGCGCGGGGATCGTCTCGTGGCGTTTGGTTGCCGCGCTCGTCATCTCGACGCTGCCGCTCAAGACGCCAACCTGCATCGCCGTCGCCGACCCCTCGACAAACCAGTCGGTCGAGCGCACCGCCGCCGTGCCGACCGCGGTATCGACCTCGAAGCTCGCCGGGTGCTCGACCGGGGCGACGACGGCCCGCAACAGCCCTTGCGCCAGCGAAAGATGGACATTCTGGCGCTGCCCGGTGCCGTCGACCCCGGCGGCGGCGACCGTCATCCGGCTGCCGGCGGCGACCGAAACGACCGAGCCGTCGCTCAGCCGCAGCTTCAATTTACCGTCGGCCGGCACGTCGACCGTATCCCCGACCTGCACGCTCTGGCCGATCTTGGCGGCGCTGCGACTGCCGCCGCTCTCGATGAAGCATCCGCCGAATAGCCCTACCACGGTGCCGGCCGGCGCTGCCACCGCTGCCCAAGGGAAGAGGACCAGTAGCGCGGCCGCTGCCAGCCACGCGCGCAAACCGGGCGGGCAGATCCGACGGGGCATCTCAGTGCTCCTGCTCAGTGTTGCGAGAATAGCGGCCGCCCGATCGTATCGGGAAACAGGTAATCGAGCGAGAAATGGACCATCGCGACAACCCCGACTCCCGAGGCGGTGGCGTGGGTGGCCGGCACCAGCGCCTCGACCAGAAATTCATAGCCTTGCCCGGCATAGCTGATCCCGGGACAGATGAGGGCCGTCGTCCGCGCGCCAAAGCTCTTGCCGCCCGGTATCGTGAACGAGACCTCGGTCATCGGCGTCAGGCCGCCGATGAACTCGGGGAGCGGCAGGCTTTGCACCTTCGACTGCAGATACGGGATCGAGTATTCGACGACGAAACCGGGCGTCACCAGGTTGGGGCGAGGCGCGTCGTCGGCGATTTGGTAACCGAGCATCCCGGTGATCGCCAGCGGCCGCAAATAGCCGATATCGAGATCTCCCAGGCCCTTGCCGAAATAGATCCGCGGCGTCGTCGCGCTGGACGGCGAGGCGGCGGCGCGCAATGCCCCGGTGCCGCCCCACTCGCGATCGACAGCGAGCGTCAGCAGGAATTCGTGGGCTTGATTATTGATCGCGAGGTATTTGAGTTCGGTATCGAAATTGAGGAAGCCGTAGGTTGGGTGCACGCCGCTCGCGTCGAAGCGGGTATAGGTGTCCTGCAACACGATCCCGAGGTTCTCGGTGATCGTTTTCATGTAGGTGCCGTTGAATTCGCTGAGCTCGGAGCCGGCGGCGAATGGCTGGGTCGAGGCCCACAGGTAGAATTCGTCCCCCGGCGAGATCTGGGGGAGCACCACGGTCGCCGGGAACAGCCGGTCGCCCGCCGCCGTGTAGGCGGCTGCATCGTGGGTGAATGCGAACATCGCGACTAGGAATCCCGCACCGATCGCCAGCGCGCTGGCCCGGCAGCCTTTGCCAAATCCGTCCAGTCGGCTCATCGCCATCCCCCTGCGTTGGTATCGCGGCCGAGAACGCGTCGGAAATATCGTTGCATATTCAACCGGCCCGCGAAACATCGACGCGCCGCAATCGTCCCCAATCGGGGGTTTGGCAGGGGTCGGCGCAACCGCCTCCTCCACTCGCGCGACCCCTGATCGCGAATCAAGCTTGGCGCGCGCACGCCTCGCAGGGGGCGTAAAGAGTGGCCGGCATGGCGTCGGCTCGATGACAGCGCTGCGCAATCGCCCGCCATTTGCTCTAAAATGCCCCCAAACCTGCTAGGGGACCCCGCGATGCTGAAATTCGAACCGACCGGAGCGGTGCTCGGCGCCGCAGTCTACGGCGCGGATTTGGCGCGCCCGCTCGGGGAGCGCGAGTTCGGGCAGATCCTCGTCGGCCTTGGCCGGTACGGCGTGTTGCGGTTTCCCGACCAGCATCTCGATCTGGCCGCTTTGAAGCGGTTTTCCGAGCGGTTCGGCGAGATCCAGGGGAGCCCCGTGCGCGACCGGGACCATGCCAGGGAATTCCCCGAGATCGACATCCTGTCGAACCTCAAGGTCGACGGCAAATACATCGGCAGCCCCGATGCCGGCCAGGACTGGCACACCGACATGACCTACCGCGAGGTGCCCGGTTTCGTGAACGTGCTCTACGGATTGCGCATCCCGCAGCGCGACGGGAAGACCTTCGGCGGCACCGAATTCTCCAACATGCACGCCGCCTACGACTATCTTCCGGGCGAGGTGAAGGCGCGGCTCGCCGGCATGACCGCGACCCATAACATCGAAAAGTTCTGGGAGCATATGCGTCGCGAGCGCGGCAGCCAGCGCCCGCCGATGACCGACGAGCAGCGCCGGCGCCGGCCGCCGGTCGTCCATCCGGTGTTCCTCACCCATCCGATCACCGGGAAGCAGGTGCTGTACTGCAACCCGGGCTTCACGGTGCGCATCAACGAGTTGTCCGAGCGTGACAGCGACGAGATGCTGGAATTTCTGTTCGCCCACCAGCTGCAGATGAAGTTCCGCTACACCAATCAATGGCACGAAAACGACCTGTTGATCTGGGACCATCTCGGCACACTGCACCGCGCCATTGCCGATTACGGCCCCGACGAGATCCGCCTGATCCGCCGCTGTCAGGTGATGGCGACCCGGGTGTTCGACCCTGAATTCCTGCGCCCGGCGCACGAACTCGCCGCGGCCGGGTTGGCGTAGGAGGCGCGTGAGACATGAAATTCGGCGTTTTCATCAGCGCGCAGCAGCCGCGCTCCGACGATTCGGTGGGGCGGTTTCGCGAGGCGGTCGAGCAGGCGCGGTTAGCCCACGCCGCGAGCTTTGACGGCTTGGCCGCTGGCCATCATTACCTGTCGCCGCCCTACCAGTCGCTGCAGAGCCTGCCGCTCTTGGCGCGGCTCGCAGGCGAGGCCCCGGGCATGGACCTGTGTCTCTCGGTGCTGCTGATGGCGCTCCTCAACCCGGTGCAGACGGCCGAAGAGGTCGCCAGCCTCGACATCATGTGCGAGGGCCGCGTCGTGTTCGGGGTCGGGCTTGGCTACCGCGAAGTCGAATACGAGGCTTTTGGCGTGTCGTTGCGCGAACGAGTGCCGCGAATGCTGGAGGCGCTCGAGCTGATCAAGCTTCTGTGGACCGAGGAGGTGGTGAATTTCGAGGGGCGATTCTTTCGCGTCCACAACGCCACCTGCACGATCCGCCCGGTGCAAAAGCCCCATCCGCCGATCTGGATCGCCGCCAACGCCGATCCGGCGGTGGTGCGCACCGCGCGGCTCGGCTATCCGTGGTTCGTCAACCCGCATGCCGCGCTGCCGACGATCGAACGGCAGTGGGAGCGCTACACGCAGGCGCTCGCCGAGGCCAACCACCCGATGCCGAGCGCCCGGCCAATCATACTCGAATTGCATGTTGCGCCGACCCATGAGGAGGCCGTTGAGACCGCGCGCCCGTTCCTCGCCGGTAAGTACAACGCCTATGCCGAATGGGGACAGGACAAGGTATTGCCGGGCGAGGAAAGCTTCCGGGTCGCCTTCGATGCACTGGCCCGCGACCGCTTCATCCTCGGCACGCCCGACGAGGTCATCGAGCAGATCGAGGACCGTGTCGCGCGCCTCCAATCCAATTATTTGATCTTCCGGGTCGGCTGGCCGGGCATCGAATCAGCAAAGATCCTGCGGGTCATCACGATGATGGGAGAGCGGGTCCTGCCGCATTTCCACGCCAAATACGGCCGCGGCTGAGCTTGCCCCGAACGACTGCTCGCGCATCTGCCCGTAGGCGCATCTGCGCATTCGTCGATACGGGTCACTCGTCCCGGCCGGGTGGTAAGGCTGCCGATCGCGCGCTAGGATCGGACGCGCCGCCTAAGATTGCGGCAGATGGGTTGGGAGGGCACGCCATAAGCGTGCAGCATCTTGTCGATCGCTGAGCCCCGTCGCCCACCCGCGCCGCCACCGCGATCGGCTTCGGCGCCGGCGCAATCCTCCGATCAGCCGGCACCCTCCGCCACTCCCGCGATCAGTCTGTTCAGCATCAGCGGGCGGCAATGGCTGATTCTCCTGACCGTGCAGCTCTCGACGCTGTTGTTCGGCATGACGATCACGCTCGCCAATGTGGTACTGCCGCAGATCAGAGGCACCTTCTCCGCGACCCAGGATGAGATCTCCTGGGTCATCACCCTAAACCTCGTCGCGACCGCGGTGGGGACGCCGATGACCGGCTGGCTGGCGAGCCGGCTCGGCTGGCGCAACGTGATGTTTTTCAGCGTCCTCGGCTTCACCCTCTGCTCGTTTCTGTGCGGGGTCGCCGATAGCCTCGAATCGCTGGTGTTGTATCGCATCGGCCAGGGCCTCTTCGGCGCGACGATCATGCCGATGGGGCAGGGGATCGTGCTCGCCACATTCCCACGCCAGCTGCACGCGGCGGTGATGGTGATCTGGGGCGCCGGCAGCGTGATGGGGCCGGTGTTCGGCCCGATCATCGGCAGCATGATGGCCGAAGCCTATAACTGGCGCGCCGCGTTCTTCATGATCGTGCCGCCCGGCCTTATCGCATTGGCCTGCACCTGGTTTGCGCTGTCGGAATACAGGACGCGGAGCCGCGTCCAGTTCGATTGGACCGGCTTTCTCGCGCTGTCGGTGGCGATCACCGGCCTCCAATTGATGCTCGACCGCGGCCAGCGCCTCGACTGGTTCGATTCGCCCGAGATCTGTCTCGATGCCGGGGTGGCGGCGATCTCATTCTGGATCTTCCTGGCACACAGCCTGACCGCGTCGCATCCCTTCCTCGATCCGAAGCTGCTGCTCGACCGCAACTTCGCGATCGGGCTCATCATCGCCTTCTTCATGGGCATGCTGAGCTTTACCAGCCTGGTTCTGTTCCCCGGCCTCCTGCACGATTTGCGCGGCTATCCCGACAGCACTATCGGCATGCTTTTGGCCGCGCGCGGCACCGGGAACTGGGTGGCCTTCCTGATTGTCATCCCGTTCTCGAACCGCTATCCGCGGCTCGCGGTCGCCACCGGGCTGACCGCCCAGGCGATCGCCGCCTGGTCGATGGCACAGCTCGACATCAACCTCGGCAGCTTCGATGTGTTCTGGACCAATATGCTGCAAGGCTTCGGTTTCGGGCTCGCCTATACGCCGATGACGGTCCTCGCCTTCGCCACCCTGCCGGCCCACCAGATCACCGAAGGCTCCGGGGTATTCACGCTGGTGCGCAATTTCGGCGCGAGCCTCTATATCTCGGTGACCGTGGTGCTGCTGGTGCGCTCGACCGCGGCCAATTATTCGCGGATGAGCGAGTTCATCACGCCCTTCAACAAGGCGCTTCAATTCCCCGGGATGCCTTCCGCCTGGAATACCGAGAGCGCGAGCGGACTGATGCGGCTTGCAGACGAGATCGAGCGCCAGGCGGCGATGATCGGTTACATCAACGCCTTTTATCTGCTGGCGCTCACCGCCGCCGTTGGGATGCCGCTGGTCTGGCTGATGCGCGCGGCACCGCGCGTCCGGTAATCGACACCTCTCACATCGGAGCCTTGCCAATGGATCCGCTTGACCCTGCCACTCTGCCGCCCGGTATCCGCAGTCGCTTTGTGGCCGACATCAACGGCCTCAATATGCATGTGCTGGAGGCCGGTTTCGCGGCGGCCGACCGACCGCTCGTCTTGCTGCTGCACGGGTTTCCGGAGATCGCCTATTCGTGGCGCAAGGTGATGTTGCCGCTCGCCGCGGCGGGGTTCCATGTTGTCGCACCGGACCAGCGGGGCTATGGGCGCACCACCGGGTGGGACGCTGATTACGATGGCGACCTCTCCCAATTTCGCCTGCTCAACGCCGTCAGGGACGCATTGGGGCTGGTCTCCGCATTGGGCTACCGCTCGGTCGCCGCGGTGGTCGGACACGATTTCGGCGCCTCGGTTGCGGCATGGTGCGCCGTGGTGCGACCCGATCTATTCCGCTCGGTGGCGCTGATGAGCGCCCCCTTTGCCGGGCCTCCCGAATTGCCCTTCGATACCGACAAGAACCCGCCGCCGCCAATTACCGGCCCGAGCATCCACCAGGCGCTGGCCACGCTGCCGCGGCCACGCAAGCACTACCAATGGTATTATTCGACGCGCCCGGCCAATGCCGAGATGTGGCGTTGCCCGCAGGGTGTCCACGCCTTCCTGCGCGCTTATTTTCACCATAAGAGCGCGGATTGGAAAGACAACCGCCCGCACCAACTCGAATCGTGGAGTGCGGGCGAACTGGCCAAAATGCCGACCTACTACATCATGGATTTGGCCGACGACATGCCGGCGGCGGTGGCGAAGGAGATGCCGTCCGCCGCCGAGATCGCCGCCTGCAAGTGGCTGCCCGAAAACGAACTCGCCGTCTATGCCGCGGAATATAAGCGCAACGGGTTCCAGGGCGGGCTCAATTGGTATCGCGCACGGACCGCAGGCCTATACGATTCCGAGCTGCAACTGTTTTCGGGCCGCACCATCGACGTGCCCTCGCTTTTCGTCTCCGGAAAGAGCGACTGGGGCGTCTATCAGAGGCCCGGCAGCTTCGAGCGCATGCAGACAAGCGCATGCACGCGGATGCAGGGCTGCCACCTCGTTGACGGCGCCGGCCACTGGGTCCAGCAGGAGCAGCCCGACATAGTCAGCCGGTTGCTGATCGACTTCCTCCATCAAGCGGGCCGCTAAGGCCGCCGCGAGCGTCAGACAGCGAGCTCGAGGCCGTCATAGGCCGAGACGATTTCGACCTTGTGGCCGTCGCGGCTGATTTCCTCGTAGCGGATCGTCTCGCCGAGCACCTGCTCAAGCCTGGCGTCGTCGCAGGCGGGTTCGTGGTGAAACAGCACAAGCCGTCGGACCCGGGCCAATTGCGCCAGCTCGACGGCGACGATATTGCTGGAATGTCCCCAATCCTCCTTGATCGTGACCGCATCGGCGAGCGAGTACATCGCGTCGAAGATCAGGAGATCGGCGTTCCGGAAGAATTCGACGAAGGGGTAGGAGGCGTCCAATATCGGGACTTTGTGCTCGCAATCCGTCGAGTAGACGATCGACTTGCCGCCGCGCGAAAAGCGGTAGCCAAAAGAATCGCCGGTGTGAGACTGCTTGGAGGCGGTGACCCCAAACCCGGCGATCTGGTACTCGACGCCGGGCTCCAGTTGGACAAACTCGACCGTTGCGCGGAGATACTCGAACGGCACGGGAAAATAAGGCACCGCTTGCTGGCCCAGCAGCGCCTCGCGCAAATTCTTGTGGCAGCCGTGGATACGGATCCGGTTGCCGGGGATGTACGCCGGCGCGAAGAACGGGAACCCCTCAATATGGTCCCAGTGCGGGTGCGAGACAAACACATTGAAGCAACGAGGCCGGGTGGGCCCGTCGGGGGCGAGAATGTGATTGCCGAATTCGCGCAGCCCGGTGCCGAGATCGCACAACAGATACTCGTCCCCGCCGGTCACGATCTCGATACAGCTGGTGTTGCCACCAAAGGTGCCGCTAACGGAGAAGGGCAGGTCGCGGTCGATAAAGCCGTCGATCGCCTCCGTGGTGCTGAGGTCGCGGCCGCGCGCGGCAATGAGCGCGTCGCGGATTTTCGCCCGCACCGCGCGATGCCCAAGCGGCGCCGACACCGAGCCGCGGGTGCCCCAGAACCGCACCGGAATGTGCTTGCCGCGGCGCGATCCGCCGATCCCCAAGGTCATTCTCCACGCGCGCGTTTCGCCAGAGTATGTTCGGGAGACCCGGCCTGCGCAAGCAGCCGGAATCACCCTGGGTTCGAGAGGCCATGAGACGGAATTCGCTGCAAATCCATCCCCTCGCCGGGGCGATCGGCGCGGAAATCTCGGGCGTCGATCTGGCGGGCGAAGTGGACGCGGATACGATCGCGCTGATCCGGCGCGCCTGGCTCGACCACCTCGTCATCTTCTTCCGCGACCAGAATCTGCCGCCGGCGCGCTTCCTCGCCTTGGCCCGGCGCTTCGGCGAGCCGATCGAGTACCCATTCGTCAAGGGGATCGACGGGTTTTCCCTGATCACCCCGGTCGTCAAGCTCGAGCACGAGCGGGTCAATTTCGGCGGGCTCTGGCACAGCGACACAAGCTATCTCGAAACCCCGCCGATGGGCACGATGCTGATCGCGCGCGAGGTCCCGCCCCATGGCGGCGACACGCTCTTCGCCAACATGTATCTGGCCTACGAGGCCCTGTCCGCCGGCATGCGGCGTCTCCTCGACGGCCTCGTCGCGGTCAATTCCTCATCGAAGGCCGACGTCACCAAGACGCGCGAGGACCGCATGCGCGATGGCGCCCGCGCCGATGCCCGCACCGAATACGAGGCCCTGCACCCGGTCGTACGCACCCATCCTGAAACCGGCCGGAAGGCGCTTTACGTCAACCGCGGCCACACCTTGCGATTCCGCGGCATGACCGAGGAAGAAAGCGCGCCGCTGCTCGAGTTTTTGTTCGCGCAGCAGACCCGGCCCGAATTCACTTGCCGCTTCCGCTGGGACGTCGGATCACTTGCTTTCTGGGACAACCGCTGCGCCCAGCACAACCCGATCAATGATTATCACGGCTTCCGCCGGGTCATGCACCGGGTGACCCTGGCCGGCGACCGCCCGCGCTGACCCCGGGCTCAGCGGGCGACCGCGACGCCCTGCACTTCGACCAGCATTTCCGGCCGCGCCAAGCCTGCGACCGTGATCAAGGCGCTCGCCGGGAAATTGTCGGTGAAGATTTCGCGGCGGAGCTGGGTGAAACGGTCGCCAAGCCGCGCATCGGTGATGAAGACGGTCATCGTCACCATGTCGGCAAGGCTCGCTCCGGCCTCCGCGAGGGTGCGGCCGAGCCGGGCGAAGACCTCGCGGACCTGGCCATCGAAATCGGCGGCGAGCGAGCGGCCCGCGGAATCCTCGATCGCCACCTGCCCGGCGAGCCAGATCGTCCAGCCGCCCTCGGTGATCACCGCCTGCGAATAGGCGCGGGCCTGTGCCGTCTCGCGCTTGATGTGGCCTCGTTTCATCGGTTCCAGCATCTCTCGCTCCATCAAAATTGCCAGCCGCGCTATGCTGCGCGCGATGGCGAGCGACGCAACCTCATTCTTCGACGACGCACAACTCCGCGCCGCGCGGTGGCTGGCCGCCTGGGATGCGCAGGGGCTCCACCGCACCGCGACCGCCGGCGACGCGGCCGGCGCCGAATGGCTGGCGCGGGAGGCGGCGGCGCTCGGTGCTACGGTGTCGATCGAGGAATTCGCGCTCGACCGGGTCGATCCGGTCAATGCCTTTCTCGAATTTGGCGCCAAGCGGATCGACGCGTTCCCGGTTTTCGACGCGCCGGCGACCAACGCGGCGGGAGTGACCGGCCGGCTGGGGCTTGCCGGCGGCGATGCCGAGATTGTTATCGCCGAGTTGTCGCCGCGCGCGGTCTATAGCGGCGAATTCGACAAGCTGCGCCGCGCCGGCAACCATCGCGGTCTTGTCATCCTGTGCGCCGGCGAGAGCCCAGGCATGGGACTGCTCAACGCCGAAAGCTTCCGCGCGCCCTATGGCGCCCCGGCCATTCATGTGTCGAGCGAGGCGCGCGGGACTGTCCTGGCAGCGGCGGTGCAAGGTATGCCGGCCCGGCTCGTCGCCGAAAGCCGCCGCACACAGGCGCGCGCCAGCAATGTCGTCGCGACCGTGCCCGAGGACGGCGGCGCCGGCCCTCCATTGGTCGTGATGACGCCGCGCAGCTCGTGGTGGCAATCGACCGCCGAGCGCGGCGGCGGGCTTGTCGCCTGGCTCGAAAGCCTGCGCGCGCTCCTCGCG
>JBARKH010000385.1:0-15461 GCA_049801295.1 Allostellaceae bacterium | reverse complement strand
CGCCTTTTGATTCACCCGTCGGGTCCGCCATCGCCGCCCCGTCAGACCTCGGATAACAGACTGAATCTTATATCAAAATCAGAGGTCCGGCGCTCAAAATCGATGTTCAATCCGGGGAATGCGGGCTGAAGCGGTTCCCCGTGCCGCGAAATTTCGGTGTGTCGCCGTCGTCGCGGATTGAGCGGGGCAAGACCTGGCCGGCCCCTGCCGGTGCGACGCGTGTCAGGAAATTCGAGATTTATCGCTATGACCCGGAGTCGGGCAAGAATCCCCGTATCGACACTTACGAGGTCGATCTCGACACCTGCGGACCAATGGTCCTGGATGCGCTGATCAAGATCAAGGACGAGATCGATTCCACGCTGACCTTCCGCCGCTCCTGCCGCGAAGGTGTTTGCGGCTCGTGTTCGATGAATATCGACGGCACGAACTGGCTGGCCTGCACGCGGTTTATTGCGGACACGGCCGAGCCCGCGACGATCTATCCGCTCAACCATCTACGGGTCGTAAAGGATTTGGTGCCCGACCTGACGCATCTTTATGCGCAGTACGCCCTGATCGAGCCATGGCTGAAAACCGATAAGACCGCGCCCGAGCGCGAACGCCTGCAAAGCCCTGAAGAGGCCGAGGCGCTGAACGGCGAGGATGGAAAAGGCCCCGCCGCGTGCATCCTGTGCTTCTGCTGCACATCAGGATGTCCGAGCCATTGGTGGAACGGCAATCGCTTCCTCGGGCCTGCCGTGCTCCTCCAGGCCTGGCGCTGGCTCGCCGACAGCCGGGATGACGCCACCGGCGAGCGCCTCGACAATCTTGAGGACCCGTTCAGGCTCTATCGGTGCCACACGATTCTCAATTGTACCCGCACCTGCCCGAAGGGACTGAATCCCGGCAAGGCGATTGCCTCGATCAAGAAAATGATCGCCGAGCGCAGGAGTTGAAAACGATGGCTAGAAACGATCGACCGCTCTCTCCCGACCTTCAGATTTACAGGCCCCAGCTTACTTCGGTGCTCTCTATCACACATCGACTGACAGGCATCGCGCTCAGCATCGGCTCTCCCTTGCTGGTGTGCTGGCTCATTGCCGCGGCAGCAGGACCGTCTGCTTACGCATCCCTCCATGGCTTTCTTGCCTCTTGGCTGGGGCTTCTCCTGCTGCTGGGGTGGACATTCTCCCTCTTTTTTCACCTCTGCAACGGCATTCGGCATCTCTTTTGGGACGCTGGTTACGGATTCGATCTCCAGACAATCTACGCCTCCGGATGGGCGGTCGTGGCCATCAGTATCGGCCTCACGCTGACCGCATGGATCATCAGCATCGGAATGAAGGGATAGCTCCAATGGCGCGACAGTTGCGATCCCCATTCGACCGTACGCAAGGTCTCGGCTCCGCCCGTGAGGGCGTTGGACACTGGTGGATGCAGCGCGTGACGGCGCTGGCGCTGGTCCCACTGACATTGTGGTTCGCCGCCTCGCTGATCGCACGCACCAGAAGCGACTACGGCGCTTTCATCCTGTGGCTTCGCACACCGTTCACCACCGTGCTGATGGTGCTGCTGCTGATCGCGCTCTTCTATCACATGGCGCTTGGTCTTCAGGTGGTGGTTGAGGATTACGTTCACACCGATCGTATCAAAATGCCGACGGTGGTTGTGATCCACCTCGGATGTTTTGCGCTGGCCGCCGCCGGCATCATCGCCACATTACGCATTGCTTTCGGCGGGTAAGCATGAGCCAACGATCGATAGGAGGAATAGAAAATATGATACGCGTCGAAAAAATAGTGCCTGTGGCACGGGAACGTCTTGTTACGGTCAGGGACGACGCTCCGCTGGTGGAGGCCGCCAAGTTTCTCGATGGCAGGCACATCAATCTTGTCGTTGTCTGCGACAAAGGCGGCGCGTTGGTGGGTATCGTCACTAGGACAGATGTTGTTCGCCAAATGGCTTTTTGCCAGGGCTGTGGTTGCACCGCTGCTGCGTCGACGGTGATGACCAAGGGTGTTACCTACTGCCGCCCGGGCGACCTGCTGCATGATGTCTGGTCGATCATGAAAGAGCGGAAGCTGTTGCACGTCCCTATCGTAGGCGACGATCTCAGGCCGTTGGGCGTGATCAACGCACGGGATGCTCTTCTCGTTCTTCTGGAGGGATCGGAGCACGAGGCGGCGCTTATGCGTGATTACGTCATGGGCATCGGGTATCGGTGAGGATGCTAACAGTTTCCAGTAATTCCTACAGATTTGTCAGGACTTCACATGCCAAGCCAATCTCCCGATCCGCCCAATGACTTCGTGCTACGCCAGCGTGCGCTGGCTCGGTGGGAAAACGAGGGTGGTAAGACGACGCTCCCCGTCGATTTGCCCCGTGCGGAGGGTGCGGAGCAGACCCAAATTCCCGAAATGACGAATGCCGAACTCGTGGCGCTTCGCGTGCGTGTAATCGCCTTGGAGAACGTACTGATTTCCCTTCTTGCTACCGCCCCTGACCATCAACTCAAGCTCATCCGCGAAATGGCCGATTACATTTCCCCGAGGCCGGGCTTCACTCCTCATCCGCTCACGATCCATGCGGCAGAGCATATGGTTGATCTCGTTGACCGCTCAACACGCTTTCGTTCTCACGGCGAAGGCAGCGGGGACAAACCAACCGGAAGCAAGCCAAAACGGCCGGTTTGAGCCCTTAGCTGGAGGTTTTGGAGGGCAAGGGTATTGCTAGAATCCAGTGCCCAGTTTGACCTTGGTTGGTCCGCCTCTGTATCGGCTCTATCACGCCACACGGCAGGAATCTGAGGCCGCCATCGGCCTAAGCCCTTGAACTGCAAAGAGTAGATAAAATTGGTTGCAGGCCCCCGCAACCACCGACAGTAACGCCGGCTCTCGCGGCGAGCCGGCGTTGTTCGTTTCGTGCTCCTGCGCCTCGGCGAAGGTCATCAGCCGTGCCAAATCACCATAGAGTTCGGCCTTCAAAATACAGTCGGTGGGTGTCAGTACGATCTCTTCGATCAATCCGCGTATAATCTCGCCGGCCTCCGCGGTTGTGCCGGGATCGTTGAGGGCGGTGGCGAGCTTCTGCCCCTTATTCTTGTAGAGAGCTGGAAGGTTGGGATGCAGCCGCAGCACCGGTCTGGGTTTGGCCGTGACAAGCCTGACTGCCGCGGCCGTCTTCTCCTTCTCCAGTGCCGTGAGCCTCTCTTTCAGGCTTGAATTGGAAGCACCATCCTCAATGGCCTTGACGATGCCGCCGATTTTGCGGTCGGCATCGGCGAGCGCACGTTGCGTGGCACTACGTTCGGCTTCGACATCACTGGCAAGGCGGCGGAGATCGGCGTTGAACTCGTCGACAAACACGGCGAAAAGCTCCGGCATCATCATTCGCTCTTTGAGACCCGCGAGGACCCGCTGCTCGATCTCTTCGCGACCGATGGCAAAGGTGTTTGAACAGATACCTTTGGAGCGGCGTGTAGCGCACCCATACCGGTCGAGCCCGATGATCGTGTACACGCCGCCACAGCTACCGCAAATGAGTAGGCCGCTCAACAGGAAGCGGCGACGGTGCGCGCGGTTGAGCGCATTCCCGTGCTCGTCGCGGCCAATCTCGAACCTGACCCGCTGCTGCCGCGCTTTGACCCGTTCCCAGAGTTCGTCATCGATGATCCGGAGATGTGGAACGTCTACGATCTCCCACTTGTCCCGTGAATTAGGCCGGGCGACTCGTTTGCCGGTGCGCGGGTCCTTGATGTAGCTGTACCGGTTCCATTCCAGGTGCCCGGCATAGAGGGAGTTATTGAGAATCCCGGTGCCGCGCTCGGCCTGACCGCGGATCGTAGTATCCCTCCAGGGCCGTCCTTCCGGTCCGTGCTTCGGGTCGGCGTAGGCAAGAGTGGTGGCGGCGCAGTCGCGAAAGAGATGGGGGTTGATGTTCTTGCCGAGCGCGAGGTGCGTCCGCTCGACGATGCGGTCGTAGATCGCCTGCTGGGTCATGGGCGAACCGTGCGACGAAATCCAAAGGGCGTTGCCGGCCGGGCGCGTCCAGCGGCCCTTGAGTCCGAGAAGGATCGGCCGCCAATGGCCAAGCCAGCGATCGAGCGCGGGCACCAGGACCTCGGGCCAGGGGAACTCCAGGGCGACGCCGGTCTTGGTCTCGTCCTCCGCGAAGGCAACGACCCAGCCACCCCAGCACTGGCAGAGATGCCGGTCGATATCCAGAGCGGCGATGTTCCGGCGCCGCATGGCCGGACGCAGCGCCAGCAGTGCGATGAGGAGCCCGTCGCGGAACGACAGCGCGCGCCGCTGGTCCGTGCTCTGCGCCGCGGCCGCGTTCATCAACGCGAGCCCGAGCTCGACGAGTTCCTCGTCGCCGATCATCTTGGCGCGCTTGTCGCGTGCCGGAACGTGGCGCGCAGGCACTATGGAGGCGAAGCGACGAATCCATTGCCATTCCCGCAGCGGGTCCATCACTAGGGTGGCCTCGTAGAGCTCCTGCAGCCGAGCAAGGATCGTCTGGGTCCCATTGCCAAACTTCTCGAGTGCCTTCACGTAGGCGACGACGCGCTCGCGCGTGATCCGATCACCGGGCGTTTCATTCCCATCGAGCTGCCCGACGCTGGCGAGGTAGGTGATCCAGCGCCCGTAGCCGCGCTCGACCTTGCGGTTCGAGACGGCGGCGTAGCGCTGGCGCTCGCCCCCCGGTTCGAGCAGGTCGCCAGTCTCGATCGCCGCCTGCCAAAGCGTTCGATCGCGCGCAGGCCAATCGGACGCCGTCAAGCAGGCCCGCTCCGGCGCGCGTTCCCTTCCGAAGGTGCCGGTCATGGCCGCTCCGCTCCGGGCTTGCGGCGCAGAGCGAGGATCACCTCGTCGAAGTGCCGCATCGCGGCGGCGTTTTCCAGTCCGGCGTAGAAGTCCCTTGTGGTATCGATCGAGGCATGCCCAAGTGCGGTGCTGACGATCGCGTATTCGCCCGGATGGCGATCGAGATGAATCTTGGCCCGCGCATGCCGGAACAGATGAGGGTGCATCTGCAACCCGGTGTATCGGCGGATGGTACGGCCGAGCTGGTTTCTGAATGTGCTGCGGGACTTGACCTCGGTTTCGTGCCGCCCGGGAAACAATTTGCGTTGACCGGGCCGGGACAGATGAACGACGTGCCGATCGCGATACTCGTTGATCAGGGCGGCGGATTAGTGAGGAAGAGGTATATCGATGACCCGACGGTTCTTCGTCTCATGTTCCTCGAATACGAGGTGCAGGCTTGAACCGGACTCAATGAGGTTTTGCCCGAACTCTAACGACATGAGATTGCGGAGACGGATCGGCGCCATCAACAAAACCTCGAGCGCCGCCGCGGTCTGCGCGAGAAGCGCCGCTCTGTGCGGGCTGAGTTTCCCCGGACCGACTTCCTTAATGAGACGCTGAGGCAGGTCGATCAGCAATTGAACATTCGCGGGGTCGTCGAAGGGGCGTAGCCGATCGCGGTTCCGGCGCGTCAGGCCTTTGGTTAGGACCTCGAGCCGCTTGATCACCGCCCTCATCCTGTCGAGGGTCGTTCCATCGACCTTGACGTGGTGTTGTGCAACGCGCTTGAGGGTGCAAGCGAGATTGAAGATGTAGGTCGAGGGCGCGTTATTGTTGCGCTCCAGGAAAAACCGGAGCCCTTCCTTGAAGGTATCAATCTCGACGAGATCGGCGACGCTCCCGAGGCTCGCGGCCTCGCGCCCGCGATGGACAAGTGCCGACGCGAAGGTTCGGAGCTGACGTTCTCGCAAGGCAACCGTCTCCGCGCGGACAGGCCGGAATGGAAGATCCTCCAGCAGATCGTGCCCAGCGAGACGATTGAGGTAACGGTCGACGTCGGCCTTGAGCGATGGCGGGAAGGTGGACCACGGGAAGGGTATAGGGTTCCCGCCCCTTCGGGATCGTCACCGTAATGGCGGGCCAGCCGCCCACCGTCCGCTGCGCCTTATTCCAAACCCAGCATACCTCGCGCCAATTCTGCTCGGGCCTTTTCGACAAACTCGCTCCACGCAACTCGGCGCCGAACGCCTCGAGGTCGTTCACCTTGACGGTCTCAGGCGCGAGCCCGCGCACGCTGAGCCAGTGGAGAAGGCGCCACAGGCGGTGCGCGTGCCCCCGACTGGGAAGCGCTTGATGGAGAGCCATCCAAGCCGGCGATAACGGCTCGCGGTGTCGGCCCGGCAGCATCGGGCGCGAGGAACTAACGGAATTCGGGCTCGTGACGGGTGCAAACAACGCTGGTAGCGGGTCCGCGCGACCACCGCCTACCCGGCCGCCACCCCGGCCTCACCCGCGGCGCACCGCGATCTTTACCGCGGCGACGGAAGGTCTTAGACTTCGGTCGATGTAAATAACGAATAGAGGCAAATAATCGATCGCGGTGCGCGACGCGCTTCGCGGTTGGTGGCGACGCTCTCGCCACCGGAGCGTGCCCGGGCGCCGCCGCGCCTTTACGGGGGAGAGTCTATGTCTCAATTAATCTCCACCATAAGCACCACTGGCGTCGTGCTCAGCGGCACGAATGACAACCCGACCGAGGTCACATCGACCGGGTATGTCGGCAACACCACCACAGCACATCACGGCGATGCGATCTATGGCATCGCCGGCACGAGCTGGACGGTCAGTAATTACGGCACGATCAAGGGCAACACCACGCTCGGGACCAGCGCCGGGATCGATCTCCAGTCCGGCGGCGACGTGGTCAACGATTTGGGCGGGCGGATCAGCGGCCAGGCCAACGGCATCGAGATCTACGGTGGCAACGGCGACGTCCTGAACCGGCAGGGGACGATCAGAGGCCAGGTCGGCTACGGCATCTATCTCGCGGCGGGCGGCGCCGTTACGAACGGCCAGAGCGGCTCGGCCGCGGCACTGATCAGCGGCCCCAGCGACGGCGTCTTCATCACCGGAACCATCGGCACGGTCAGCAATTACGGGACGATCACCGGAGCCGGCTTCGACGGGGTCCAGCTTTACCACGGCGGCAACGTCACCAACGGCGCGGGCGCGGTGATCTCCGGCGGCACCAACGGCGTTGCGATCCAGCACACGGGCGGGTCGGTCAGCAATCTCGGCACGATCAGCGGCAGCGCTGCCAGCGTCGTGATCACCGGTGACGGCAGCGTGACCAACGGCGCGACCGCCGCGCTGATCTCCGGCGTAGGGTCCGGCATCACGATCAGCGGCGTCGGCACGGTCAGCAATCTGGGCACGATCCTCGGCGGTACTCCCTTCGCCGTCGTGCTCAGCGGCGGCGGCAGCGTGAGCAACGGTGCTACCGGCGCTACCGCCGCGCTGATCACCGGCGGCATCGGGGTGGCACTGGGCGCCGCCGGTGCGGTTGCCAATTACGGCACAAATCAGGGGCACCGAGAGCGGTATTGGTCAGGGCGTTTTGCTACCCGGAGGCAGCGTGGCCAATGGCGCGGCCGGTTCGACCGTAGCGTCCATTTCCGGCGACCTTTACGGAATCGTAATTCAGAACAGCGCCGGCACGGTCGCCAACTTCGGCACGGTCTCGAGTGGCACGGCGGGCTACGGCGTCGCGCTGCAGGCCGGTGGCAACATCACCAACGGCGCTAGCGGATCGACAACCGCGACGATCGCCGGAGGGCACTACGGCGTTTTGATTAAGGGGGTAGCGGTTCCGGCACGGTCACCAATTACGGCGAGATAACGGCTTCCACTGGCACCGGCGTCGGGCTCAATGGCGGCACACTCGCCAATTTCGGCTTTATCCGTGGCTACGGGACCGCGGGTTTCGGCGTCCGGGTGAGCGGCGGCATCTATGCCAGCATCACCAACGGTACGACCGCGTCGACGACGCCGGAAATCGCGGGCCCGACGACCGGCATCTTCAGTGGCAGTTTTGACGCCACGGTCAGCAATTTCGGGTTGATCGCTGGATTTGACAGCGACGGCGTGCGGCTCACCGATGGCGGCAGCGTCGGCAATTCCGGCTCGATCATCGGCTTCGGTACCTATGGAATCCGGCTAACCGCTGGCGGCAGCGTAACCAACGGCGCGAGCGGAGCGACGGTCGCACAAATCACCGGCGAGCAGGGGGGCGTCTACATCAGCGGCGCCGCCGGAACGGTCAGCAATTTCGGGTTGATCGACGGGATCGGATTCCCGGCCGTCGGGGTCCGAATGACCAATGACGGCAGCATCACCAACGGCGCGAGCGGATCGACGGCCGCGTATATCTTCGGGCGGCAGGATGGTGTCGATTTGGAATTTATCGGCACTATCGCTAATTTCGGCATAATCGACGGGCAGGAGGGCAATGGCATTCACCTCGGGTTCGGCAGTGTCTTCAATGGCGCGAATGGTACGACCGACGCGGCGATCATCGGCGCCGTCGACGGCGTATATATCAGGGACGGCGGCAGCACGGTCACCAATGACGGTATCATCATGGGCGGCAGCGCCGGAAGCGGCGTCACCCTTGGCGGCGGCATCGTCACCGTCGGCCGCCACGGGCTCGTCAGCGGCGGTATCGGCATCGCTATCGGCAATCAAGCGAGCACCGTCACCGATTCGGGCATGGTCGGCGGCAGCAGCGGCGTCGCGATCCAGTTCGGTACCCTCAACGATACACTGATCCTCGACCCGGGCGCACGCCTGTTCGGCAAGGCCGACGGTAACGCCGGTAGTAATACGCTCGAGTTGCGTACCGGCGCCGCCAGCGGGACGCTCACCGGGCTCGGGACGAATTATCTCCATTTCACTCACGTCGGCATCGATCCCGGCGCCAGCTGGACAGTCGAGGTTGGCGCGACGACCGCGAGCCACGCCATCACCGGCAGCGGCGGCTCCAGTCGTCTGGTCTTTGACACTACCGGCACGATCGACCTGTCCGGGGTGAGTGGCTTCCCGACGATCGTGCTCGACGGCCCGGGCGCCAACACGGCGAGCCTCGCCAACATCAACTTCATCGGTCTGGCCACCAGGCGGGTCACGGTGACCGGCGGAGATTTCGGCAATACAATCGACGCCTCGGCGCTGACCGGAGCAAACCGGGTGGTGCTGAACGGCGGCTTCCGCGCGGACACGCTGTCGGGCGGCAGCGGCAACGACACGCTGAACGGCGGGGCCGGCAACGACAGCCTGACCGGTGGCGCCGGCAACGACGTGCTGAACGGCGGCACCGGCAACGACACGCTGACTGGTGGCGCTGGCAACGACACCTACGTTGTCAACAGCACCGGCGATATCGTCAGCGAGGCCGCAAGCGCCGGCACAGACACAGTCAAGACCACGTTGTCGAGCTACACGCTCGGCGCCAATGTCGAGAACCCGAACTTCATCGGCGCCGGCAATTTCTCTGGCACTGGCAATACTCTGGCCAATGTGCTCACCGGCGGTGGCGGCAACGACACCCTGAAGGGTGGGAGCGGTAACGACACGCTCAACGGGGGCGCCGGCTCCGACACGATGGCCGGCGGCGGCGGCAACGACACCTACATTGTCGACAATGTCGGCGACGTGGTGACCGAGGCCGCCTCGGCAGGCACCGATATGGTCAAGACGACGCTCCTGGGCTACACCCTCGGCGCCAATGTCGAGAACCTGACCTATACCGGGTCAAGCAATTTTACCGGCACCGGCAATAGCCTCAACAACGCCATCACCGGGGGCGCCGGCGCCCGACACGCTGAACGGCGGCGGCGGCAACGATACCCTCAAGGGCGGCGACGGCAACGACGTGCTCAACGGCGGCGCCGGCAACGACAAACTTACCGGCGGCTCCGGTAAGGACTCGTTCCTGTTCACCAACGCGCTCAATGCGACGACCAATGTCGATCACATATTCGACTTCAGCAGCGTCGACGACAAGATTCTCTTGAGCCACTCGGTGTTCACCGCTGCCGGTGCGCTCGGCACCCTGGCCGCGGGCGCGTTCCATACCGGCAGCGCCGCGGCCGATGCCGACGACCGCATCATCTACAATCCCACCACCGGGGCGCTGATATACGACTCCAACGGCAATCTCGCCGGCGGGGCGACGCAATTCGCCACCCTCTCGACCAGCCTTGCCTTGACCAACACGAATTTCCAGATTGTGTGAGCGAGGCACTGGCCGGATTGGGTCGGTTTGACCAGTTCGATCGTGCTCTCACGATCGGCCGCTTTCGGCGCTCAGGCGCCGCTGGCTTAGGTATCGGCGATCGGCGAAAAGTTGCCCCTGACCGGACCTTGTTGGTGCGAACGAGGAACGGCGAGGAAGCACTGGCATATTCCGTTGACCTTACGCAAGGTGCCAGCTCCCTCCATTCTTCGGGACCAGAAACCGAAATGCACCGCCGGCTGGTGCTATCGCTAATCGCAGGCGTCGTGGCCTTCCCAGGCATGACGCATGCTGTACCGGCGCCGCCGACGCGACGACGGCTTCGTCTCGTCAATCCCCACACCGGCGAGAAATTTGAGGGTCCGTATCGCGACGGCACCGGGCCGTTGTCCGAAGCAATGGCCGATCTCTCAGTGTTTCTGCGCGATTTTCGTTCCGCCGCGATGATCGTGATCGATGTCGCGGTTATCGATTTCCTCGCCGCAGTGATGGATGCGGTTGACGCGCAGAGCGCGAGCATCCTCTCGGCCTACCGCACGCCCGAAACCAATGCGATGCTTGCTCACACCAGGTTCGGGGTCGCCGAAAACAGCGAGCATCTCTACGGCCGCGCGCTCGACGTTCGTCTCGGGACGAGGCTCGCCGACGCGATGCAGGCCGCGCGGGCGATGAAGCGTGGTGGCGTCGGCTGGTACCCACATTCCGGGTTCCTGCACATCGATACGGGACCGGTGCGCAACTGGGACCTCGACGAGAGCGGGCTCGGCTCGCTGCTCTTCAACGGTAGGCACCTTCGCACGGGCGGTGCAGGCAGCGGTCGCTACTCGCCTGAACTGGAACGCAGCGGTCGTTACTTGCCTGAACTGGAACGCAGCGGCCGCCTTCTACCAGAGATGGAGCGCAGCGGTCGCCTCTTGTCGGACATGGTCCGCAGCCACCGCCGTCTATAAGTTGGCACTGAATGTGTGCCTCTCGCACAACCACGATCCAAAGTGCCCTGCTCGGCGCCGCAATTTTGGCCGTGCTCCCCGCGATTGCGGGTCACGCCTATGAAGCGCCGCCGTCTGTCGCGGCGCCCGCATACAGCACCACAAGCATGCGCACCGCCGTGGATACGGTCGGTTGCAGCGCAAAGCCGATCGGTCGGATTACCGTTGCAACTCTGAGCAACGCGCCAATAGTGACCTTATTTGCCAACGGCCATCCGGTGGTTCTTCTCCTCGATACCGGCGCCGAGAGGACGGTCTTGACCCCCGCTGTAGCCGAGCGGATCGGTGCGCAGCCGCCGCGTGTCGAATTTCTAAGGCAGATGCATGGAGCAGCCGGGACCCTGTCGAGCCGTGAAGTCGAATTGCGCAGCTTTACCGTCAGCGACGTCGCAATACGATGGCGCCGGGTTCTTGTCGCTCCGGTCACGATGGCGACGATATTTTCCATACCTCTTGATGGCTTGCTCGGCGCCGACGTCCTTAGCAGCTTCGACATCGATCTCGACCTGCCGCATCAGCAGATGTTGCTTTATGAGAAGCAATCCTGTCCAAGCGCACCGCCATGGGCAGGGCCCTATACTGGGATCAGTACGGGCCGGTCACGCGGCGAGCACCTGTTTTTTCCGGTACAACTCGATGGTCGCGGGCTCGTGGCGTTTGTCGACACGGGCGCGCAAAGGACCCTCGTTTCCACAACAGCAGCACTCGCGCTGGGTGTGACCGAGGCGGCCCTGGCGCGCGATCGGTTGATTACAACCCGAGATGCCACCGCTCAGCGGCTAAGCTCGCATGTTCACCGGTTCTCGCAACTGACGGTCGGCTCAGAGGTGATCCGCAATCCCGAGGTTGTGGTGACCAACGTAAAGCTTAGAGACGCCGACATCGTCTTAGGTGTCGATTTCCTCGAGTCGCGGCGTATCTGGCTATCCTACGGGTCACTCCGGATTTTCCTATCGAGCCGGTAGGACCCGCCTGTCGTGCTGCTCTTTCGCCGCCAACGCGGTGCGCCTTCAGCTCCACGCGCTCGCCTACAACCTCGGCAACTTCATGCGCACACTGGCGATACCCAAGACGGCGGAGCCGTGGTTGCTGACGAGCCTGCGCGAGAAGCTTTGCCGTTGCTCGAGACACCCGAGCGGACGAGCATGGCCTTACAACGACCCGGAATCCGAGGAATGTCAGATAAACGCGCTCGAAAGGCTGGGGAGCCGCAGAATGCCGCTTCATGGCGATAAGCCGAACAGGAGAGGGGAATGCGCCACCACTTGCGGAGAATCGGGGTATTTGCCGTACTTGCGACAGCGCTGCTGGCGCTGTGCGCGACGGGATCGCTCGCCCAGACCGTTGTTACCGTTTCAATCTCGCCGTCTTATAGCCAGCTTCCCATCGCACACCAGGTACAGTTCACTGCCCACGTGAGCGGCACCACTGATATCGGCGTGACGTGGCAGGTCAACAACATCACCGGCGGCCGTTCGGCAAGCGGGACAATTTCTTCGACCGGGTTGTACACGGCACCGGCGGTTCTGCCGGTCCCGCAGTTCGCGACGGTAACCGCGGTATCACACGCTAATCCGATGGTGTCGGCGACGGCGACGATTACTCTGGTCGCACAAAGCGCGACCGGAAAAACCTATTTTGTTGCAACAACCGGTAATAATGCTAACCCTGGTACGACCGCTGCGCCGTGGCGCACGATCCAGTACGCCGCGAGCAAGGCGACCGCCGGCGATACTGTGTACGTCCGGGCCGGGGTCTATAACGAGCTGGTGCATTTCCAGAAATCCGGCAATGCAACGGCCGGCTACATAAGTTTTCGCGGCCAAGGCGCCGTCATCGATGGCACAGGGCTCGGCATTCCCGGCGGAGAATGGGGCCTGGCGACACTGTCCGACGTCAGCTATGTCGTCGTCAACGGGTTCGAATTCCGCAATTATCGGACGGCGAGCGTGGCCGACGTGCCGATTGGCGTCTTCGTCTTCGGTGCCGGTGTCAACATCCAGCTGATCAAAAACAATGTTCACGATATTATTACGACGGCGGCAACCACCCCGGCGCAGTGCGGCTCGAACGCCCTCGGGATCCTGGTGTGGGGCAGCAAAGCGCCGCAAGCGGTTTCCGGGCTGGTGATCAGCGGTAACCAGGTCCACAGCCTGAAGACCGGGTGCAGCGAGTCGCTGACGCTCGACGGCAATGTCACGAGCTTCGCGGTTGTCAGTAACTTGGTGCATGACAACGACAACATCGGGATCGATGCCGCCGGCTTCGAGCAGGTCTCACCGGACCCCGCCTATGATCAGGCGCGCAACGGTGTGATACGAGGAAATCGGGTTTTCAACATTACCTCTTACGGTAATCCAGACTACGGCAATCAATACGCCGCCAACGGCATATACGTCGACGGCGGCACGGGTATTGTCGTCGAACAGAATCTTGTTTACAACACGGACATTGGGATCGAGCTCGCGAGCGAGCATTATGGCCGCAGGACCAGTTATGTGGAGGCAAACAACAATCTGATTTATTATTCTAATAGCGTTGGCATTACGATCGGCGGATATGATTCCACCCGCGGTGGCACTGATCATTGTAGAATTATAAATAATACGCTGTTCGACAACGACACCAAGCGCACCGGTAGCGGCGAATTCCAAATCCAGTTCCACGCAACCTACAATCAGTTCGAAAACAACATTTTATACGCCAACGGGCAGGCGTTATTTATGAACGGCTACACAGCGAGCACGCTGCAGCCGGCAGTAGTCGACCACAACTTCTATTTCTCGGCTTCCGGAGCCGCGAGCGGCGAGTGGATCTGGCAAGGCAAGAGCTATATCGGGTATCACAACTACCGGACAGCGACGGGCCTCGATCCCCATTCGCCGGCATTCTCGGATCCGCGGTTCGTCAGCATCGTTAACCCGCCCAACCTTGACCTCAAAGCGGGCTCGCCGGCCATAGGCGTCGGCACCAATCTCGGCGCGGCCATCGTCGGGACGGCCGATTTCGCGGGCGATCCGCGGGTCGTGGACGGGCTCATCGATCTCGGGGCATACGAATAGCGCGCCAAGATTGGAAAGTCCGGCTCCTCTCCATTGAGACGCTGCTGAACCGGTCTAACTAAGCAAGATGGATCGCGAGGAATCGGCACTCAAATGGGGTCAAGCTGGTCGGCTCGATCACGGTCGTCGCAAGGTCCGAAATCGGCGCCTCTCGGCCATTGCTGCTCGCTCCGGCAAATATCCCCAGACCGAACCGACAGCCGACGCACGGGCTTGTCGGCGGGAACCGGGTCAAAAATGCCCCGAACCCGACGTTGGGCAACGGAGCCGATCACGCCTGGGCAGAGCCCCTCAGGCAGCGCCGCTTGTCGACGCCGTCTCCAGCAGCCAGCGGTAAGCGACCCCACCGATGATCCCGCCGAGGATCGGTGCGACCCAGAACAGCCAAAGCTGTTGCACCGCCCAGCCGCTGACCAGGTGAAGCAGGATGCGCGCAGCATCCCAGGTCTCGGAGCGATCGAGCGTTAGGCGGCGGCCGGGAGGCCGCGGTCTCGCCGGCGCGGTGGCGGCCGCCCCGAGTCTCCTGTAGCCTATCATGGCGGGCATCTGCCCTTTAGCAACAGGCCCCGGGTGAACGCGCCGCAAGGGGCGCGTTGCGGTCATCACTTGGGCGATTATTCCTCCTCGCGGGGAAGACCTGACCGTGAAATGCGCTCGATCTATTACGCGATCCAACTTGAGCGCGATCGGGGAGGAATTCCGTGATGACCAGCACGTTCGTACCTTACCTTACCTCCGACTTTACGCCGATCATCGATCCGCACGGAGCTGTGCTCGGTAGTGGCGATACGTTGGGGGTCGGCGCACGGAGAATCTCGAGTGGCGTGTTGGCTAGCGGCACCGCCGAGTCCACGACCGTCAACAGTGGCGGCGAGTTCGAGGTTGATGCCGGCGGGACCACGACCGGCATTTCGCCATCGCCCGTCGCGGAGGCGATCGCGTTAGGCGAAGCGCGCTACCGGGCCGGGGCCTATGGCGAGGCGGCGGCGATCTTCTCTCGGATCCGCGAGCAGATGCCCGATCATCCCGACGCGCTGCGCCTACTCGGTTTGTGCCGGCTGCGGCTCGGCGAGCCGGCCGCGGGCTTGGAACTGCTGGGCAAGGCGCGGGCGCTCGCACCGGCCGATCCGTTCGCGCAACTGCATTACGGGCTTGGGCTGCACGCAGTCGGGCGCCATGCCGAAGCCGCCGCGCAGTTCCGCGCCTGCGCGCCGCAGCTACCCGAAGACCCAGTGCCGTATCTGAACCTCGCCTCAGCCCTCCTCGCGCTCGGGGAGACTTCAACGGCACTCGATGCGGCGCGGCGGGCGCGCCGGCGCGCGCGGAA
>JBARKH010000384.1:0-1516 GCA_049801295.1 Allostellaceae bacterium | reverse complement strand
CCGGCATCGACATTTGCCTCGGCATCGGCGGCGCCCCCGAGGGCGTGCTGGCGGCGGCGGCGCTGCGCTGCATCGGCGGCCAGATGCAATGCCGCCTCGTGGTCGACACCGAAGAGAAGCGCGCGCGTGCCGCCAAGATGGGCGTCAAAGACCCGCGCAAGAAATATCAGATCGAGGACATGGTGCGCGGCGACTGCCTGTTCGCGGCGACCGGCATCACCGACGGCCCGATGCTGCACGGGGTCAAGTTTCGCGAGGGCATTATCGAGACGCAAACCGTGGTCATGCGCTCGGTCAGCGGCACCGTGCGCTGGATCAGGGCCGAGCACCGGCAGCTCGACAAGTTTTAGGCCGCGTCCAATCCTGTCTAAATCGGCTAATCTCACCAGATGGGCTTCGAATCGCGCGGCTTCCCGGTGAACGACGGCGGCCTCTTCCTTGGCGTTGAAAGCTCGGCGACCGGGCGAGCGTGGCGCAACCGGCTCGATGAGCGCGGCGCGGCGCGGGCGCTGGCGATCGCGCAGCAGCACGATCTTCCCGAACTGCTGGCGCGCATCCTCGCCGGCCGTAACGTCGAGGTCGACGCGGTCGCGGCCTTCCTCGATCCGACGATCAAACAGTCGATGCCCGACCCCAACGTGCTCACCGCCATGCCGGAGGCGGCGGCGCGGATTGCCGACGCGATCATGCGTGGCGAGACAATCGCGGTATTCGGCGATTACGACGTCGACGGCGCGACCTCCGCGGCACTGCTGGCGCGCTTCCTGCGCCAGGCCGGCATCGACCCGTTGATCCACATCCCCGACCGGCTGTTCGAAGGCTATGGCCCCAACATCGAGGCGGTGCGGGCGCTCGCCGCGCGCGGCGCCACGCTCTTGGTGACGGTCGATTGCGGCACCACCAGCATCGAGCCACTCGCGGAAGCGCGCTCGCTCGGTGTCGACGTGGTCGTCATCGATCACCACCAGGCCGACGAGGTGTTGCCGCCGGCCTTGGCCATCGTCAATCCGAACCGGCGCGACGATCTTTCCGGCCTCGGCCATCTGGCCGCGGTGGGCCTAACCTTCATGACCGTGGTGGCGGTGAACCGCGTGCTGCGCTCCCGCGGCTTTTGGACCGTGGAGCGTCCCGAGCCCGATCTTCTGGCGTTTCTCGATGATGTGGCGCTCGGCACCGTCGCCGATGTGGTGGCGCTCACCGGGCTGAACCGCGCTTTCGTCGCCAAGGGCCTGATCGCGCTGCGCCGGCGCCAGCGCGCCGGCCACGTCAGCCTGATGGACGTGGCGCGGCTTTCCGGTCCCCCCGAGGCGTGGCATCTCGGTTTTCTGCTCGGTCCGCGCATCAATGCCGGCGGGCGCATCGGCCGCGCCGATCTCGGCGTGCGGCTTTTGCTCGAGGACGATCCGATCGAGGCGGCGCGCATCGCCGCCGAGCTCGACCGGCTCAACCGCGAGCGCCAAACCATCGAGCTGGAAACCCTGGCGCAGGCCGAGGTCGAAGCGATGGCCGCGCTCGG
>JBARKH010000383.1:0-6819 GCA_049801295.1 Allostellaceae bacterium | reverse complement strand
CGGTTCTTTGCCGGGCCGCAGGCACACGGTTCCTGGGTGGCGCCGCTCGGCGATCTCCTCGACTGGCTCGAAGCGCGGGCGTTGTGGGCCCGCTTCGGCCTCTAGCCCCGTCTTGACCACCGCCTTGACCCCCCTGCCGACCTCCCATAAACCTGGGCGATGATCGCGCTCCCCAAGCTCGTCGTGATCGTCGTCGTCGTGTTCGCCGTGTGGTACGCCATGCGCTGGTGGAACCGCGCGGCGAGCAAGTTCGTGCGCGGCCGGGAAGCGCCATCGCCGCGGGGGGCGATCCAGGACCTTGTCGCCTGCCGGACCTGCGGCGCCTATGCGGCCGCGGATGCCGGCGCCTGCGGCAGGCCGGACTGCCCGCAGCGGCGCTGACACGAGCCGGGAGATGTCTACCACCCCCGCCGGGTCGAGCTTCCAGGCGCTGATCCTGAAGCTGCAGCAATACTGGGCAGCCGAGGGCTGCGTCATCCTGCAGCCCTATGATGTCGAGGTCGGCGCCGGCACCTTCCATCCGGCAACCGTGCTGCGCGCCCTGGGGCCAGAGCCCTGGCGCGCTGCCTATGTCCAGCCCTCGAGGCGGCCGACCGATGGGCGCTATGGCGAGAACCCCAACCGGCTGCAGCATTACTACCAGCTGCAGGTGATCCTGAAGCCGGCGCCGGCGGACAGCCAGGAACTCTACCTGAGGAGCCTCGCCGCACTCGGCATCGACGCCGCGCAACACGACATCCGCTTTGTCGAGGATGATTGGGAAAGCCCGACCCTGGGCGCCGCCGGGCTCGGCTGGGAAGTCTGGCTCGATGGCATGGAAGTCAGCCAGTTCACCTATTTCCAGCAGGTCGGCGGGATCGAGTGCGATCCGGTCTCGACCGAATTGACCTACGGGATGGAACGCCTGGCGATGTATGTCCAGGGGAAGGAGAGCGTCTACGACCTCGATTTCAACGGTCTGCCGCCGGGCCACGGCGGGATCAGCTATGGCGACGTATTCAAGCGCGCCGAGCGCGAGTTCTCGGTCTATAATTTCGAGGCGGCCGACACCGCCATATTGGCCGGCCATTTTCAGGATGCCGAGAAGGAATGCACCGCGCTGATCGGGCGCGGCATCGCGCTACCCGCCTACGACCAGTGCTTGAAGGCTAGCCACCTGTTCAACCTCTTGGACGCGCGCGGGGTGATCAGCGTCACCGAGCGGGCCGCCTATATCGGCCGCGTGCGCACACTCGCCCGCGCCTGCTGCGAAACGTGGCTCGCCGGAAGCACCGCAGCTCGATTATGACAGCGCTTCTGCCGAACCCACCAAAAGCGTCGTGGCCGGGCTTGACCCGGCCATCCACGAAGGCGCCCCGAACAAAGACGTGGATGCCCGGGACAAGCCCGGGCATGACGAAATGGGGAGCCGGGTAGGTGGGCGAATTGCTGCTCGAACTTCTGTCGGAGGAGATCCCGGCGCGCATGCAGCGCCGCGCGATCGAGGATCTCGTCAGACATTTGTCGGAGTGGCTGCAGGCACACCGCATTCCACCCGCGGAACCGATCCAGGGCTATGTAACGCCGAGGCGGCTCGTTGTGATTGCCAATGGCATCCCGGCTCGCCAGCCAGACGGCAGCGAAGAAAAACGCGGCCCACGGATCGGATCGCCGCAACCCGCGATCGACGGCTTCCTGCGCTCCGTTGGCTTAACTTCGATCGATCAATGTGAGGTGCGCGACGACCGCTATTTCGCGGTGATCAAGCGGGCCGGGCGCAAAACCGTCGACGCTCTACCTGACGTCATCCATGCGGCGATGAATTCGCTGTCGTGGCCGAAATCTATGCGCTATCCGGCAAGCACGCTGCGCTGGGTGCGGCCGCTGGTCTCGGTCATCTGCCTATTCGACGGCGCGGTGCTGCCATTGCCGCTCGACCAGATCCCGGTCGGCCGGACGACGCGCGGCCACCGCTTTATGTCGGATGGCGAGATCGCGGTCGATGACGCCGGCGACTATCTGACGAAGCTCGAAGCGGCGAACGTGATTCTCGACCCGGATCGCCGGCGCGATTTGATCGCGGCCGATCTCGACCGCCTAGCCGCGGCCGAAGGCCTCAAGGTCAAGCCCGATCCCGCGCTCCTCGAAGAGGTCACCGGGCTTGTCGAATACCCGGTCGTGCTGATGGGGAGGATCGACGAGGAATTCGTGAGGCCATTGCCCGAGGGCCTGCCCCTCGAGGTCCTGGCGACTGCGATGCGCACTCACCAGAAATACTTCTCCTGCCTCAAAGCGGACGGCACCCCGGCGCCGCGTTTCCTGTTCGTCGCCAACAATCTCGCCCCGGATGGCGGTAAGACCATCGTCGCCGGCAACGAGCGCGTGCTGCGCGCCCGCCTCGCCGACGCCCGTTTTTTCTGGGACCAGGACCGCAAGGTGCGGCTCGAAGACCGCGTCGAGGCGCTGAAGGAGCGCGTTTATCACGAGAAGCTCGGTAGCGTCTTCGAGAAGGTCCAACGTATCCAGCAAATCGCGGTCTTCCTTGCGCACCAGCTGTCCCTACACCCTACCGTCATCCCCGCGAAAGCGGGGAACCAGGGCAGCCGATCGGACCCATTGCCCCTGGATTCCCGCTTTCGCGGGAATGACGATGGGGAATTAGGCCGATTGGCGCAGCGCGCGGCGCATCTCGCCAAGGCGGATCTATCGACCGGCATGGTCGGCGAGTTCCCCGAATTGCAAGGCTTGATGGGGCGCTATTACGCCCTCAATGACGGCGAGGCCCCCGAAGTCGCCGACGCCATCGCCGAGCATTACAAGCCGCTCGGCCCCACCGATTCCTGCCCGACCGCGCCGATCAGCGTCATCGTCGCGCTCGCCGATAAAT
Source organism: Allostellaceae bacterium (assembly GCA_049801295.1). Lineage (GTDB taxonomy): Bacteria > Pseudomonadota > Alphaproteobacteria > ATCC43930 > CGMCC-115725 > DATARH01. The sequence goes on along the minus strand of JBARKH010000383.1, from coordinate 3,953 downwards.
TCGACGCGCTGGCTGCGTTCTTCGCGATCGGCGAGCCGCCGACCGGGTCGCGCGACCCGTTTGCTCTGCGCCGCGCTGCGCTAGGCGCTATCCGCCTGATCCTGGAAAACGGGCTTCGCCTGCCGCTGGGACATTGCTTTGCAACGGCGGTGGTCAATCTCGGCGCCGACGTCCTTGAAAATGCGCCGGAACAGGGATCCGTAAAGGACCTGCTGCTGGCGTTCATCGCCGACCGGCTGAAGGTCCATCTGCGCGAGCAGGGTGTCCGGCACGATTTCATCGCCGCGGTTTTCTCCCTCGGCGAAGATGATCTTGTGCGGCTGCTGGCCCGTGTACGCGCCCTCGAACGGTTCCTGGCCTCGGACGACGGAGCGAATTTGCTGATCGCTTACCGCCGCGCTGCAAATATCGTTGCGATCGAAGAGCGCCGCGACGGGCGTTCCTACGATGATCGCGATGATGCGAATCTGTTGCGGCAGAAGGAGGAGAAGGCGCTTTCTGTCGCACTTGGCGAGATCGGCGGGCAGGCGGACGAATTTGTCATTCGCGAAAAATTCGCAGACGCAATGGCCGCGCTCGCCCTACTTCGCAGGCCTGTTGATGAATTCTTCGACAAGGTGACCGTTAATACAGACGACCGGGCGCTGCGGGAAAACCGGCTGCGCCTCCTCTCGCGGATTCGCGCGGTGATGAACCAGGTCGCCGATTTCTCGCAGATCGAAGGGTGACGAGCCCATGACGACCGGTGGGAAGAAATGGGTCTACAGCTTTGGCGCCGGCGCCGCCGAGGGGCGGGCGGAGATGCGCGATCTGTTGGGCGGCAAGGGCGCGGGGCTCGCGGAGATGAGTAATCTCGGGCTGCCGGTGCCGCCGGGGTTTACCCTCACGACCGAGATCTGCACCCATTTTTACGCCAACGGGAAGACCTATCCGCCCGATTTGAAGAAAGAGGTCGATGAGGCGCTCGCCGCGGTCGAGCGCGCGCTCGGCGCCAAATTCGGCGATTCCCAGAAGCCGCTCCTCGTATCGGTGCGCTCGGGGGCGCGCGCCTCGATGCCGGGGATGATGGATACGGTGCTCAATCTCGGGCTCAACGACGAGACCGTCGCGGGCCTCGCGCGTCAGAGCGGCGACGAGCGCTTCGCCTATGACAGCTATCGCCGTTTTTTGCAGATGTACGGCCAGGTCGTGCTCGGCATCGAGCACCATCATTTCGAGGAATTGATCGAGAACCACAAGATCGAGGTCGATGCCGTGCTCGACACTGAGCTCGGCGCCGCGGATTGGCAGACGATCGTCGCCGGGTTCAAGGAGGTGGTCGCCGCGGAAACCGGCAAGCCCTTCCCGCAGGATGTCGAGGAGCAGTTGTGGGGCGCGATCGCCGCGGTGTTCGGCTCGTGGATGAATACTCGCGCCGTCACCTATCGGCGCCTCCACCACATCCCCGCCGATTGGGGGACCGCGGTCAATATCCAGGCGATGGTTTTCGGCAATCGGGGCGGGGATTGCGCCACCGGGGTCGCCTTCACCCGCAACCCCTCGACCGGCGCCAACGAATTCTACGGCGAATACCTCGTCAACGCGCAGGGCGAGGATGTCGTCGCCGGCATCCGCACGCCGCAATCGCTGACGATCGCCGGCAAGAGGGCCAACGGCTCGACCCTGCCGGCGATGGAAGAGGCGATGCCCGAGGTCTTCGCCGAGCTGGTGAAGGTCCGACAGATCCTCGAAGACCACTATCGCGATATGCAGGACATCGAGTTCACCGTCGAGCGCGGCAAATTGTGGATGCTGCAGACGCGCACCGGCAAGCGCACCGCGCCGGCCGCGCTGAAGATCGCCGTGGCGCTCGTCGCGGAAGGGCGGATCAGCCGAGAGGACGCAATCCGTCGCATCGAACCCGGTTCGCTCGACCAGCTGTTGCACCCGATGCTCGATCCCGCGGCGAAAACGAGTGTGCTTGCCCGCGGCCTGCCAGCTTCGCCCGGCGCCGCCTCGGGCAAGGTGGTGTTCTCCGCCGACGAAGCGGAAGCCGCCGCGGCCCGGGGCGACGCTGTCATCCTGGTGCGGATCGAAACCAGCCCCGAGGACATCCACGGGATGAACGCCGCCAAGGGCATCCTGACGACCCGCGGCGGGATGACCAGCCACGCCGCCGTCGTCGCGCGCGGAATGGGACGGCCCTGCGTCGTGGGCGCGGGCGACTTACGCGTCGACTATGCAAACGGTACGATGACGGTGCGCAACCAGCTGGTGCGCGAAGGCGATCTGATCACGATCAACGGCTCGACCGGCGAAATCATGGCCGGTGAGGTGCCGACGATCCAGCCGCAGCTCTCCGGTGATTTCGCGACGCTGATGGGCTGGGCCGACGCGCTGCGCACAATGAAGGTCCGCGCCAACGCCGAGACCGCGGTCGATGCCCGCGCCGCGCGCGGGTTTGGCGCCGAGGGGATAGGGCTGTCGCGCACCGAGCACATGTTTTTCGAAGCTGACCGCATCGGGCCGATGCGCGAGATGATCATGGCCGACGAGGAGCTCGGCCGCCGCGTCGCGCTCGCCAAGCTGTTGCCGATGCAGCGCGCCGATTTCACCGAGATCTTCCGGATAATGAGCGGGCTGCCGGTGACGATCCGTCTCCTCGACCCGCCGCTCCACGAGTTCCTGCCGAAAACCGATGCCGAGTTCGCCGAGATGGCCGGGCTCACCGGCAAGAGTGTTGCCGAAATCCGCCAGCGCACCCATGCGCTCTACGAAGCCAACCCGATGCTCGGCCTGCGCGGCTGCCGGCTCGGCATCACATATCCCGAGATCTACGAAACCCAGGCGGTGGCGATCTTCGAGGCGGCGGCCACGGTGATAAAGGAGACGGGCGCGGCGGTCGAGCCCGAAATCATGGTGCCGCTCATTGCAACGCGGCGCGAGTTCGACATTTTGAAGGCGGTCGTCGACCGGGTGGCCGGCGAGGTCATGCAGCGGGAAGGGGTGAAGATCCCCTATCTTGTCGGGACGATGATCGAGCTGCCGCGCGCCGCTCTCCTCGCCGGCGAGATCGCCCAAAGCGCTGCGTTCTTCAGCTTTGGCACCAACGATCTGACGCAGACCGTCTACGGCATCTCGCGGGACGATTCGGCGAGCTTTATCGGCGCCTATCAGAAGCTCGGGGTGTTCGAGCACGACCCGTTCGTGACCCTCGACACCAAAGGGGTTGGCGAGATGATCCGGATCGCCGTCGAGCGCGGCCGCGCCGCCCGGCCCGATCTGAAGCTTGGCATCTGCGGCGAGCATGGCGGCGACCCGGCTTCCATTCATTTCTGCCGCCAGATAGGGCTCGATTACGTGTCGTGCTCGCCCTACCGGGTGCCGATCGCCCGCCTCGCCGCGGCGCAAGCCGAATTGGCCGGCGAAGCGGGGGGCGGTACGGCTTAATTGAACTTGCCGATCAATGAGTCGTCGGGACGGCAATCTTTTTATTGAACCTCACCAGGCTCGATCCGCATCCAATCCGGGCGAAGCGGGACCAGCGTTGCCGCATCGGCCACGAGCGGTCTTCCCTCGCTGACCGCGTCGAGGCGCAAGAGGGCAATGCCCTGCCCGTCGCGGTTCGAGCGCAATTCGCCGGCGTCGCGGCCTTCGGCCGTGACCATCGTGCCGGGGGGCGGGGCGGGGCCGTCGAGGCGGACCGGGAACAGGCGCTTCTTGATGAGGCCGCGGTACTTCGTGCGCGCGGTCAGCTCCTGCCCGATATAGCAGCCTTTTTGCCAATCGACGCCGTTGAGCTCGTCAAACCCGGCTTCCAAGAGGATCGACTTGTCGAGCACCAAATCACGGCTGCCGTCGGGGATTCCGAGGGCGAGGCGGTGACGGTCGTAGGCGGCGAAATCGGCGCGCTCTAACCCCGCGCCAAGGCGGGCGAGACCCACGCGGTCGGTTATGGCGCGGGCCCCGAGTTC
>JBARKH010000382.1:0-1639 GCA_049801295.1 Allostellaceae bacterium | reverse complement strand
GGGGTCGGGTGCGCGGTGGATGCGGGCGCCGGCCGCATCGAGCCGATCGAAGATCCACGAGGCGGCGGTCGCCGGGTCAACCTGGACAAGCGCTCCGGAGGCGGCGAGCTGATCGAGCGCCGGCCCCAAGCGCTCGGGCGTCTCGATCGCGACGCCGTTGCCGAGATGGCGCTCGAGCCCGGGCGCGAGCTTCCTGCGATCGATAAAGAGGGTGACGCCGCCATCCTGGCGCAGCATCGCGAACGACAATGGGAGCGGCGTATGCGGCACGTCGCCGCCGCGGATGTTGAGGAGCCAGGCGATCGATTCCGGGCTCGTCAGCACCACCGCCGCGGCGCCGTCCTCGGCGAGCGCGCGGCCGATCCGGGTGCGTTTCGCCGCGGCGCTTTCGCCGGCAAAGCGATCGGGATGCGGCACCACCGGCGCCAGCGGCATCGGCGGCCGCCCCGGCCAGATCCGGTCGACCGGGTTATCGACCGGCTTGAGGCTGGCGCCGGCGCGCTCGGCGCCGCCTTTGAGGCGCTCGACCTCCTGCGGGGTGTGCAGCCACGGGTCGTAGCCGATGAGCATGCCCTTCGTGAGCGCCCCGGCAAGCCAGCGCGCCGGCGGTTCGTCGATCAGGTGGTGGATCTCAAAGAGCGCGGTGTCGGCCTGCGCGGCTGCCTGCAGCGTGTAGCGGCCATCGACAAAGAGGGCGGCGCGTTCCTTGAGCACGATCGCCATTCCCGCCGAGCCGGTGAAGCCGGTGAGCCACGCGAGGCGCTGGCCGCAGGACGGCACGTATTCGCCCTGATGCTCGTCGGCGCGCGGCACGATGAAGCCGTCGAGATGGCGCGCGGTCAGCTCCTCGCGCAGCAATGAGAGGCGCGTGGCGCGCGGCAACCGGGCGAAATCTTCCATGCCGAGCCCGTCGCGATAGTCTTCGGCGAGCCAGACCCGCACCCCTTCCAATGCCTCGGCCAGCCCGGGCGGCGTCGGATCGGCGACGAGCGCATGCCAGGAATTGCCGATCTCCGGCGGCGCGGCCAGGATTCCGGCGATCAGCGCGGCGACGCCGTCCGGGTCGAGCGCCGACCCGGCTTCCTTTAATAACTGCGCCAATCGGCGCCGATCGGGCTCCGCGCCACGTGCCGTCATCGACCGCTCCTCTGCATCACACGCCCTAATCTAGTGCATCGACGGCTTTGGTTGAAGCATCCCACCAGTCGCCCCCGCGCGAGGCGGATCGCGCTGCTTGGATCGCGTTTTAGCCCGCCACGGCGGCGAGCAGACCTTGGTGCATCGCGGAAAATATGACCGGAATATGTCATGTGTCCTGACATATGCATGGCTGATCTGCGATCTTTGTCATGGTGTTGCGATCGCCGATGCCTATTTGTGCGCTGCAGCATGTAGGTAAGGAGTCAACCATGTCGCTTATCAATCTCTTTGTTGCGGCGCGTTCCGCGATCGCGGAATGGCACCAGCGGCAGCGCGCCTATGGCGAGCTGATGGCGCTCGATGACCGGTCCCTCGCGGATATCGGCATCCGCCGCGAGGAGATCCGGGCCATCGTCGAGGGGGTCCGCGACGACACCCGCCGCGCCCCGGCGCGCGCGGAGAACGCCGCTCGCGACCCCGGCGAGGCGTGGCTCGCCGT
>JBARKH010000381.1:0-5193 GCA_049801295.1 Allostellaceae bacterium | reverse complement strand
GGGTCGCCGAACTGCACCGCGCCGCCGCGCTCGACGAACTCCTGCCGCGCGCCGATTTTGTGATCCTGACGGTGCCGCACACCCCGGAGACCGAGGGCTTTATGAACCGGGCGCGGTTTCAGCGCATGAAGCGTTCCGCCTTCTTCATCAATATCGGGCGCGGCATGACCACCCGCCTCGACGACCTCGTCGCCGCGCTCCGGGCAGGCGAGATCGCCGGCGCCGGGCTCGACGTTTTCGAACAGGAGCCGCTGCCGGCCGACCATCCGCTGTGGACGATGTCTGGCGTCCTCATCACCCCGCACACCGCCGGCCACGGCCCCTATCTCGACGAGCGCCGGTTCGACGTGCTGCGCGACAACGCCAGGCGCTTCCTTGCCGGCGACACGCTGCGCAACGTCGTCGACAAATCGCGCTGGTTTTGAATCCCCGCCCTGCAGGGCGATCGAGCGTCCTTCGAGACGGCGCTACGCGCCTCCTCAGGATGAGGACAAGTCTATGATGGCATTAAGAAAAGACCTCATCCTGAGGAGCCCGCGCAGCGGGCGTCTCGAAGGACGCGGGTTGCTGATCCAGCGGCCTCGGCGCTAGAGGTGTCATATGCAGATGGAAATCCGGGTCGAGCAGCGGGAGCGCCACATCGCGATTCTGACGATCGCGAACGAGCCGCGGCGCAACGCGATGACCCGGGCGATGATGGCCGATCTGGCGGCGTTGTGGGACCGGCTCGATGCGGACGAGGATTGCCGCGTCGTCGTCCTGACCGGGGCCGGCGACAAGGCGTTTTCCTCGGGCGCCGACCTCTCCGGCGATCTCAGCGCCAGCCCCGAGACAGGCGCGATCGTCTGCCGCGCACTGTTGAAGAACACCCCGTTTTCGAAGCCGATAATCGCCGCGGTCAATGGCGATTGCATCGCCGGCGGGGTCGAGCTCCTGCTTTCGACCGACATTCGCGCCGCCACGCCCGAGGCGCGCTTCGGCCTGCCAGAAGTCAAATGGTCGATCTATCCGTTCGGCGGCGCCACGGTGAAGCTGACCCAGCAGATCGGCTATGCGCGCGCGATGGACCTCTTGTTGACCGGTCGCCTGGTCGATGCCGCGTTTGCCGAGCGGATCGGTCTCGTCAACCGGGTGATTGAGCGCGCGGCACTGATGCCGTGGGCCCTGGAGACGGCCGCCGCGATCGCCGCCAACAGCCCCGCCGCGGTGCAGGCGGTGCGCAGCCAGATCAGTGCTGGAATTGCCGATTACGCGCAGAGCCGCGAGGCGCTCGACCAGAAACTCGGCGACCGGGTGCGCGCCAGCCGCCACTTCGCCGAAGGCGTCGCCGCGTTCCGCGAAAAGCGCAAGCCAGACTACAGCTGAATAAGAAGCCCCCACCCCGACCCTCCCCCGCCTGCGGGGGAGGGTCGGGGTGGCGGTCCTCACGCGTTGTAGTAGGCGAAGACAACCGGCGAGACGAAGGCCCAGGTCTCGAGGAAGGTGGCCTTGTCAGGCTTCCGCCCAAGCGCCTCCATCGCGCCCAGGAGGCAGAACCAGTTGAGGACCTCGTGCTCGCCCGATTCCTCGATCTGGTCGGTCGTGTAGCGGTGCCAGGCGGCGTAATCGCCCTTTTCCAGCGCGTCGTAGAGCTGCCGGTCGGCGGCGACGTCGGGCCATAGCTGGTAGTTTTTTTCCGTCAGGAACGAGTGCGACCAGGAGGACGAGGCGACAAAGGCGGTGCGCCACGGGCTTTTCGCCATGACCCGCGCCGCGGCGGCGCCGACTTCCATGCAGCGATGCGGGTTGGGGCCGGGCGGGTCCAAGTTCTTGATCTCGCCCCGCATCGCCAAGGGCAGGCGCAGCCCGCGCGCGGCATTGACCCGCCGGCCGTAGCAATTGACCGCGAACTGGACGAGCGGATAGTCGAAGCCGCGGCGCTCGTCGTCCATGAGCTGCAGCGTGTTCTCGAAGGCGTGACCGATCGGGTGGTGCAACGGCTTATAGGCATAGGCGACGTCGATCCCGGCTTCGATCAGACCCGAGGCGAGGTATTTGCCGGCCTCCTTGTGGCCCTTCACCCGCACCGTCTTATCGGCCGGCTCGCCCCACGGGTTCCATGGGCTGCGGCGGTGCGCCCAGGGCTGGCGCTCCTGGTCCTCGTAGGCGAGGACCGCGAACGGCGGGATGATGTCCTCCTTAAAGTTTTCGTACTGGTCGTCGCCCCACATGACGATGAGGTCGGGAGCGAAATCGTCGATGACCCGGCGCGCCTCGGCGAAATGGGCGCGGTAGACCTCGCGGCCGCGCGCCGCCGCTGCGGTGCCCCAATCATTGCCCAATTCCTCGCGCAGCGGCGCCGGCCAGCTTGCCGGGTTCTTCATCTCCTCGGGCATCGCCGGGTCGTCGAGCGCGGCGCGCAGCATGAAGGTCCAGTCTTCATTGGGGCGCAGCATCAGCGGGCGATGCGTGCAACCCACTCCGAGGATCTCACCCATGATCGACCTCCTGTCCCTTCCTTCGTCATGGCCGGGCTTGACCCGGCCACCACGTGGATCACCGGGTCAAGCCCGGTGATGACGGTTAAGATATGTCGAGCGCGATTTTACGCCCGCTGGCTGGTCGGCAGCAGAGCATTCCCGACGGGTCGATGCTGCAGGATTTCGGTCTTGAGCGGAACCGGATTCCCCAGCCACATCGCGTACGCGGTATGGTCGTTGTAGGAACTGTCGGTCAGCGGATGGACGAGAATGTCGAGGCCGTCGCGGTTCAGCATCAGCCACGGGACGATTTGCTGAAATTCGGGCGTCTCGAAGATGACGTTGAACTGCGAGACCGGATGGGGCCCGCGCGGTTCGTCGCTCAGCGCGCCGCCTTCGACCTTGAACTTGGCGTTCAGCGTCGCGCTCAGCTTGGCCGCCTTCGCCTTGGTCTCGGCATCGTAATAGACGTGGGCGTGATAACCCTTGTTTTCACTCATTCTGTTGCCCTCCGGTTTATCCTTATTGGTCACACTTCGAGCTGCGCGGCGATCTTCTTGCTGATCTCGGCGCGCCACTCCTCGATCGGCTTGAAGCCCGGCTTGGCGCGGCAGATGGCTTCCGTTTCGCGGTAGAGTTCGTCCTCCGACTTGTCGAGGTCGATCTCATAGCCGAGCGGCTGCGGGACGTACCACGGCGTGTCGCAGAACATCTCGATCCGGTTGCCCTCGGGGTCGCTGAAATAGACCGACCAGGCATTGCCGTGACACCGGGGATCGATGACCTTGCAGCCGGCCTCGCGCACCTTGCGGAACGCGCGCTGGACGTTGGTGAGCGTACCGACGTTGAAGGAGACCTGCTGCACCATCGGCACCTCGGCTTCGGTCGCGCGGCCGCGCACCAGGACGACCTGGTGGTGATCGCTTGGGTTGCGCGAGAGGAAGGTGATGCGGCCGTCCTCCGCCCCGTCGCTGACGACGAAGCCGAGGGTCTTGGTATAGAAATCGATCATCTTCGGCACGTCGTGGACATAAAGCCCGACATGGCTGAGACGCGGTGCTTCTTGCTGCGGCATTGGGGTTACTCCGTCCTTTTGGGGCTGTGCGGTTAAGAGCCGGGAATTTCGATGTTGAGCAGTCTCGCGGCGTTGCGCCCTAAGATGGCGCGGCGCTCGGAATCGTCGAGCCCGGGGCAGCGCTCGATAAAGCCGATCGGGTCGATTTCTCCCATATCGGCGGGGTAGTCGGTCCCGACAAGGATGTGGTCGGCGCCGAATTGCTCGACCAGGTATTCAAGCTGGTGATGGGTGTAGACGATCGTGTCGAAATAGAGCCGCTTCAAATACGTCGTCGGCATGTGGTGCAGATGCTCGCAGGTGTCCGGCCGAGCCGCGGCGCCGTGATCGATTCGCCCGGAATAGGCCGGCAGATACCCGCCGCCATGCGCCACCACGAGTTTCAAATTGGGGTGCTGGTGGAGGACGCCGCCGAAGATCAGGTGATGCACCGCGACCGTCGTATCGAGCGGGTTGCCGATGACATTGGTGAGGTAATGGTCGCGGAAGCGGCTCGCCTCGGGAAACCCGGTCGGGTGCATGAAGAGGGTGAGGCCCAATTCCTCGGCGCGCGCGAAGATCGGGCGAAAGCGCTCCTCCGACAAATCCGCACCGGCAACGTTGGTGGCGATCTCGATGCCGCGCAGCCCCAATGACTTGTGCAGCCGGTTGAGTTCGGCGACGGCCAATTCCGGGGCCTGGAACGGCACCGTGCCGAGCCCGACGAAGCGCTCGGGATGCTTCGCGCAGATCTCGGCGAGGTTGTCGTTGATGATTCGCGCCGTCGCTAGCCCCAGGTCCGGCTCCGCGCTGTAATAGGTCTGCGCCGGCGAGGGAGTGATCGCCTGGATGTCGATCCCCATCAGGTCCATGTCGGCGAGGCGCTTCTCGACCGTGCCGAACTGGATTCGCGTGCGTTCGGCCTGCTCGCGGTTGACCTGGCGGGTGTGCTCATTGGCGAATTGGTGGCGCGGCTGCCAGTTTTCGAGGCCGGCGCCCTTGACGATTTCCTCGGCCTGCGGGGTCAATACGTGGCAATGAATGTCGATCGTGAACCACTTGCCGCGAGCATGGATGGGCCCCGGAAACCGGCCTGGGATCTGGGCTCCTTCGGGCAGACATGTAAACAGCATCGGCGCGTTCCTCCTGGAATTTCGCATTCTACCTAAGGTCGGTCCCGATCGGTCCATGCTTGAATTCCGGGCCTCGCATACGTAACCCGCGCGATAATCAACGATGTACCTTGCTCCGCCCAACGGCGATCCTATACGCTTCACGGGGAGGAATTTGCGAGCATGAGGTTGCGTCCGATCCGGAGTTGTCGCGCAATGGTATGCGAATGAGGGCGTCGCGATGAGTTCGTTCGAGTGGATGGAGCTGCAAACCCTTACCAGCGACATCGACATGGCGCGGTCGCGTCTGATCGAGGCGCGAAAGAGCGGAGACCAGGGCCGCGTCGGCGCGCTGGAGGAGGAGATCACCCGGGCGGAAAAGCGCCGCCTGCAGCTTCTTGCCCATATCTCGACCAATATTGTCACCGCTCCTGAATCTGCCGCCGCCAAGGCGAAAGAGGGCGCCGGCTCCCGTCAGGCGTCGAACGCCGCCGCCGCGCCGGCCGCGGAAAAGGGGGAGCCGCCGCCGGGCGAGACTGCGAGCGCCCCTGAGCCCGCCATTCAGCCC
>JBARKH010000380.1:0-5272 GCA_049801295.1 Allostellaceae bacterium | reverse complement strand
GTAGGGGACGCTGAGGCCGACGACGGCGCGAAAGCGGTCCGGGCGCAGGAGCGCGGCGTGCCACGCCACCGGCGCGCCCCAATCATGGCCGGCGATCACCGCCTCTGCGGCCCCCAGCGCGTCGAGAAGGCCCACCATGTCGCCAACCAGGTGGAGAAGCGTGTACTGATCGATCGCCTCCGGGCGGTCGCTCTGGCCATAGCCGCGCATGTCGGGCGCCACGGCATGAAACCCGGCCTCGGCGAGCGCCGGCAACTGGTGGCGCCACGAATACCAGGATTCGGGGAACCCGTGACACAGCACGACCAGCGGCCCCGCGCCCGCCTCCGCGACGTGCATGCGGATACCGTTGGTCTCGATGAAACGATGCGCGATTTCGGTCATCGGGGGCCCCCTACGCTGTCGCGGCGCCGTCGACCGGGAGCGCCGCGCCCGAGACGAAGGAGGCTTCGTCGGAGAGAAGAAACAGGGCGGCGTTGGCGATTTCCTCAGGTTTTCCGGTGCGGCGCATCGGGTTTTGCTGGCCGCGCTGCACGACGAGCTCTTCCTTATCCATGCCGGAGGTGCGTTGCTGATCCGGCCGGGCGACGAAAACCCGCAGCATCGGCGTATCGATCGGGCCCGGGCAGATCGCGTTGACCCGGATCTTCTCGGGCGCCAGGCGCTTCGCCAGCGAGCGCACAAACCCGACGACGCCGAATTTCGCCATCGAATAGACTGGGCTGAACGCCGAGCCGACGAGGCCCGAAGTCGAGGCGGTGTAGAGTAGCGCGCCACCGCCGCGCGCCCGCAATTCCGGGATCGCCGCCTCGGTCGTCACCAGGATCGTGCGCAAATTGAGGTCGATCGCCAGCTCGAAATCGGCCATGTCGATGCCCTCGATCGAGGCGGGGCCGGGATGGCCGACATGGTCCCACACGAAATCGAGCCCGCCAAAATTGTTGGCGGTACGCCGCACGATGTCGCGGGCGAAATCGTCCTGGCGCAGATCGCCGACGAGGCCAAGCGCGCGGCCGCCGGCCGCGGTGATCTCGTTCACTACGGCGGTGACGCCGGCCTCATCGATGTCGACCACCCCGACCGCCGCGCCCTCGCGCGCAAATCGCAACGCGCCGGCCCGCCCCATCCCCGAGGCCGCCGCCGTGACGATGCCGATTTTGTTCGCTAGGCGCATGGTGTCCCTCCAGCCTCTCTCAGCCCAGGCGCTCGAAATCCCGATAGTGCTTCGAAACTTCGATCACCGTCTCGTCGTTAAGTTGATTGAACTTCGGCGTACGTCGGACAAACCAGCGACGATCTTCACTTGCGGCGGCAGATATGTAGACCCGGTAATTTCCATTCCCCACTTGATCCGAGCGGCGCACTATGTCAACGAATTCATCTGCCTTGAAAATAAACATATCACCTTTGAAGCCGTCATCATGCGAAAGTACATATGCGAGATAGAGCCCATCGTGTTCCAATAGGTCATTGAGATTCTTCTGGCTGAAGAACCGCCAGGACGTTTGCGAGAAAAAGGGCAATTCCCATTTGCGCGTGCACGTGTATAGCTTCCCGAATTTTACTTGTACCTCGCGGTATTCTATAGTCGTTTGCCTCCGGCGTCTTAAGATAAGATCAACCCGATCTACGTCTAAGAAGCGGGTGTATGGATGCCACCCATTTTGAAAAAATTCGAACTTAGCGATGGTTTCACCTAATATTTCTTGGTGCCCAGCCCGGCGCCTCATCTCTGCTGTGGGTGAAATCTGAGCCATTTGCTGCACAACTGCTTTATGCCGCCATCCCGGTACCGTCGTAGAGCGTCTCGAAGGCCGCCTGATAGGCGTCGCGGATCGCGTGCCGCCTGATTTTCAGGGTCGGTGTCAGTTGTGCGTTGGCGAGGTTGAACGGCTCGGCGGCGATGGTGAAGCGGCGCACCCGCTCGGCCGTTTGGAGGCCTAGATTGACCCGGGCGACGACATCGCCGAGCGCCTTGTGGAAGCCGGGATCCTGGGCGAGCGCGGCAAGGTCCGCCGCTGTCCCGCTGCCGGCCGCGTAGGCGGAAGCGAAATCCGGGTCGGGGACGATGACCGCGACGAGATAGGGCCGGAGGTCGCCAAACACCATCGCCTGGGCGATTTCCGGCGCGAGCGTAAGGGCGGCTTCGACCCGCGCCGGCGCGATCATGTCGCCTCCGGAATTCTTGATGAAATCGCGCTTCCGGTCAGTGATGGAGAGATAGAAGTCGCGGTCGAGCCGGCCGATATCGCCGGTGTGGAGCCATCCGTCGATGAGGGTGCGCGACGTCGCCTCGGGGTCGTTCCAATAGCCCGTCATGACGTTGTCGCCAGCGACCAGGATCTCGCCATCTTCCGCGATCTTGACCTCGACCCCGTCAAGCGGCGGGCCGACCGTGTCGATCCGGATGTGGCCAGGCGGATTGCAGCATACCACCGGCGCCGCCTCGGTCTGGCCGTAGCCTTGCAGCAGCTGAACGCCGAGCGCGAGGAAGAAACCGCCGATTTCGGGGTTGAGCGGCGCGCCGCCCGAGATCATCGCCTTCAGGCGCCCGCCGAACCGCGCCCGCACCTTGTCGCGCACCAGCTTGTCGAGTACGGGGTCGATCAGCCGCTCGCCGAAGGACAGCGTCTCGCCGGCGAGGCGCTTCCGGCCGATCGCTACGGCCCGCTCGAAGAGGCCGCGTTTCAGCCCGCGTTCGCGCGCGATTGCGAGGCGGATACGCTGGTGCATTGTCTCGTAGAGCCGCGGCACCGCGGTCATGATCGTCGGCCGCACCTCGACCAGGTTCGTCGCCAGCGTCTCGGCCCCCTCGGCGAAATAGATCTCGGCGCCGAGCGAGATCGGAAACATCAGCCCGGCGGTGTGCTCGTAGGAATGCGACAGCGGCAGAAAGCTGAGGAATTTTTCGTCACCCAGCCCGAGCATCTCGAGGAGCAAATAGGCGCCGCGGCAATTGGCGATGATGTTGCGGTGGCTGAGCATCACGCCCTTAGGGACGCCCCCGGTGCCCGAGGTGTAGATGATGCAGGCGGTGTCGTCGGGTGTCAGCGCCGCGACCCGGGCGTCATCGCCGCGCTCGGGCCCAAGCGCCAGCACATCCGCCCAGCCGCGCAGATCGAAGTTCGCCGGTGCCGCGCTCACCGGCTCAACCGCGATGACCGTATGCACGCTCGGCACCTGCGCGGCGGCGGGGATGACGCGGGCGGCGAGCGCCGCGGTCGAGACGATTACGGCACGCGCCCCGCTATTGCCGAGGATGTGGCGATGGTCCTCGATCGTATTGGTGACGTAGGCGGGAACCGTGGCCGCGCCGGCGCTCATGATCGCGAGATCGGCGATGACCCATTCCGGCCGGTTTTCCGAGACGAGCGCGACCCGGTCGCCGGGCTCGATGCCGAGAAGGGCGAGGCCGCGCGCCAGCCGGCTCACCGCATCAGCGGCCTCGGTCCAGCTCACCGGGTGAAAGTGGCCGTCGCGTTTTGCCCACAGAAACCCGCGCGCCGCGCGCTGCCGCGCCACCTCGAAGAACATCGCCGGAAGGCTGCGGCAGCTCGCGTAATCCATCTCGTCCTCTAGACCTCTGCTGAGGCACTCGGTCAGCCCAGCGACCGGCGTCGGTCAACCAATCGTGTCGCGCAGCGCGGCGAGGTTGCCGCCCATCTTGACCGAGCCGGGGAGCGGGTGGCCGACGATGTCCTCGGCGAGCCGCGCCGCTTCGATCAGGGCTGCGAGATCGACCCCGGTTTCGATCCCCATCTCTTCGCACATGAAGACGAGATCTTCGGTGCAGACATTGCCGGCGGCACCCCGATGCGCGGCAAACGGGCAGCCGCCGAGCCCGGCCACCGCCGAATCGAAGATGCCGACGCCCATTTCGAGCCCGGCATGGGCGTTGGCGATGCCCATGCCGCGGGTATCGTGCAGATGCAGCGCGATGTCGAGGAGCGGGAAGCGTTCGCGCACCGCGCCGACCACCCGCTTGATCGATAGGGGCGTCGCCCAGGCCATCGTGTCGGCGAGCGAGATCACCTGGAGGTCGATGTCATGCTCCTCGGCAATGCCGACGATCTGCTCGGCGATCTCGAGGACGGTGTCGAGCGGGATGTCGCCGGCGAAATTGCAGCCGAACGCGGCCATGATCGAGCCGCGCTCGACAGGCACGCCGTGCTCTTTATAGATCCGCATCATGTTGTGCTGCATCGCGATGTTGTCGGCGAGGCTGCGGTTCTGGTTGCGTTGCAGGAAGGGCTCGGAGGCGGTCAGGGAGATCGTGCCGGTGAGGTCGAGCCGGCCACAGGCGATCGCCCGCTCCAGACCCTTTTCGTTGAGCCACAAGCCGGTATAGGCGATCCCGGGCTTGCGCTCGAAGCGGGCGGCTACCTCCTCGGCGTCGGCCATCCCCGGCACGCGCCGCGGATTGACAAAGGAGACCGTCTGGATGTGGTTGAGGCCGGTCCCGGATAGCGCGTCGATCAATTCGATCTTGCGCTCGGTCGCAATCGGGCCCTTCTCGAACTGAAAGCCCTCGCGCGGGCCTTCCTCGTTGATCTGCACGAATTGGGGAAGATCGGACATCGCGATGCTCCGGGGATGATCCCCAATTATGGCGCAAATCGCCCGGCGCGGCTACGCGTCCGGCGCGTTGGTAGTGTCTCCGTTCTCGAGTTGGATAATCCTCATGCGTCCTTCGAGACGGCCGCTTTGCGGCCTCCTCAGGATGAGGTTCTTTCTTAATGTCATCAAAATCTTACCTCATCCTGAGGAGCGCCCGGCGGGCGCGTCTCGAAGGACGGACGACGCAGATGCCGCGCCAGTCTGTGACACCACTCAACAATCGCCCGGCTTGTCACCCACGCGATCTTGCGCGATGAAGGCTCATGGGCACACCGTGCGGGAGCCGCCGATCGATCGAGCCGCCACGTCACGGCTTGCGCGCCCTGGTGACCCGGCCGCGCGCCGAGGCGGAAAGCCTCGCCGAGGCGCTCGCCGCGCGCGGCATCGAGGCATTGATCGAGCCGTTGCTCGAAATCCATTACCGCAACGAGCCGGTCCCCGACCTCGCCGGGGTTCAGGCGATTTTGTGCACCAGCGCCAACGGGGTGCGCGCGCTGGCAAGGCTCTCGCACGAGCGCGCCGTGCCGCTGTTCGCGGTGGGCGAAGCAAGCGCGGGGCGGGCGCGCGACGAAGGATTTATCCGGGTGACAAGCGCCGGCGGGTCGCTCGACGATCTCGTCCGCCTGGCGCGCGAGCGGCTGCGCCCCGACGAGGG
>JBARKH010000379.1:0-2100 GCA_049801295.1 Allostellaceae bacterium | reverse complement strand
GAATGGACGCTCGCGTACGGCCTCGTCGTCTTCCTGATTTGGGCGGTGATGATGGTGGCGATGATGCTGCCAAGCGCCGCGCCGGTGACGCTGCTCGTCGCCAGCGTCGCCCGGAAACGGCGCGAGGCGGGCGCTGCCCCCGGCCTCAGCACGGCGCCTTTCGTCTTCGGCTATCTCGCCGTGTGGTTCGCCTTTGCCGCCGTGGCGACGCTGCTGCAATGGCAGCTCGACGCGGCCGAGCAGCTCTCCGAGGCGATGGCGCTTGGCAGCACGCTGGCGGCCGGCGGCGTCCTCATCCTCGCCGGGATCTATCAGTGGACCCCGCTCAAGCAGGCCTGCCTCAGGCACTGCCGCTCGCCGCTCGACTTCATCCTGCATCACTGGCGGGATGGCGCGCTCGGGGCGTTCGTCAGCGGCGCCCGCCACGGGGCGTTCTGCTTCGGCTGCTGCTGGATGCTGATGGTGCTCCTCTTCGTCGGCGGGATCATGAACCTCGCCTGGATCGCCGGCATCGCGCTCATCGTGCTGATCGAGAAGACGCTCCCCTGGGGCGGCTGGATGGGGCGGGTGACGGGCGCGGTGCTGGTGGTGTGGGGCGTCATCGCGGTGGCGATGGCCGTCTGACCGCCAACTCGGCTAACATCGCCGCCAGTCTGAGCGGCCAGGGAGGACAGCCATGCCCGTTACCAATATCCGCGGCGTCGACATCAATTACGAGATCCTCGGCGAACGCGGCCCGTTCATCGCGTTGCAGCCCGGCGGGCGGCGCGCGCTCAACGTGGTCAAGCCGCTCGGCGCCAAGATCGCCGAGGCGGGCTACCGCGTCATCGTCTATGACCGGCGCAATTGCGGCGCCTCTGGGATCGCGATCGAGGGCGGGTCGGAAAACGAGGAATGGGCCGAAGATTTGCACGAGCTCTTGGCTGGGCTCGATGCGCTGCCGGCCTATATCGGCGGTAGTTCGTCGGGGTGCCGGCTGGCGATGATCCTCGCGCTGCGCCGGCCCGAGGATGTCCGCGGGCTTCTGTTGTGGCGTGTCACCGGTGGCGCCTTCGCCGCCGAGCGTCTGACCAATCAGTATTATACGTCGCACATCGAAGCGGCCGGAAAGGGCGGCATGGCGGCGGTCTGCGGACTCGAGCATTGGAGCGAAGTCATTGCGGCAAACCCGGCGAGCCGGGGCGCGCTCATGGCAATGGAGCCCCAGGACTTCATAGTTCGCATGGTGCGCTGGCGCCGCAGCTTCCTGGCGGGAGCGGATCATCCGGTGATCGGCCTCAGCCCTGCCGAGCTGCGAGGGATGACGATGCCGGCCTGCATCGCGCCGGGCTCGGACCCGGTGCATCCGCGCATCGCCGGCCAGGCCGCGCATCGCCTCATGCCGAATGCTGAATACCATCAGGTCGTCTCCGACGACCATCCGGACCTCGATGCCGCCTTCGCCGATTGGGACAGGAAGGAAGGGCTGTTGGCCGCGACCTTCATCGATTTCCTGCGCCGCCAGGGCCGGCGGTAGGGCGCAGCGCCGTCAAACCCGCGCCGGCCCCATCGGGTTGAGGCGGATGCCGTTGCGCAGGTTGCGGTAGGGGAGCTCGGCGGGGTCGGAGATATGGGCGCCGGGCGAGACGACACAGAGGACCGCCGCGGCGATCGGCTCGAAATCGGCGCGGAAATGCACGGTCGATTTGAGCGCGAGGATCGGGACCTGCGACGGCTCGATCCCGACATGGCGAAACATCTCCTGGTCGGCGGCCTGGATGCGCTTCGCCGCCAGCACCGCCGAAACGCCGCTCGCCTCGTCGGTCACGAGCGCCATCGGGCCGATGTTGAACCGGGCGCCGCCATACATCGGGCCGGTGCCGGTAAAGACCCCGCTGCCGAGGCGCACGACCCGCCACTCGGCGGTGACCGGCGCCTCGCCGGCATAGCCGATTTTGGCGCCGATCCCGCCCTCGAGGAGCGCCCCCTCTCCCGCCGCAACCGCCGCCGCGGCGGCTTCGGGATCGACGATCATCCCGATGACCGCGCCCGCCGCGCGTTGTGCGATGAGGGCGCGCAGGAGGCCGACCGTGTCGGAGGTGCCGCCGGCGCCCGGATTGT
>JBARKH010000378.1:0-3921 GCA_049801295.1 Allostellaceae bacterium | reverse complement strand
GCATATAGTCGTACTTGTCCACGATGATCGACGCGCTGTAGCTGTCTCCGCTACGCACGATACCGACTGGCTCGGTCACTGAAAATGGAGCGACTTCGCCCAGACCGACACTGTATCCGCATGTCGGTGGACTACCGGGATAGATAGTTGAGCTGTACGTGACCTCGAAGCGGACCGGAAGCGTCGCCGGTAGAGATCCCCTCAGGCGCACAATGTGGCGCGGTTGGTCTTCTGCTACCGGATAGTCGGTGTCCTTCCGGTAGCCGTGCGTGAGGCGGATTTTCTGGGCGTGGATTGGTCTACTGGGGCGGATCGGCGCCGGCGGGGCGTTGTCCGAGGGTGGCCTGATAGTTCCAAGGCATCCAGTCGGCGGGGTTTGCGGCGAGGGCGTCGGCGTTGCGTTGCAGGGCGACGAGGTATTCGAACGGCGCGACCGCGTTGAGTTCAGCGGTGTGGATCAGACTCATGAAGACATCACCGACGTGGGCGCCGGCGAGCGTGCGATAGAACAAGCTATTTTTCCGATGCAAGATTGCCTTCTTCAAGGCTCGTTCGCACACATTGTTGTCCAGCGGCGCCCCCGCCACGCGCAGGAACAAGGTGAGCGGCGCCCAGCGTTTTTGCATGTACAGGATGGCGGCGCCGAGGGTGGAGTTCGGTTCGATCGTGTGTTCGTCAAATTGCCTCTTCATCCAGTGTTCCAGCGCCGCCATGCGCGGCTGGCTTTCGTCTTGATGCAGTTGCAGCCGTTGCTGCGGGTCGAGGCGTTGCTCGCGGGCGCGTGCGTCGGTGATGTACACCTCGCGCAGGGTTTCGAGCACGAAGCGAACCTGTTCGGGGAAGCTTTCGGCCAACTCCACGTGCTTGCGCCGGGCATGGGCAATGCAGGAAGCGAGCACGGTGTCGAACTCGCTGGGGAGGTTGCGCGACAGACCATCGCACATCTGGATCGGGGCGGGTAATTCGGTGGAACGGCGTGCGAGCACGGCCGCGAGGTTCTCACCGGCGTGGCGTACACCGGTGAAGAACAGGGCGATGCGCTGCCCGGCATCGGTCGCGACGATGCCGGAGGTGAAGATGCCGGTGCGCTCTTCTTTCACATCGTCGGCGAGCGCCGCGGCGCGCTGCACCTTGCTCAACTGCAGCACCTTCATGGTGGTGTCGTCGTTGTAGAGCACGCTGGCCTGAGCGGCCTGATTGAGAAGTTCCTCATGGGCAGGGGTCAAGGTTTTCGCCGCCGCCTGCACCAGGTCCCATTGCGTGGCTGCGGGGAGCGGGATGCCCATGCCGTCCTGCAGCTTCTCGATGCGGTTGAAGGGCAGTCCCGCGCCGTACTTCAACAGTCCCACCATGCTGGTGGCGCTGGCATCGTATTTGTCGCTCCCGACGCCCTCGGGGGCCGGCGCAGTATAGATCTCGCCGCACAGATTGCAGCGCAGCCGATCGCAGGAATACACCGTCGCCGTCAACGGTGCCAGGCCGCTGATGCGCACCAAGCGCGACGGCTCGCTCTGCGCATACAGCTTGCCGCTGGTGCAGCCCGGACAGGCCTGCCCGCCGTGCAGATGCGGATGCTCGATGCGCATCTGCTCGGCCCCGGTGTAAGCAGCGGCGGCATTGCGCCCATGGCCGGGGGCTTTCATCCGCGGTCGCGCCGGAGCAGCCGGCGCAGGGGATCCGGGGCTGCCGGGCTCGCCGGGCTGCTCCCCGAGCACCGTGCGGGTGGACTCGGTACTGGCCCCGAAGATCATCCGGCGCAATCGCTCCAGCGATGCGTCCTTGGCCTGCAACTCGGCCTGGATCAACGCCACGGTGTCGACGATGCCGCTCAAGGTGGCGTGCTCTTCGGCATTCAAGACCGCGCGGGTGCGCTCGAGGATTTTGGCGATCCTGTCCTGGTGTACGTCGAGGCGTCTCAGTAACGGATCCGGTGGCCGCGGTTTCTTCTTCTTGCCCCTCATGGCGTGCGCAATAGGCGATCCCGAAAGTCCCGGCACAGGGGCAAGCCGAGCACGTCTTTGAGAGTTCGGTTGGGCTTGTGGGTCAGATCGTCTTTGCCGCGACCCTGCGTCTGACCCAGATGCAGCCAGTTCGCCGCCCGGTAGCAGGTGCCGCGGAAGCGCGTAGGATCGATGAACGTCTCGGCAAAATACACTGGATGGCCGTAGATCTTCTGCCACTGCCCCGAGAGTTGGCGAGTCATGCGCCCGAGCAGATGCGAGGCCAAGTGTTCGACCTGCACCCAGGGCAAAATCAGGTATCGCGTGTTATAGGCGATGCCCCCGATGTTCGCTCGCCGTACCGTCGGCGACCAGCCCAGGAAGCGATCCCTGGGCCCCAAGTGCCGCGGCGCCGAACTCCACGCAAACAGTGCCACCGGGCGCGTTCCCGCGTGCACCAGGAACTTCAGCTGCTCGCCCACCGGCTGCGAGTAACCCAGATAATGATGGGCCTGCAGCAGGCTGTTGAAGCTCGCCTCATCGGGCGTGCGGCGCACCTGCACGAAGCTGAGCGGCCCCAACTCGCGCAAGCTCATCCGCAGCGGCGTTGCGTCCACCCTCACCGGTGCCGGGCGCGAGCGCACGCGCAAGGGATTTGGTGGTCGCCGGCGTTGCGCCGGCAACTCGATGTGCCCGGCGCGCTCGAGCGCCAACATCAAGCCGCGGCACACCATCGAGCGCGGCGCGCCGTTGGCTTGCCGCCAGTCCCAGGCTCTACAGAGCGTATCCGACAGCGCCCGCCGGCTTTGTTGCGGGTGCGCGGCAATGAGTTCGCGGATCTGATGCACGTCGTGCCTGGTGATGGCACGGCCGCGATAGCGCAGTAGCGTCTGCATGCAAGAGCAAACTATCACCCTCGCTGATGGAACGCAAGCCCCGCCTGCTGTGTGATCACGTCACCCGCGGTAATGGCCGCCACGCCGCCACGCCCCGGGCCTGGTGCGGGTCAGCGCCCATCAGCAACACCTGCAGCTGATGGGCCTGCAACTCTTGGATCGGGCCGTGCGCCGGCCAGTACGGAAATTTCCCCTGCGACAAACGTTTATGACACACCCAAAATCCTTGGCCATCGTAGGTCAAAATCTTGATCGCGCTGCGCCGACGATTGCAGAACACCACCAGCCAACCGCAGAACGGATCCACATCCAGTTGCGCCCGGCACACGCGCGCCAGGCCATCGATGCCGGCGCGAAAATCGATGCTCGCCACGGCCACGAGGATGCGCATCTGCGCCGTAAGTTGAATCAAGCCGCGCCCCAACCCGAGCGGCACAACTGCAACACCACCTCGGCCGCGGCGCCAGGGGCCATCTCCAGCTGCAGCCGCTGCCCACTCGGGTCCTGCAGCCACAGCCGGCAGCCGCTCGAGCTCACCGGCAACGCATCGGTCAACTCGATAAACTTCACCGCCTTTTGAACCGCCGGCCTCTTGGCTGCGGCGCGGATCTGCGCCACTGCCGCACCACTGGCGCGTCTGAGCTTGTTGTACTCGAGCCCCAGGGCGCGCGCCGTCACATATACGCCGTACCTTCTCGCCAATCGACCCGCCGATTCCCACAGCTTCCCGGGAAACGCAGTCCCGCGCGCATTGCTCTTGCGCCAATCATCCAACCGCTCTCGCATCCGGGATAACTCCCGCGGCTGCGTAGGCTCCGTCTCTGCGCTTGCCATACCTTGCTCCCTTCACCCTGAACGAGTGTGGGAGCAACACTATCAACCCGACGCGTTTCTCGTCATGCACGCTTGCCGGAAGGACACTGATAACTTGGCAATGAAAGATCTCCCGTCTGGTGTTCGGAACAGGGGCCAAGGGCCACTCTCCACGCGCCAAACGTAGCAGCATGTGGACCGCGGCTCGATTTCCGGCACGTCGACTATGCGAGAGTCTCGCTGAGCGACTGGTGTTCGGCCGATGTCTAAGC
>JBARKH010000377.1:0-6371 GCA_049801295.1 Allostellaceae bacterium | reverse complement strand
GCCGCGGCCAAGGTGATCGCGCTTCAGGCCGCCGCCGCCGCGGTGCGCTCGCGGTCGAACGAGATCCTCGCCGCCAATGCCGAGGATGTCGCAGAAGCCAAGGCCGCCGGGATCGGCGCCGCGCTGATCGATCGCCTCGCGCTCGACCCGAAGCGTCTAGAGGCCGTCGCGCACGGACTCGAGGACATCGCAGCGCTGCCCGATCCCGTAGGCCGCGTCTTGGCCGAGTGGACCCGCCCCAACGGGCTCAAAATTTCGCGGGTCAGCGTGCCGCTCGGGGTCATCGGCATCATCTACGAGAGCCGCCCGAACGTGACCGCCGACGCTGGCGGGATCGCGCTCAAATCCGGCAACGCCGCGATCCTGCGCGGCGGCTCGGAAAGCCTTCATTCCTCGCGCGCGCTGGTTGCCGCACTGCGCGATGGGTTGCGCGCAGCCAACCTGCCGGAAGACGCTATCCAGCTGGTGCCGACCCGCGATCGCGAAGCGGTTGGCATGATGCTGAAGATGAGCGGCGTCATCGACGTCATCGTGCCGCGCGGCGGGTCGTCCCTCATTGAGCGGGTGCAGCGCGAGAGCCGCATCCCGGTCATCGCCCATCTCGAAGGGCTCTGCCACACCTATATCCACCGCGCGGCCGACCCGGAAAAGGCGCGCGCCATCGTGCTCAACGCCAAGATGCGGCGGGTGTCGATCTGCGGCGCGACCGAGACGCTGCTCGTTGACCGGGCAATCGCGCGCTCGGTCCTGCCGCCGATCCTCGCCGATCTGCGCGCCGCCGGGTGCGAACTGCGCGGCGACCCGGAGACTCTGGCTATCGAGCCGGAAGCAGTCGCGGCGACCGAAGACGATTGGCGCACCGAATATCTCGACGCCATCCTCGCGGTGCGGGTGGTCGACGGGGTGGAGGGCGCGATCGAGCACATCAACCGCTACGGGTCGCACCACACCGACGCGATCGTGACCGAGGACGAGGCGACTGCTGAGCGGTTTCTCACCGAAGTCGACAGCGCGATCGTGCTGGTCAACGCCTCGACCCAGTTCGCCGATGGCGGCGAATTCGGGATGGGCGCGGAGATCGGCATCTCAACGCAACGCCTGCCGCCGCGCGGGCCGGTCGGCGCGGCGGAGCTGACCACCTACAAATACCTCGTTCGCGGCAACGGCCAGGTGAGGCCCTGAGCGCCGCTCTTCCCAATAAAGCCCCTCTCCCGCACCGCGGGAGCGGGAGGGGCCCGGCGCGAAGCGCTGGGAGGGTGAGGGTCAATTGCGCCACCTCGCCCCTGCAAAACGTGCCCCCTCACCGCAACCCTCTCCCCCGACGGGGGAGAGGGGGTCTTTATGGAGAGTTGGCGGGTCGCCGCATCGGCCTCCTCGGTGGGTCGTTTAACCCGGCCCATGGCGGCCACTTGCATATCAGCCGGTTGGCGCTGAGCCGCCTCGATCTGGATGAGGTGTGGTGGCTGGTATCGCCGCAAAACCCGCTAAAGCCGGCCGCCGGCATGGCGTCCTTCGCCGAGCGCCTGGAATTCGCTGCCGGTGTCGCTGCCGCCGAGCGGCGCATCCGGGTCACCGGCATCGAGGCCCGGCTCGGCTCGACCTACACCGCCGACACGCTGAAGCTACTGCGCCGGCGCTTTCCGCGCGTCCGATTTGTCTGGCTGATGGGTGGCGATAACCTCGTCCAATTGCCATATTGGAAGCGGTGGCAGGAGATTTTTCGCACCGCGCCGGTTGCCGTATTCGATCGCCCGCGGACGTCGTTGACGGCGCTCGCGGGGATCGCCGCGCGCCGATTTGCCCGGGCGCGCCTGCCGGTCCTGGCGGCGCGCCGTCTCGCGTCGATGCCGCCGCCCGCCTGGATGTTTTTCCACACCAGGCTCGACCCCCGCTCGGCCACCCGCATCAGAGCCGAGCGATCGCTCTCACCCCGCAAGGAGAACAGACCCGACGTGACCGCTGAACCCATCGCCATCGCCACCCTCGCGCCCCGTCGCCGCAAAGCACTCGCCGCGCCGGAGCTCCTCGCCCGCATCATCGACAGCCTGGAAGACGGCAAGGCCGACGAGATCGTAACGATCGACCTCGCCGGCAAAACGACGATCGCGGACTACATGGTCGTCGCCTCCGGCCGCTCGACCCGGCAGGTGGTGTCGCTCAGCGACCACCTCGAACAAAACCTCCCGGGCCGCGTCGCGATCGAGGGCAAGGCCCAGGGCGACTGGGTTCTGATCGACGCGGGCGATGTCATCGTGCACATTTTCCGGCCGGAAATCCGCGCCTATTACAATCTCGAAAAGATGTGGGGTTCCGCGCTGCCCGATGGCGAGGCCGGGGCCGAGGCCGCCCTCTAACCTTCTATCAGGTGCGCGGCGATTCGCCTCTACCTCCTCGCCATCGGCCGGCAGCGACGCGGGCCGCTCTACGAAGTGCAGGCGCTTTATGCCGGGCGCCTGGTGCCGCCGGTCACGATCATCGAGCTCGAGGAAAAGCGCCCTCTGCCGCCCGCCGCGCTGAAGATCCGCGAAGCCGAGCTGATCCTCGCCGCCCGGCCCGCCGGCGCCCGGCTTGTCGCGCTCGACCAAAAGGGCGCGGCGTGGGCGAGCCGCGATTTCGCCGACCGCCTCCTTTCCTGGCGCGACAGCGGCGCCGCGGCAATCGCCTTTGCGATCGGCGGCGCCGAAGGGCTCGGGCAAGGGGTCATCGACAACGCCGATGCGGTCGTCTCGCTCGGCCCGATGACCTGGCCCCATCTCTTTGTGCGCAGCATGCTCCTCGAACAACTCTACCGGGCGCAGCAGATCCACGCCGGGCATCCTTACCACCGAGATTAGGGCAAGCTACGTGCGCCGCAGCAAGCGTGCGTCCGGCGGCACCGGATCGTCGGGCAGCTGGGATTCGCGATGGCGCGCCAGCGCCTCGTCGATAAGCCCCGACAAGAGCGCCGTGAACCGGATCGGCGGCTCGGCCGCTTCCCACAGGAAATAGCCGAACGAGCCCGGGCACGGGTTGACCTCGTTGAGCCAGGTCTCGCCGGTTTTTTCGTTGCAGTAGAAATCGACGCGCGGCGCGCCGGTTCCGTCCACCGCTTCGAACGCGAGGGTCGCCCAGCGCCGCAAATCGGCTGCGAGCCCGGCGGGAAGATCCGGGTTGATGTCACGGGTCAAGGACAGCATCCCCTGGCTGTCCCCGGAATCGCCCTTGATGCCGGGCTTGCCGCCACCACCCGAGAGGTATTTCTGGCGAAAATCCAAGAGCTCCACGGCCCGTTTCGGCCGCTCGATCGCCGAAGTACGCACCGCCCCGCCGACCCGCATGACGCTGAGGTTGTATTCGACGAGGTTGGGGACGAAAGGTTCAATGATAGCCTGTCGGTCGAGCCGGAAGATCGCCGGCAGCAAGGCCCGTACCTCCTCGATATCCTCAGCCTTGCCGACCCCGATGCTGCTGCCGAGATGCGCGGGCTTCACAATGCACGGGAAGCCCATATTGCCGATGAGCGCGCTGAGCGCATCAGCGGAGGGAAGTCCGGAAGCGCCACGGGTTACCACAACATAAGGCAGAAGCGGAATGTCGAGGCCGCGCAGGAGGCGCTTCGTTGCCGCCTTGTCCATGAAGACGGCGGACGCCAGCGTGCGCATGCCGGTGTAGGGCAGGTTGGCGGTCTCGAAAAGGCCCTGCATCTGCCCGTCCTCGCCGCCCAGGCCATGAAACGCTAGGAGCGCAACATCGAATCGGGTTGCCGCGGGCCGGCCGAAAATCCCGGTGCGCTTCGGCACCAGAACGCCGCGCCCGGGTTCGCCGAGCGCGAGGCTCACCTCGGTCAATTGGGCCTGGGTTCGGACATCGGGAAGGTAGTTGCGGCGCTCGGCGAGCGCCTCGCCGACGAACCAGGCCCCGCGCGGATCGACATAGACCGGAAACGCGACGAATCGTTCCTGGTCGAGCGCCTTCAGCGCCTGCAGCCCGGTGATGACGCTGACATCATGCTCGGGCGAGCGTCCGCCGAGGAAAACCGCGACACGGGTTTCATTCCTGCCCGCCATCCTGTACCCCAATCCTGGAAGACCCGCAGACGACGCCATGGACCCGCTCGAAAGCTACGCCGCGCGCCGCGACCGGCACAATCGCCCCGATATCGGCCCGGTTATTAGCCCCCGGGTTGTGGCGTGAAGACCGAAATCGTGCGCGCCCGCGGCACCGAATTTGCGCTGTTCCACCTCGACAGCGATTCGCCGGCGGGGGCTTTGGAGCTGATCTGGGCGCATGGCTGGGGCCAGACGCATGCGGCGCTGCTGCCGCTGGCGCAAGCGATGCGACGCTCCGCCCGATCGACCCTTATCGATTTTCCCGGCTTCGGTGCCTCGCCGCTTCCGCCAGCCGCCTGGAGCACGGCGGATTACGCCGATGCGATAGCCGAATGGCTCGGTGGCCTTGCCCCGGCGCGGCGGATCTGGATCGCCCACTCGTTCGGCTGCCGGGTCGGGCTGCAACTGGCCGCGCGCCACCCCGAGACGCTCGCCGGCCTCTTCCTGATCGCCGCGGCCGGGCTGCCGCTGCAGCGAACGGCATCGGCGCGAGCTCGGGTGATGGCGCGGCGCTGGGCGTTCCGGCTGGCGCGGCAATTCACCCCCGAAGGGCCGGCGCGCGACCGGCTTCGCGCCCGCTTTGGCAGCCCCGACTATCGTACGGCCGGCCCGCTGCGACCGATCCTCGTGAAGGCGGTCAGCGAGGACCTCACCGCGGTCGCCCGCGCGGTCCGTCTCCCAGCGGTGCTGGTCTATGGCGACTGCGACACCGAAACCCCGCCCGAACTCGGCACCCGCCTCAATCGCCTGATGCCGCAGGCGCGGCTTGTCGTGCTGCGCGGCTTCGACCATTGGAATGTCCTGACCGAGGGCGGTCATCAGATCATCCAGCGCCTCGAAGAGTTGATGGAACAGCTGGGATGAGCGCCGTTTTCGCGCTGATCGGCTTCAGCCTCTTTGCGGAGCGTCGGCTGCTCGTCTATCTCCACCTCTTTCAACAGGAGGAATATGACGGCCGCCGTTTTCTTGCCTGGGTGATCGCCAACCGGGCCTGGGACCGTCGGCTGTCATTGGCTCTTGTGGCGATATTCGGGGCGCAATTGATCGTGCGGTCGGCGCCGCCCACGGTTTTCGCAGCACTTGTGGGCGTCGCTTGTCTCGCCATCGCCGCGCTCGAGCGCGATCCGCGCCGAACCGCGAAGAAGGCTCTGGTAATGACCACCCGCGCCAAGCGCATCTATGCGATCGCTCTGGCACTGATCGCCGCCCTCGGTGTCGTTACCGCGCTGTCGAGCGATCTCGCGCTGGTCTGGATCGTGGCGGTACAGCTCGTACCGGTTGCGCTCGTTGGTGCGAATCTGCTGCTCGCGCCGTTTGAAGCGCGGGTACAGGCCCGTTATTGGCGCGAAGCTCGCGCGGCATTGCAACGGGTCAACCCAACCGTGATCGCGGTCACCGGCTCCTATGGCAAAACCTCGGTCAAGCACATCCTTGGGCACGTGCTCGAAACCGCCGGCCCCACCCTGATCACGCCGGGCAGCGTCAACACGGCGATGGGCATCGCGCGCGTCATCCGCGAACGCCTCAGCCCACATCACCGCTATTTCGTCGTCGAGATGGGCGCGTACGGCATCGGCTCGATCGAGCGCCTGTGCGCGCTGACACCGCCGCGGATCGGCATCATCAGCGCGATCGGCAAGGCCCATTACGAGCGCTTCAAATCATTGGACGCGGTGGCAAGCGCGAAATTCGAGCTCGCCGAAGCGGTACGAGACAATGCCGGAACGTTGATCGCGGCGTCCGATGTCATGGGGTTCGCCCGACCGCGGGAATTCATCGCTCGCCACCGCAACATGGTGGTGACAGTTGGCGCCGATGACGATGCCGACCTCGCCATCAAATCCATACGTCAGACGCCGGAGGGAATCGTCGCGGCAATATCCTGGCGTGGCCAGGGCTATGAGCTGCGCGCACCGCTCTTCGGGCTGCATCAGGGCGGCAACATCGCGCTCGCCTTCGCCGCCGCCTGCACCTTGGGGATGACGCCCGAGGACGTCGTCGCCAGCCTCAGAAGCACGCCGCAGATCGCCCATCGCCTCGAAGTGAAGCGCCAGAGCGGCGGCGCGGTCGTCATCGACGATGCGTACAATTCGAACCCCGTCGGCTTTGCCTCTGCCCTCGCGCTCCTCGACACGCTGCGCCAACCCGGCGGGCGCTGCATCCTCGTCACCCCCGGCATGGCCGAGCTCGGCAGCGAGCACGAGGCGGAGCACGTGCGGATCGGCCGCCTCGCCGCCGCTCACGCCGACGTCCTCCTCGTCGTCGCACCGCACCGCGTTGCGC
>JBARKH010000376.1:0-4290 GCA_049801295.1 Allostellaceae bacterium | reverse complement strand
TCCTCGCCGCGGTGGTACAGCTCGCGAGCTTCATCGTCGACTTTGCGATGACCCCCGAGGAGGCCGCGCACCAGCCGCGCATCGATGTCAGCGGCGACGGCGGCATCGCGATCGACCGCCGTCTCTCCGAGGCGATCCGCGAGCGCCTCGCCACCCGTCCCGGCGCCGCTCTGGTCGAGCACACCGTCTGGCCCGCGCGCTTTGCCTGTCCCAACCTCGTGTTGCGCGGCGAAGACGGCCTCAATTATGGCGTCAGCGACGTGATGTCCCCATGGTCCGCCGCCGTCGCCGAGCCCGGCAAGGAAGCCTAGCGCCTACCAGGGTTCGCCGCCGACCGCTCTCGGCTCGGGGGGAGTTAGGACGCGGTTCACGCGGCCGCGACGGTCGCCCGCGTGGCGTCTCTGGGTAGGGTGACGATCACCGTCGTGCCCTTTCCCGGCATGCTCTTGATAGCAATTGTGCCGCCGTGCAGCTCGACCAGTGCCTTGCTGAGCGGCAGACCGAGACCGGTCCCCCCGTAACGCCGCGCGAACTGGTTATCGACCTGGCCGAAGGCGGCGAAAGCGATCGGGATCTCTTCGCTCGACATGCCGATCCCGGTATCGACGACCCGGATCGACACCGAATTGTCCGGCGTCGCTTCGGCAGACACCGTGACCTCTCCCCCCGGCTCGGTGAACTTGACCGCATTGGACAACAGATTGAGGAACACCTGCTTTAGCTTGGAGCCATCGGCCCGAAGCCGCAGCGGCGCATCGGTCAGTTGCACCGCCAAAGACAACTCGGCACGAGCACATTCCCCGCGCATCATCTGCAGCGAGCTGGCGATGACTTCGCCAAGATCGACGTCATCGCAGACGAGCTCGAGCTTGCCGGCCTCGCTTTTGCTAAGATCCAGCAGGCTGTTGATGATCGCCAGCAGGTGGTTGCCGCTCTGCCAGATGTCGTGCGCGTACTGGGCCTGAACCTCGCCGCTGATGCGACCTACGGTTCGTGAGGATAATATCTCGGAAAAACCGATGATCGCATTGAGCGGAGTGCGTAGTTCGTGGCTCATATTGGCAAGGAAGGTGCTCTTCGCCGCGCTCGCCGCCTCTGCATTGTGGCGGGCCTCATGGAGCCGCTCCTCGCGTTCCTTGACCTCGCTGAAATCGCTGATCACCAGAAAGAAACCGCCTTCCTGCGTGCGGCTGCGGCTGATGCGGATCCAGCGGCCATCGGCCAACCGGTATTCGCGCTCGCTCGTACCCTCATCGAAGCCAAGTACATCGGCGCTCGGCTCGGCTGTGGCGGGCGCGCTGAGCAGCGCCTCGACCCGTCCGAATGTTTCGCTGAAGGTCACATTGCCGCCGAGTCGGCGGGCCAGCATCGGGAAAAAGCTCGCGACCTGGCTGTTGGCGATGACGATCCGATCCTCGGCATCGACGAGGACGATCGCTTCGCGCAAGCTCTCGAGCGCTTCGACGAGCCGGTCCTGCGCAGAGCGGCGCTGCATCTGCTCGCGCCCGACGATGTCGCGGATGCTCTGCTGCATGACCGACATCGACCGCAGCAAGAGGCCGGTTTCGTCCTGCCCGCCGGGCGGTATCGGCGTCTGCAGCTCACCTTCCGCAATGCGGTCGGCGACCGACGCGGCACTCCTCAACGGCCGGATGATCCGCCGCATCAGAAGGAAGGTAATGATCGCCGAGAAGGCAAGCGCCGCGGCCAGCGCGGCCAGACTCGAATACCTGAAATTATCGATGGCGGTCACGACTTTGCGACGCTCGACGAAACTGTGCCCGGTTGCCAGCTCGGCCAACATGTCGAACCGCCCGATGACCTGCGCCGCCAGCTTGTCGAGTTCGGCAGCAATAGAGGGTTGGGCGGCGCCCTGCCGCAATTCGTTCCAGCGCGCGACCAGCTCCTGAATTTGCCGAATGACCACCCGTTCGTCGCCCGCCTGCGAGCGGTTTGTTGCGACCGCCAAGTCATCGGTAAAGGTTCGCGACAAATGCTCGATCTTGGCGTCGATCGCCGCCCGATCGGGTTCGCCGGCGCCCATTCGCTGGACCAGCGCCTTATCCATCTCGGCGAAATCGAGGCTCGCCGCCCGGTCGAAGTTGATCGCCATCAGCGGCCGGTCATAGAGATCGACGACGAACCCTCCGGCGCGGTCCAAGACAAAAAGGCTGTATCCGCCGACCAAGGCGGTCAAGAGGCCCATCAGGATGAACGCGCCAAAAATGGTGGCGCCGATCGAGGTGGGTAGGCGCACCCGCATCGGGACCCTTTCCGGTGTTGCGGAGGCTTTCGTAAGGTGAATTGGTTACGATCCGGTTGATGACTGAAGGGGCGGGCTACTCGACGGTCACCCATAGCAGCATCTTTGGGTGAATGTGACAGCGCACCGGGAAGGTGCCGCGCAGCGGAAAATTCACGTAAATGGCTTGGCCGGGCCGCTGCTCGGTGGAATCAAACGCGATGTCTTTCGAATCGACATAGATCTGATGCAGGAATTCGTCCTCGTTGGTGAAGCGGATGGTGTCGCCCTGGGCGATCACAATCTCGTTAACCGCGAAATTGCGCCCCTTTTGCGCCACGGTGTGGAGCGTCGCGGCAAACGCCGTCGAGGCGGCCAGCGCCACGGCCACGACGACTGCCGGGCGATATCGTCGAGCGCGGGAAACGCGCGGCCCGTCGTCGGAGCTACCGATATCAAACAGCGACGAGCGCGCGATCATGCTGATAGCATGCGCTTAATGAAGCCGCCCGCAACGCTATTCATCGCAAGTATCGTGTTCGCCGTCCTGCCCGGGATGGCGCGAGCGCAGACTCTCAGCGTCAACAGCCTGGTCGATCTGGGTTTGTCGATCCCGTCCGAAACCACCTCCTGGATGAAGGGCGGCCTCGGCAAGCTCGACAATGGCGGCGGCGGCCGGAAGAGCATCGCTCCCGTCGGGCAGGCATTGACCGATCTGCGTCTCGACCTCGACCCATCGCTCGTCATCTTCGCGACGGCTCGTTTCGCACCCGACCAGCATGCGCCGTTCGATTTGCTGGAGGCTTATACCCGCTATCAGCCGGTCTCGACACCCAATTGGCTGTGGTCCATCAAAATGGGCGCGTTCTTTGCGCCGATCTCGCCGGAGAACGAGGGTGTTGGCTGGACGAGCCCCTGGACGCTGACCCCCTCGGCGATCAATTCCTGGGTCGGCGATGAATTGCGCACGATCGGCGGCGAAACCACCGCCGAGTGGCGTTACGCAGGGGGCGCATTCGGTTTGACCGGCGCCGTCTTCGGCTGGAACGATCCGGCCGGGGCGCTGCTCGCCGATCGCGGTTGGGTGTTCGACAGCCGGCCGATCGGCCTCATGGGCGAGCCTCGCGTGCCCGATGCCTTCGCAAGCAACCCGCCGCTGCGCGAAGAACCGTTCAAGGAGATAGGCGGGCAGCCGGGCTGGTATGCCGGCGCTTCGGTTCGCCAGGACGAACTTGGACGTATAATCGCGCTTTATTACGATAACCGCGCTTTATTCCGATAACCGCGCTTTATTACGATAACCGCGCTTTATTACGATAACCGCGCCGACCCGGCCGCTTTCGCCGGCAGCGACTTTGGCTGGCGCACGAAATTCACCAGCATCGGGGTCGACACCGGCATCGGCGACGTCGTCCTCTTGGCCCAGGCGATGGCCGGCAGCACTGAGATCGACCCGGTGCCCAGTTTCCGCTCGATTACCGATTTCCAATCGGCCTATCTGCTCGCCGGATATTACTTCGGCGATTTCCGCATCGCCGGCAGGGTCGACGTGTTCGCGACCCAGGTTGAGAACCAGCCCGGCGGCAGCGGCCCGGGCGAATACGGCCGGGCGCTGACCGTCTCCGGCAGCTGGAACCCGGTGCGCTGGATGCGCCTCGTTGCCGAAGTCATGCATGTCGACAGCTCTAACGGCGCGCGTGCCAGCGCCGGGCTGAGCCCGCGGGCCAGCGAATCGCAAGTGCAGTTCGTGACGCGCATCGCCTTTTGATCTACCCCGCCGCGCGCCGCAACGGCGTGTGTTCAGATCGACAGGCTTCCCGCATACTACCCTCTATGAACGATGTTACCGAACCGGTCCGCGCCGAGCCGGCGATTGTCCGCCCGCGCGATGCCGCCTCGCTGATCATGTTGCGCGGCGAGGGGCACGACCTCGAGCTACTGGCCGGGCGGCGCCCCGGCCATGTCCGCTTCATGCCCGGCGTTTATGTCTTCCCCGGCGGCGCGATCGACCGCGAGGACCGCCGGGCGTGGCGCGTCGAGGCCGGCGG
>JBARKH010000375.1:0-31094 GCA_049801295.1 Allostellaceae bacterium | reverse complement strand
GCCCAGCGCTCATTCGCGGTGCCGGCGGCAGATTCGCCTAGGACTGCGCCCGTGCCCGCCGGCGGCGGTGCTTGGCTCTGAGCTTGACCTTGCGCCGGGCGGCTCGTTCGCTGGTCCGGGGGTATCGATTGCCCGTTCGCTTCATGGCCTGAAGTCCCTTCAGTCGAAGGCGAACAAGGGGCTAGGCGCGGCTAAAATGCTCTAAACGATCCCGCGATAGCCCGCATGGGCGCTATTGCGAGGATCAAATGACCAATACTACGGATTTCCTTCCGGCCGCCGATGATCCGAGAGCGGCGAGAGGGGAGGCCGTGGCCCGACGCAGGCCGACATCCTGATCGATATCGCGCAATCGGCCGACCTGTTCCACACCCCGGATAGCACGGGCTTCGCCGACCTTGATATCGACGGCCACCGCGAGACTTGGCCGATCCGAGGCAAAGGCTTCCGCCGCTGGCTCGCGCACAAGTTCTATGAGACGACCGAGGGCGCGCCAAGTTCGGAGGCGCTGCAATCGGCGCTCAACGTGATCGACCCACAAACGGGTGCACCCCACGGCGGCAGACCCAGCTTTGTCCCCGGCTCCACTGCTGAATGCGTGACCTAAACCGCTAAAATATATCGTTAAACTATCGAAAATAGGGGTGAAAAAGGTCATCTGGGCACGTATAACTCTGTCGCCGATGATCGAAGTCGATCAATTGCAGCAATGCCGCAAAATTTCCCATGCGACTAAGGTAACGTGCTGCCTCCATGTCCGGGCCCGCAGATTAGAAGACGCTTGATGAGCCCTCATGATGTCGTCGCCGACCCGGCGCTCAGGAATGAGCCGGCCTCGGGAGCGGGTTCCCCCACTTCGGTCGAGCGGGAGCGGGGGAATTCCGGCAGGATTCACGCCGTGCCCGTCGGCGATGTCGTCGGCTCTTCGGGCCCGGTGGCGGAAGCGCTTTATCGCGGCTTCGAGAAAGTGGTGGCGTTGGCAGGATTAATACTGGCGATGCCAGTGATGCTGGTCGAGGCGATCGTGATCCGTTGGGATTCGCCTGGACCGGCGTTGTTCTTCCATCGCCGCCCGGGGCGCTCGATCATGATGCGCGGGCGCGATATCGAGCGGCGGTCCGACCTGATCCCACCACCGGGCGGTTACGAACCAGACAGGTTGTATTACGTGCCAAGCTACTTCCGGCTGGTGAAGTTCCGCACGATGTACCACGACGCGCGCAGCCGCTGGCCCGAGTTTTACGCCTATAAATTCGACCCCGATGAATTCCCGCGCCAGCACACAACCTATCGGTCCGATCCGCGGGTCACCCGGATCGGCCAGATTCTGCGCGCGCTATCGATCGACGAGCTGCCCAACCTATGGTGTGTCCTCGTTGGCGACATGCGATTGGTAGGCCCCCGCCCCGAGGCTCCGGAAGTCCTGCAGTACTACACGCCGGAGGAAATGTACAAATTCGCCTGCAAGCCGGGAATAACCGGTTTGGCTCAGATCAACGGGCGTGGATTGTTGAATTGGGGCGAGGTCTTGGCCTGGGACCTGCAATACGTTCGCACGCGCAGCGTCGGGCTCGATCTGAAGATCATTGTCACAACGGTGAAACACGTCATTCGTCGGCACGGCGCCTTCTGATCGATCAACCACCGCCGCGTGGAACCGTCGGTCGTAACGCAATCGGTCGAGCCGGTTTTGCTCGGTCAGGACCGATCGCCAAGATTGGCCTAGCCCGAGGAAGTAGCATCAACCGCGATGGCTTCCGGCGCGGCCCCGCAAAACTGTCGAAAAGCAGGCTCTCTCAAGAGAAGGTCGGAGTATCCGCCCGAATTCCGAAGGCGGCCTTGTGCCAGCATGTAGATGCAATCACAGTTTCTCGCGAACGCCAGCCGGTGCGTGATGACAATGATGGTCTTTTTTCCTCTGAGCCGGCCGATAGCTTCAACGATCTTGGCTTCGGTCCCAGGATCCAAATTCGCCGTCGCTTCATCGATCACCAGGATCTGTGGGTCGTGGTAAAGGGCCCGGGCGATCCCCAGTCGCTGACGCTCGCCGCCGGAGAGACGATCGCCTTGCTCACCGACCATCGCATTCAGTTCGCCCGGCAGTGCGCGTACGAGGTGATCGACCTGTGCCGCGTCCAGCGCTCGCCATACTCGCTCGTCGTCGATCTCGTGCTCGGGCACGCCAAAGGCGACATTTCGCCGGATGCTGTCATCGATCAGATAGACGGTCTGCGGGACGTACCCGAGATTTCGCTGCCAGCCGGCGAGGTTGTCATGCAGATTGCGGTCATCCACCAGGATCCTGCCCGAGCTCGGGACCAATAGTCCGAGGATAAGATCGGCGAGCGTGGTCTTGCCGGCACCGGTTGGACCGATGAAGGCTACCCAGTGCCCCACCGGAATTTCGAGTGACAGATCGTCGATCGCTGGCCGGCGCGCCTCGGAATACCGATAGGACAAATGCTCGATCACCAGCGCCCGTCGGAACGGGATCAGGTGTGCCAGCTCCTCGTCGGCGCCGGTTGGCGGCTCGGATCGCTGTTGTTGCAAGGCGCGCAGCTCGCGATAGATGACTTCGGTCGAAGCGTAGTGATAGCGAACCTGTGCGAGCGAGGTGCTAATCCGGCTCGTCGACGGGATCAGCCGAATCGCAGCCAAGGTAAACATCCCCAGGAGCAGCAGGATCGATTGCAGATCCTGGCCGTGCCTCAGCATGATCGTTGCAATCACCACCATCGCGCTGATCGCAAGAGTGTCGATAACAAAGCGCGGAAGCGCTGAGAGGAAGGACAACGATCGCAACGAAGCGGTAAAGCGCTGGACGTGGTAACTGTGCTGATCGACAAAGAACGAGCGGCGGCGGGTTATCATCGTCTCCTTGACGCTGCGGAACGCCTGCTCGGCCCATTGGACCATCGAGGACCAGCTTTGTTCGGCGATGCGCCCAGAGGCGGCCAACCGATGCTGCGTCGATCGGTAGATTATCAGGGTCGGAACGGCGAGAACGATCAGGACGCCAAGTGTCCCTAACGGCTCGACAAACATCAGCAATCCGGTCACCCCCAGCAGGACCAAAAGCTCCGCGAGCACGGTTAGCAGGTTCACCAGAAACCCGCTTGAAAAGCCCTCGACCGAGCGGGTCGTCACGCCCACCAACTCCGCGCTATTGCGCTGCAGGTGCAATGAGTAAGGTGCGCTCAGGTAGCCCGTCAGCAATTGACGCGCGAGCTTCACCTCTTTCTTCATCGCGTAGCGAAAAAGCCAGCGGTACAACTGTATAAGATAACCCGTTTTGATGGCGAACAGGGCTATCAGCACCGGCCCAAGAATATAGAACAACTCCCGCGGATCCCTGGTGTTGAGCTTAGATAAGAGCGGCTGGAAGTGTCGGGCTTTCAACAGCAGTTCTGGGTCCTTCAGAACGGCGATAAACGGTATTACAACACCGACGCTGACGGTCTCGAAGAAGGCACCAAAAGCCATCGCGCACAACAGAAGAGCGCCTTCGATCTTTTCGCGCGGTGTGAGGATGTACCAGAGTTGCCGTATCAGCTTCACGCGTCTGTCTCAATCTCGATCGACGGCTCACATCCCGAACGGAAGCGGCCCAATCTGATAATTAGCTAGCGTGCGCCAGCGTGAGGTACGTGTCCACCAGGCGGCGCGCGCACATCTCTCTGTCAACAAGCTGCCTCGGTGGGAGTCGGCCGGGGCGCCACTGAAGCCGATCAAGTATGCTCCGGTCGTTATATGGGTCGCAGAGTGGAGTATCGGGCGGCAGGAGTTGATGGTGCATGGCGTACATCGTCGTCGAGACCGGGCAACCCAGTGCGAGGGCTTCCACGTCGACCAACGGGCTCACCTCGACGAAGCTCACGTTCAGCAGAAAACTGCTGTGGCGATAGAATGCGGCCAGCATCGATCTGGGGACGCCCTCGATCCACCTGGAGTAATGGCTCCGTTGCACTGCCACGTGAAAGGCACGGGCGAACGCACTCTCGCCATTGAGCGGCAGACCGACAAAGACCACGTGACGACGCGCACGCTCCGCCAGCCGAGATATGCGTAGGCTTCCCTTGCGAGGCTCGATCCGACCAACCACCAGCACGGGTGGCTCCGGAAGCCCGGCAAATGCGTCTGGTTTCCCGGCCGATGCGTCCCCCAGCCCTTCCGACCAGTTGGGGACAATCACCTGTTGATGGGGCGGAATCTCATAGGCGAAGTCCGTCTGGACGTAGGTTGCCTCGGAACCGGTCAAGAGCATGATCCGGTCCGCGTTCGTGAGGAGCCACCGCACGCGCTGCCGCCAGCTTGGTATTAGAGTAAGGACGCGAGCGATGCGCCGATCCCGTGCGACCGTGACGATTTCCCTGATCGTCTCCCGAGCGGGCATCGAGCGCCCCAGCGCGGAGCGGTACAGCAAGCTCCCGAGAGCGCCCGCCGACGGCTGAGACGTGTAGTATTTTGTCAGCCACTCGTTTGGGTGATGGATCGTGCTGAGGATGAACGGTCGACCACGGCGTTTGACCTCCGCGAGCTTCGGATACAGTTCGAGGGGGCGGTCGACGTTGAACGCATGGTAGACGTCCGCGGGCGGGATGGGCGAATCGTCGAACCACGTGGTGGGCCTCAGGCCCGCCTCGCGCGCCACCCTCTCATACATCCGCCACTGAATGGTATCGCCGCCAGGCACCGATTCGAAATCGCCTCTTGCCACGAAGCAGACTGTGCGCATGCAGTCGTCGGCGCTGAGGCTCCCGCGGTTCACCGGGGGTACGACGTCGGCGCTGGTCGGGTCCCCTTCTGGAACACGCTGTAGTCGTCGTGCGCGAGGAACTGCCGGGTCTTGTTGCTCTTGTACAGGCGTTCGGGGTCGCGCGTCACGAGGAAGAGCGCGTAGTGGATGGCACCACGGAGGCGGAGGCCCAGCCGCATGCCGATGATTCCTATGGCAGCGTGCACCGGGCCACCGTGTTCTCGGAGGTGGCGAGCGATGTTCGACGGGGTCCCAATCCACGTGCCGGGCTTCGCCCGCGTGAAACTTCGACCGCCGAAATGGACCACGCGCGCGTCGCCGGTCACCGACACTCGCCAGCCACCCCGCCCGATGCGCAGACAATAATCGAGATCATCCCCCGACCCAAATTGCCCCCAGCTGAAGTTGTCCGTAACCTCCCGCCGTACCATCAAGCAGGCCCCGCATGCCCAATCGCAATCCTCGAGGCCCTCCACATCCTTGGTCCGGAGGATCCCCGGAAAAAGATCGTGAGAGAGTCGGCTGAGGAGGAGGAACGCATTGATCACGGTCCATGCGGTCGGAGCTCGGTCTCCCATGATCCCCGAGCTGAACCGCTCCATCTCGTCAACGAGCCGCGGCGCGAGAACGCCGATGTCCGGACGGCGCTCCATGATTCCGAGCATGGTCTGAAACGTACCGTCGGGGACGACCGTGTCGGGGTTGAGAAACACCACGTAACGTCCCCTCGCTAGCTCCGCTCCCTGATTGTTGGCCGCGGTCAATCCGCGGTTCACGGTATTCTCCACCAGCATCACGTCGGGGAATTCCGCTCGTACCACAGCACTGGTGCCGTCCCGCGAGGCGTTGTCGATTACGAGTTGCTCGATCGGCATCGTCCCTACGCTTCTCGACACCGACGCGACGCAACCTCGGATATGCTCCGCCGAGTTGAACGTCACGATGACGACGGACACGAGCGGTGCGTGACCACGCTCGTCGTCGCGCATCGATGGGCCCCGTCGTCCCGCGGTCTCAATAGGAGTAGTCATCTCATCTTTCTCACTACTCTCTCCTGCCTGACCTTGGTGCCGGCCGTGCCCAAGTCTTCGTGGAAGACCGCGACCGCGACGGGCAATCCACCCGGAAGCCGATTGTGTCGCCCTCACGAGTTCCCTCGCCTTCAGCCGAAGAATAACTCAGGTCGTTGCGCGCCAGAAGGGCGGCAGTGCATCGATCCTGTGGCATTCGGTATCGGGTCCCGCGCACATCTGGCGCAGCCCTGCGAGCGTCGAGCGCTTGGAAGCTGCAGGGTCGGCGTGACGATGCGTGCCAACTCCTTTGGCTCTCAGTACCGGCGCTCAATGTGCATCGTCACTCCGTCTCGAACCCCGCGCAGACACGCGATCAGGTGCCGACGGTGGCTGCCAGGTCTAACGGCGAAGGTTATCGGAAAAGAGATAGCGTGAACGAGACTGCGAATAACCCAGCGCGGCCGAGTCGGCCGGCATTCGTAGAGCCAAAAATAGAGCATGTTGCGGATGTGATAGTAACATCGCAGCGGCGACATTTCGTAGAGCCGGAGGGAAAGTGGACCGAAGCGCCAGATTCGTGAGACGACTCCAGGGCTGCGCCCCACATCCTGATGCAGGATACAGCTGAAAACGATATAACTTGAATAACCCAGCCCTCGCGCCCGGTAGCCGTATTCGAGTTCGGCCAGATCTATGAAATAGTCC
Source organism: Allostellaceae bacterium (assembly GCA_049801295.1). GTDB lineage: Bacteria > Pseudomonadota > Alphaproteobacteria > ATCC43930 > CGMCC-115725 > DATARH01. The sequence continues at coordinate 24,620 of JBARKH010000375.1, read as the reverse complement.
GCGGCCGGCAAGCCGATCTTCGCCACCGCCGCCATTCGAAAGAGCGACCCTGACCAAATAAAGCAATCGCACCGGCAATGACCGGCCTCGACGTCTATCGTCAGACGGTCAACCCCAGAGGCTGTCAATAGGTGCGGCCGATGATCCGCAGAGCCGCCCCGGTGCCCCAGCCGGCACCCGAGAAAGCACACTGTTTCCTGTTCGGCGGGTGGGAGATGCGCGAAGAAGCCGAGGAGGTTGGCAAGTGCGTCGGGCTCGGGAACACTGTCAGCGTCGATGATCCAGATCCAGTCGAATTCGTGCTCCAAGGCGTGCGCAAAGCCGGTGCAAACGGCCCCCGCGCTGCCGAGATTTTCCGTATTGCGAATGATCGTAGTGTTTCCGGGGAACGCTCTGTCCAATGTTCCATCAGTCGACGCATTGTCGACGATCAGGATCGCGTCCGGCGGTCGGGTCTGATGCCGAAGCGCTTCGAGCGCCTGCTCGATCACCGCGGCATCGTTCATCGTGTGTATGTGGGCCAGAATGCGCATTCTTACTGAGACTCCCCGGCGATCAAGCAGCAGTTGCAGAGCTTGCGCGCGCTCATGCCGTCGAGATTAACTCGCGCGGCTCGCTGCTCTTGAGATTGGACAAGAGCGGCTGGAAGTGCCGGGCTTTCAATGGCAGTTCCGGGTCCTTGAGCACGGCAATAAACGGTATTACAACACGACTGTCTCGAAGGAGGCACCGAAAACCATCGCGCACAACAGAAGAGCGCCTTCAAACTTTTCGCGCGGCGTGAGGATATACCAGGGTTGCCGTATCAGCTTCACGTGTCGGTCTCAATCTCGATCGACGGCTCACATCCCCGACGGAAGCGGCCCAATCCGATGATTAGTCGGCTGTACTGGCACGCGGCCGATAGGGGCCGTCACCCGGAGGCCCGCGCCGATCTGATCGGGTACGCGTGGGGGTCAAAAAGTCACCTCGGTGTCGGTGAAGCGGGACCGGCCATCCCGGGGCGGCTTGGGCTCACTGGGATCAAACGCAATCTTATGGTATGCATGATCGATCAACATGCGCATGTTTGCAAGCCAGCAACGCCTGGTGTGCTTTGCCGTCGGCGGGCTGGCAGTTCGAGAGCAACGCCGATGCCATCACCGCCGCCCGCGCGACCTCGCGTCGATGAATTCCGGACGGTTTGTCGGTACAACCGGGCCGTGAGGGTGAGCATTTGCGAGCGGTATGGTGGCAGGAATGTCTGAAGCGGTCGGCGGCGGAGGCACCCAGCTCACGGTCGGTCGCAAGCCGGCCGGCGAGGACGAGCCCGGATCGGCCATCGAACTGTCGGTGATCATCTCGACCTACAACGCGCGCGACGTTCTCGCCGATTGTCTCGCCTCCATCTACCAAAACGCGCCAACTGAGCCCTACGAGGTGATCGTTGTCGATGACGCCTCCAACGACGCGACCAGCGACATGGTGCAGAGCCGGTTTCCAGAAGTGCGGCTGTTGCGGAATCCCGTCAACCAGCATTATACAAGATCCAACAATTTGGCACTAAAGAGTGCGCGGGGAAAATATATCCATTTGCTGAATAATGACACGATTGTACTGCCGGGCGCGTTTGATCGGATGCTCGGTTTCTTGCGCGAGCATCCCGAGGCAGGAGCGGTGGGCAGTCAATTGCTCAACGAGGACGGCACCATCCAGTGGTCGGTCCGGGCGCTACCCGATTTGGGGTCCGCGCTGTTTGGGGGGCGTTCGATTATCACCCGGCTGTTTCCAAACAACCGATATTCGCGTCGGCGCCTCCTTCACCCCAACCGTGAACTGACGGAGGCTTTTGCCGCCGGTTATCTTTCCGGCGCCTCGAAAATGATGCCCCGCACCGTAGTCCACAAGGTCGGTGAATTGGACAGTGCAATGTTTTATCACGTCGATGCCGATTACTGCAGAAGGATCGCGGATGCTGGCTACCTCTGTTATTACCTACCGACTGCGACGGTAATTCATTTGAATCACAAGGGCGGTACTCGAGTGAGCCCGCGCCTTCGCTTTCGTTCCCTCGCGTCTTTTCATCTCGACTGCTATGCGTATTATCGAAAGCACCTGCAGGGATCGGCCTTTGGCCCGATGCAAGTATTGATCGCTGTCGGTCTGGTTTTGCGATTCCTGACGCTGGCAGTGGCACAGCTCTTTGCCGAGCTATTGGAGTTCAGCCGATCTCTGCTGCGGCGCAACGCGCGAGAGCGCTGAACGGTCATTCTTGCGCCGTCACCGCTACGGCATCGGCAGGTGCGACAAGAGCGCGGCTATCAGTCGCGTCCCCGAAATGCTCGGCGAGCACAACTTGAGCGGCTCGCACAATTGAAGCATGGTCGACTTGATGACCGCCGACCCGATTTTCATCCTTCAGGCGCTCGCGATCCTGGCGCTTCCCGTGATGGTGTGGCGCGCCCTGCGACTGCACGGGGCGGTGCCGCTCGTGGTTGTTCAGATCCTGGTCGGGATCGCTCTCGGGCCTACCTTGTTCGGCCGTCTCGCGCCGGAAACCTACCATCTGTTCTTCAACCCGGCGACGTTGACGCCGCTTTGGGGGGTTGCGTCGATCGCGGTATTGCTGTTCGGCTTTGTTACCGGATTACACCTCGATCCGGCCGACTTTCTCGGCCGCAGCCGGGCTTTCGCATTGGTGGCCGGCGCCAGCGTCGCGGTGCCGACCGCTGCGGGGTTTTTCGGTGGGCTGTGGATTGCCGCGCGTCAGCCAGCCGAACTCGGCAGCGGCGTCGAGCCGGTGGGGTTCGCTATCGCGATCGGCATCTGTATCGGGGTCACCGCGCTGCCGGTGCTCGGCGCCATCCTGCGCGAGATGGATCTTTTGGGGCGACGGATCGGCAATTACGCGCTGGGCATTGCCGCGATCAACGATGCAGCGCTGTGGCTGCTCTTGGGCGGACTGATGACTGTCGTGGCAGGAGGGGCGGCTGGCAACCCGGACATGCGGCTCAGCGTGCTGGGGCTGCCGATCTATTTGGCGGCGATGGTGTGGATCGTGCCGCCCTTGATCCGGCGGGCGTCGGGCGTCCTGCTGCGCGGCGGCCGGATGCGCGAGCGCGCGCTAGCGAGCATGTGCGCGCTTGCGCTGGGCTCGGCGATGGTGACCCAGGTCCTGGGGCTGCATTATATTTTTGGCGCGTTTGTCGCCGGCGCCGTGATGCCTCACGAGCTGCGCAAGCCGCTCCTCGATCACCTAGAGGTGACAACGGTCGGCGTGTTGATGCCGTTCTTCTTCATGCTGACCGGGCTGCGGACTCTGTTCGATCTGAATTCGCTTGGGTTTGTCGAGATCGCGGTGGTGGCAACCGCACTTGCGATTTTGGGGAAAGTCGGCGGGACCGCGCTCGCTGCCCGATTGACCGGCGAGACCTGGTCCGATGCCCTTGCTCTGGGCGCCCTGGTGCAGACCAAGGGTCTGATGGAGCTGATCGTGCTGACGATCCTGTTGGACCGCGGGATCATCGGGACGAATGCGTTTTCGGCGCTGGTCCTGATGGCGGTGCTGACGACGATGCTGGCGATGCCGCTGGCGCGGATTGCTCTGCGTGGGCGAGCACGGGACTTGACGGCGTCGGAGGCTGACTCGCCGGTCGCCTAATCAGAGATCCCCCCGCCTGCTTTGACCGGCGGCGTTAGCGGGATCGTCCCGATGACCTTCAGGCCGACCACGTCCTCAAGATCGGTAATCCCGCGCACCGTTCGGTTGACGTATTCAAGGAGAAAGGCCAGAGCCACCCCGGCCAGCAATCCGGTGAAGAGGGACGCCAACGCAATCAAATCGCGTCGCGGGCGGCTCGGCAGCCGCGGGACGGACGCCGGAGAGATCAGGCGCGCTTCGGGCCTTGCATCGGCGTTGATTTGCGCATCCTTCAGTTGCTTGGCGACGGTCGCATACATCGAGTCTGCGACATCGACATCCGCCTGCCGGAGCCGAAGCTCACGCTCGATCGTCGGCAGCGAAGCGAAGTCGGCTTGCTGCTCATTCAGGGTCGTCTGAAGACGCGCGCGCTTCGCGGCGTCGGCTTTGGCGTCAAATGTCCCGGCGGTCAAATTTTGATCCAACTTGGCGAGTTCAACGGTTAGATCCGCGATCACCTTGAGTTTCGCATCATACTCGGGCTGATACAGAAAGACGCCATGCGCCATTTTGTAATCGCGCAAACTTTCACTCGCGGCCACCAGCCGTTGCCGACTCTGCCCGAGCTCGCTCTTCAGACGACCGGCGGTATCCTCCGCCTCTGATGAGCGCATGCTTTCCATGGACTGGATAAACAACCGGGCGGTAGTATTGGCGACGTCAGCAGCCGTTTGTGGATCAGCGTCGCTGTATTTGATCTCGAAGACATAGGTGTCTTCATACGATTTCAGCACGAGGCCGTTGCTGACGTCATTGACCGCCTTGGTGAATGGGTCAACCTCGATCGGCCTACCATACTTCACCACCTCGACCGCGTTTTTGAAGTATGGCTGGACATCATCGTAAATATCTTCGACATAAGATTTCATCCGCACAAACAAAGTGTCACCTTGTGTATCTTTTCTCTTCGGACGTTGGTCCAGCTTGAGTTGACGAACGACCTCACCAATAACCGCCGGACTCTGGATAATTTGAATGTACGTCTTGGATGCAGTCTCAGCTATCGGTGTCTGGGAGACGGGAAAGTCCAGGACTTCCTTGCCTGAATTATTCGGCTCACTCTGGAGCCGTTGGTGCGGCCGCACGAGCACGATCGCCGAGGCATCATACTTTTCCGGTATCAGCGGGGAAAAGTACGAGATCCCATACCCGGCCAGCGTGGTTACGATGCACAGCGCAGCAATCAGGCGGGCGCGCCGACGCAAGACGTCGACGATGGCGATAGCTTCCATCCGTTGGCCAAACTTCCCCAGATACTCAAGGCTCTGCATCTAGCCCAACCTCTTCCATCGCCTGTTCACGAACGCCCAATCTCTCCGCCATAAGCCGCACCTCCGGGCCGGCCATCGACCGGTATCCGATCCTGTGCGCGCACCAATGCCTTGGGCAACGCCCTTGCTGGTGGGTCAAGGCGCGGACTGCAGGTATCCGCCAACAGGCGCGGCCGCGCGAGCCGCTGTCAACGGTCGTGTTTGGGCTGGGCCATAGTGGCGAATCGCGACAATCAGTGCGGCAAAAAGCCACAATGTACCGCTGACGGCATGCCCGGCCATCGGCCCATCCGCAAGACTTTGCGTAGCCAGGCTGCCTAAACCTGCCACCATCCCGACCAGCAGCGGTTTTATGTCTGGGGACGCCTCCCTGGTCCCTCCCATCGCGAGCATGACGATCCGGGCAAAGAAACCGAAGAACAAGATCGATCCGAAGGGACCGACCTCGGATAGCACAGCCAGATAGTAACTATCTGCCGATTCGGCCGGCGCCACCGGTATGCCGCTGTCCCGCAATTCTTGCCGGCTCTGCTTCATCGAGGCGGTGCCGTTGTTCAGACCCACTCCGAGCACCGGATGTTGCGCATAGCCCAGGACGGCAGCTTCCATCATGGTGAAGCGCATGAAGAAGGTTTCCGTTCGGATCCCGAAATAAGTCAGCAGCAATGGCACCAGCAATGCCACGGCCGAAAGCGACGTAACCGCGAACAGTCTCAGCACCCGGCGAGAAATCAACCTTGACCAGCGCGCGACCACGAAGAAGACGACAGTCCCAGCCACAAACCCGATCAACCCGGCCCGCGAAAAGGTCAGTAACAATGCGACGATGCCCATCGCGTAGATAAGGAAAAACACTATTCGGTCTCGATAATTTCGTGCAGCAATCATATAAGCGAGAACAATCGGTAAAACGAGGCCGCACAGACTCGCCGGTATTGCGGGGTGCCGGAACATGCCCTGGCTGCGTTGGATGTCCTGCGTAATACCGAGTGCTCCGAGACCACGGTTTGTATTGTGTAGAGTAAGGGTCTGGGGTGCCCATCCTTGCGTGCCTGCTTTGCCAAATTTTGGCGCGTTTGTCGTCGGTTGATCATGCAAGGCGGCGAAGGCCACGGTCTGAGTTCCGATGCCGAGTTCGAAGAATGCGATGACGCTGCCGGCGCCAATGATAAACCCGAGGAACACCGCCCAGATCACGCTTCGCAGCTGCGAGAGTGTTTTTACATTGTTGATTACATATATGAAAAATAAAAAATACAAAATTTGTCGACAAAACTCGAACATCGTCAAATACAAAGATACCGAATTGATTAGCGAAACCAGGAGGGCCCAGCCAAGATATAAGACAAATAGATATCCGATTTTGGGGAAATACAACCGTTCCCGGCGTCGGCACAGTCGCGCCAGCCAAGGCAGCAACACCGCAACCAGCACAACGTCGGTCAAATAGATTTCGAGGGCAATCGTCCCCGAAGCAGGCATCCCGTACATGTTGACGAGAGCTTCGGAATCAACCATTCTGAGTGAGAAAACTTTGCTGATGTCGAACGGAACCGAGAAAACGAGGAGGAACAACCAATAGGGCTTCGGGTCGGCCAGCACGATCGTCGGGATCAAGAGCGCGAAGCCGCCCACCACAAAGGCAAACTTTGCCGGCGTCAGCATAGTCAGCGCCAGATCGGTCGCGAGCGCCACCAAAACCCCGATACCGACAATGCCGAATGCGGCGCTCAGCGCCCGGGACGTGGCCGGCCGCACGCTCAGCATTGTGTCCCCCCGGTTCGAATCACCGCAGGACCGCCGAGAGCGCTATCTGTCATCCAGTTTTTGTCCTTGTAAAAACTTTCTGTAGGCCGCCAACGCCTCGTCACCTAAAGCGCCTCTGCTGAGATGCGACATAAGCGACGGATCGGTTGCCCCGCTGTTGATGCCGACCAGCGTGGCGCCGTGGTTATAGTGCCACCCGAGGTATTCTTCCCAGCCGGGCATGGCAGATTTGCCTGGCAATGCCATCGCGGCATTCGCCTCGACGCCGGCCCAGGCGGGATTGCCGTGCTTGACGAGCGCGTCGTAAAGCGGTTGAAAACCGTTGCCGAGCGTGCTGACCGGATAGGTCGTCCATCCAGGCCGGGCATAACGGTTGAAAACGATCCATATCGGAGCGTTGTTATGATCATCCTGCCGCACCGCAGCGGCCACGTGCGTGTAAATCCTGGAGCACGGTATCCCGGCCGTTACAAATTGTTTGTCCCAAAATTCGATGAATTTCTGATTGATCTCGGCAAGAGCACGATTGATATCCGCGGGCGGATTGGCTTTGCTGTAGCCAGCATTGATGAGTGAACAATAGCCGAGTCTGCGATGTGGAGCATTATCTTCATCCATTAAGATTGCAGCTTGCGTAAGCGACATTCTCAATTGGCTGTGAAACGGGTCAGTTTCCGGAGGAACGTCGGACAGCTTCGGAATCTTGGAATAATCGTCAAAACCTGCCTCCTGGCCGACCGTGATGCCGGCAAACAAATATGCCTTGTTCTCTTTGTTCAGCTGATCGATTTCTTCTCGAAGCGCAGGACCGACGACGTCGCCGACGATGCGGCCGATTTCCTTCTCAATCGTCGGGCTGTTGTAGCACATGTGTGGCGATTGCGATGGGGTACCCTCGGGGGTGAAGTATCGCCGTTTGTTTGGCGTTCCCTCCCAGTCATACCACTCCACATTCTGTCTATTGGCCGGATCATATCCCCTCTTTGAAGGATCGTACCAGTTCCACAGATCCGGCCGCTCGTCCCAACCGATATGATCGTCGACGAGAAAATGCGCCGCGACATTGGTTCGTCTTGCCGTGTCGAACGCCCGCCGTATGGCGTGCCTGATGACCAACTCGTTCGCGGTCCAGAACGGGATTCCGGGGCCAAAGCCAAGCTGCCTGGTCTTGCCATCGCCGGTTGTCCCTATCCTGGTCGCAAGCGCGCCGATTCTGTCTAAAGGATCAGGCGCGTCGCCGGGATAAGGTCCCCAGAAGATCAGATATTTTGTATCGTCGGCACCGCTCGTGCGGCACGCCTCGCTGGCGATACCAGCCGTCGACCAAATCAACGCGCTGGCGGAAACAAGAAAAACAGCCATGGATCTTCGCATTTCGGTTTCGCTCTCAATGGCAAGCCCGCTGCCCGCTCGCCGGACCCTCAGCCGAGGCTGGCACAGACTGCGAGGGTGGCTTCCGCCGCTTCCCGCCACGAATACCGCTTTACCCGCTCGCGACCCCTTGCGACCAATAGCATTTGATTGTAGGGCAGAACGCGCGTTACTTGGTGCATTAAACGGTCTGAAGCGTCCTCAGCAGGTCTCAGTATCGGCGCTCCATATGCGCGGTCAAGCCGTCCCAAACACCGCGCAGGCTGGCGAGCAACTGGCGACGGTGGCTGACCGGCCGCAGCGCAAAGCTGGTCGGGATTGCCAAAACGTGAGCCATGGTGCGAATGAAGCGGCGGGCGCGCAGCGGTCGAAATTGATGCAGCCAAAAATACAGGAGGTTGCGGGAGGCGTAGTAGGCGCGGATCGGCGATACCTCGCAAAACGTGAACTCCCATCGCCCTATGTTCCACACGCGGCTCACGGTGACGCCGGGGCCGCGACCGACATCCTGATGGGTCACGCCGTTTTGGACCACGTAACCCGTCAAACCGAGCTGTCGGGCCCGATAGCCGTATTCGATTTCGCCCATATCGAGGACGTAGTCGGCCGAGGGCAGGCCGATCTGGGCGACGGCCGACATCCGGAACAGCGAGCCGGTCCAAATAAAATAGTCGCATTGCGCTACAGTGGCGTTTGGCTCGGTCGGCACGCGCGTGACGCCCGATTCGGTGAACATCATGGGCTCGTGCCTGATCTCCCCCTCCGCATTGACCAGCCGGCAGGCGAGAAAACAGACTTGCTCTCGCTTGACCGGCGACAACCGCTCAAAAAACGCCAGCAAGTTTTCGAGCGATTGAGGCTCGGGAACACTGTCGGCGTCGAACACCCAGGTCCAGTCGAATTCGTGCTCCTGCGCGTAGGCAAAACCGATGTGAACGGCGCCGCTGGTGCCGAGATTTTTGCCATTGCGCACCACGGTGAGGCCATCCGGAAAGGCTCTTTCGAGGGTCGCATCGGTCGAACCGTTGTCGACGAGGATGATGGCGTCGGGTGGTCGGGTCTGACGCCGCAACCCCTCGAGGACCTGCTCGATCACAGCCTCGTCATTCAACGTATGGACATGGGCCAGAACGCGCATCGGTCCTATCCCTCGGACCCGGCCGTCCAATCGGGCGGTGCAGAATGGGGCGCGATCACTTGTGCGCGGGGCGGTAATAGCCGCGATAGGGCATATCCGAAGGGCCGTGGACCTTTGGCTCGAACCGGTTGAGGACCGCGCCGATGATCGGCGTGCCGACCGCATCAAGCCGTTCCTTGGCCCGCCCTATCTCGTCGATTTTGGCACTTCCGGCGCCGACGACCAAAAGGACCCCATCGACGATGCTCGCCAGCAGCAGCGCATCGGTGGCCGCCAAAATCGGGGGCGAGTCCACGAGAACGATGTCAAATGCCTGCGCAATCGATTTGAGCACGATTCGTGCCTTGGCCCAATCGATGGCGCCAAGAAAAACCGGGGGCTTCCGCCCGCCGGCCATAAAGCTGACGACACCGGCTCGTGGCCCGTCCGCCAATTCCGGGATCGGTCGGATGGTTTCGGCGGCTTCGGCCTGACCCAGAAGGATCTCGATAAGCCCCGCGGTGCCGGCGATCCCGACACCCGCAGCCAACGACGAGCGGCGCAGATCGCCGTCGATCAAGAGAGCGGTCTGACCCGCAAGCGATGCCGTGATCGCCAGGCACGAAGAAACCGTCGTCTTACCCTCACCAGGTTCCGCACTCGTCACCAGTATCGAGTTGCCGGTGGCAAGCGGGCGAGCGAGCCGCAACGCGCCGAAGAGCGCTTCGTATGCGTCCGCCACGTCCGGGTTCTCCGACATCATTCGCGCGAGCTCACGCACCCTCAGGCTGTTCGTGTGATTTCCTGGTAGCGGGGGCGTCACGAATTTTGATTGCATCCCCGTTTCAACGTCCAGGTTTGTCCGAACTCCGCTGGCGAACATCGGTCCACGCCATCTGCGGTGCCTGGAGCAAAGAACCTACCTCCTTCATGATCGACCCGAACCGCCTCATTCCGGGACCACAGACCTAGGCTAACGGCGGTGTCGGATCGAAACAAGGTGCACGTCACGTCAGCGGTTTGAGGAGGCTTTTCGCTGGACCGATTGTTGCTGTCTCTTATTACTGAAAGCCCAGCGATTCGGCTGAGAAGAGGGCTGTTTGTCTCGAATTTTCTTGCATCGGCGCCGCGAACGACGGAGGGTCGGGCGTGTTGCGTTGGTTAGCAGAACGGCGGTTCATCCTCACGACCTGCGGCGCTGCCTGACAAGAATTCGAGCCATAGGAGCCATTGGTGAACCGAAATTTTTCGCACGAGAGCTATCACGATGACCAGGCCGTCGAGGTCGGTAGCGATCGGGCATTCGGCTGCACGCTCGGTGCGATATTGATCGCGATCGGCATCGGACGGTCGTTCTCGGCGGGGATGGTCACTACTGTTGCCTTCCTGATCTTTGCTCTGGGCGTTGCCCTGTTGTCGCTCGCGATCGCCGCACCGTATCGCTTGACGAACCTTAATCGACTCTGGCTGAAGTTGGGGGTCGCAATTGGCAATTTGGTTAATCCCGTTGTCCTGGCGCTACTATTTTTTCTTGTGTTCACGCCAATGGCCCTTTTTCTGCGAATGCTGGGCAAACGGCCCTTGCGTCTCGCGCCCGATCACGCGGCCGCCAGCTACTGGATCGCCCGCCAACTGCCGGAAGGCGAGACGTCGAGCATGAGAACGCAGTTTTGAGGAGAGGCGGATGGGGGGAGGGATCATCGGCGAGTTCTGGGCTTTTTTGCGGAGTCGAAAGAAATTTTGGCTCGCTCCGCTCATGATCACCATTGCGGTGTTCGGTGCGCTGTTGGTGGCCTCTCAAGGTTCGGTGATCGCGCCGTTCATCTACACGCTGTTTTGAGCGGATGAGGAGTTTGCCTGATGCGCATCCTCGGGATTTCCGCTTTTTATCATGACAGTGCCGCGGCGCTGGTCGAGGACGGCCATATCGTCGCCGCCGCCCAGGAGGAGCGGTTTACCCGGAGAAAGCAGGATGCGGGTTACCCCGAAAACGCGATCCAATTTTGCCTGGACGCGGGTGGCCTGCAGCTCAATGACTTGGATTACATCGTTTTCTATGAGAAGCCGTTTATAAAGTTCGAACGGCTGGTTGAGACGTATCTGGCTTTCGCGCCACGCGGGTTCGCCTCGTTCCGCGTCGCTTTGCCGCTGTGGATCAAGCAGAAACTGTTCCAGAAAAACCTTATCGGCAAGCACCTCAGGGCGCAGGCGCCGGACTTTGACTGGCAGCACAAGCTCCTCTTTGCCGAGCACCACCGCAGCCACGCGGCCAGCGCGTTTTATCCCTCACCGTTCGACGAGGCGCTGATTCTCACGATGGACGGTGTCGGAGAATGGGCAACGACGAGCATGGGGATCGGCCGGGACCACAACATCGAGATGGTGAAGGAAATCCATTTCCCACATTCGCTCGGCTTGCTCTACGCCGCCTTTACCTATTACACCGGGTTCAAGGTGAACTCCGGCGAATACAAGGTCATGGGCCTGGCGCCCTATGGCGAGCCGCGCTATGCCCAGACGATCCTCGATAACCTGATCGACCTCAAACCTGACGGGTCGTTTCACCTCAACCAGGAATATTTCGATTACTGCGTCGGGTTGCGGATGACCAATAGCCGGTTTGACCGTTTGTTCGGCGGCCCACCGCGCGACCCGGCCTCGCTGCTGCAGCAGCGTGACATGGACCTGGCCGCCTCGGTTCAGGCGGTCACCGAGGAAGCGGTGCTGCGGATGGTCCGCAGCCTGGCCGCCGAAACCGGCATGCGCAAGCTTTGCCTGGCCGGCGGTGTCGCACTCAATTGCGTTGCCAACGGCAAAGTGTTGCGCGACGGCGCGGTCGATGATCTTTGGATCCAGCCCGCCGCCGGGGACGCTGGGGGTGCGCTTGGCGCTGCGCTCAGCGCCTATCATGAATTCCTCGGTCAGCCGCGCCGGCTTGGCAATGTACTTGACGGGATGCAGGGCGCCTATCTGGGGCCCGCTTTTGCCAACGACGAGATCGCAGACCGGTTGCGCAAGGCGGGCGCGGTCTTCCAGGTCGTCGATGACGAGGCGCTGCTCGGGCACACCGTCGACGCCTTGGTCGACGAGAAGGCCGTCGGCTGGTTCCAGGGGCGGATGGAGTTCGGGCCGCGCGCTCTTGGCGCCCGGTCGATCCTCGGTGATCCGCGCTCGCCGAATATGCAGCGGCAGCTCAATCTCAAGGTCAAGTTCCGCGAGAGCTTCCGCCCGTTCGCCCCTTCGGTGCTGCGCGAAGACGTGGCGGAGTGGTTCGAGCTCGATTGCGACAGCCCTTACATGCTCGTCGTCGCCGATGTCCGCGAGGATCGGCGCCACCCGGTATCAGGGGAAGACCAGGTGCTTTTCGGCATCGATAGACTGAATACCATTCGCTCGGAAATACCGGCCGTCACCCACCTCGATATGTCGGCGCGCATCCAAACCGTTCACAAGGAGACCAACCCGCGCTATCACGCGCTCCTCTCCGCTTTTAAGGCACGCACCGGCTGTCCGGTTCTGGTCAATACGAGCTTCAATGTCAGGAGCGAGCCGATCGTCTGCACTCCAGAGGACGCATTCCGCTGTTTCATGGGAACCGACATCGAACTCCTGGTCGCCGGCAACTGTATTGCCCGCAAGGAAGACCAGGACCCTGCGCTGCGCACCGACTATAAGGACAACTTTGACCCGGATTGAAGTATGGCGGGGCAGCCCCACCGGAGCATGATCAACCGCCGCGTCGCGCCCGGGACAAGAGTTCGTCGATTACATTGGCCGTACAAGCGGCAATCTTGCGATAACCGCTCTGATTTGGGTGCTCGTCATTTGCGTGATAGTCGCTGGTCGTCATTTGGCACAGATTGAAGCCGTCATACCACCTTGCGCCGGCGTCTTCGATCGCGCGTCGCGCCTTCAGTCCCAGGTCGTCGGGGCCATGGCCGATCTCGTTCTTCTGGGGCAAGTGAATAAAGACGATATTTTCGGGACCATATAGCCTCGTTAATTCGGCGATCGCAGCATGCGAGCCGCCTTCTGCCTTGGCAAAGACCATTTGTTGCCGGAAATGGCGGTAGATGCTGTAGCTCGCGGGCAGCAGCGCCGACGCGCGCATTTTCAGACGGATCCTCGCCGGCCCACGCGCTGTTCTCACTTTGGCGATCCATGACGACATCTCCGTGGCGGGCGGCAAACGATAGAAGTAGCTCTGCTCGGCCCGGCAGCGTGATAGCGCCGTGAGGCATGCGAGCAGCGGGGGCGGCATATTCCAGACCGGGCGGTGGTAGTCGTCGGAGATGAAGAGCACCACCACTTTACCGATCTGAATATCTTTCGCTGACAGATAGCGGTCGAGCTCAAGCCATTGTTGGAAACCGGTGCCAAGTAATCCACCATTGACCGGTTGATACCCGAGTTTCTCGATCAACGGGCTCACCAGTCGAAACCATGGTTCGACGCCCTGGCCTTCGGTGAATGAATCTCCGAGCAGGATCAGCGATTCCCGCCCCGGCTCGATGTCGCCGTCTTGCACCAGGCCATAGTTGTTGGTCCTGTACCTGTAGTCGAACTCGACATAGAAATCGTAGTCGGAAAAAAATCCGACGAGCTGGCGAAACTCGGCGTGGGGCAGGTAGGTGAAAATATCGCCATGATTTTCAAATATCGGCGCGCGGCCATCTAAGAAAACAACCCTCCGATCGAGGCCCGAAGGATTCACGAGCGAGGGGATAAATAGTTCACAGAACAGTTCTACCAGAATGATGCCAATCAGCACCGATGGAATTATCAGCAACCACGATCCCAATTTTCCGATGAGAGTCGGTCTCTCGCTCCGAGCAGCCAAGCCGTCACCGCGTATGGGAGCCTGGATTTTCTCGATTTTCGGCATTGCTACGATCTATTGCCGCAAATCGCCCTCTTCTCGAGGGAAGCCTCTACACGGTCGCGCTGTTGCTTTTCCCCGCGCCCAAGCAGCGTGCAGATTTTATCGCCAACGGCGATCCCGAGCATCAGGTGGGAGAATTCATTCATATGGGTGAAGCCGTATAACCTCGTCAGTCCGCGATATGGCGCAAATACGTCGTCACTCAAGATTAGGGCGTCGCTGTTTTCGCGGAACTGGCTTTGCAGAGCGGCGGGGACCGAAGGCACGAAGTCGAGCTCCGACTTCTTACCAGCGATCTCCTGCGGAATATCCGCGATGATCAACATGACGTGGTGCGCGCGGCAAAACGCATATAATCGTTGGAGGAGGGCAACTTCTAGGTCGATCTTGTACTTATCGACCGACGTGGGTACGGTGAGCTCGCTTTCACTCCAATATTCCGAGGAACGCAGCCGCGCCCGCTTCACGTCATCCCAAATTGTATTCATTGCAAATGAATAAAAATAGGAATTTTCGCTCAGCCAACGCAATGGTGCAATCGCGTTGATGGCATCCAGAATCTTCACGCCGGGGATATATATTTTGTTCGCGATCACCAGCTTATTTCCATCTAACCGGAATAAATTGCTGCGCACATTGTCATCGAAATCGTTGGAGAAGAACCCGAGTACCACCGCATCTGGCGCGTATTTTATCCCCTCATTCTCAAAATAAATCAGTTCCTCCGCGGTACCGAAGCCGGAGATGCCGGTGTTGAAGATCTCGGCTTTGATACCGTTCTTCCGCAGATAGCGCTCGAGCACGGCGGAATAGGTTGCGCTCTGCGGAACCTCGAACCCCTCGGTCATCGAATCGCCCAGCGCGATTGCCCGAAAAACGCCGGGAGGCTTCTCGATATGGAAGTCCTCGTACGAGCGGAACCCCTGAGCGTTAGTAACGAATTTCCAGCTCCCGTCGCGATTGGTGTGCCGGAACTCATAGTTCGGCCGCAGGCGCCTCAGCGTGAACTCTCCATAGTGTGCCGAGGTGTGGTATCGAGGAAACAGCAGGATCTGGTTGCCGAACAACAAGCGGGTCGCGATCTCGCACGACCCCAGACAAATCAAGCTTACAACCGCGAGCAGCGTCAGGTTCACCGCGGTATGCCTGTTCACTCCTACCGACCTCCTTGGGAATGGTTCGGGCGGCATTCGGTCTACCCAGCAGGCCGTGCTGTCCCTGGACGCCACGCGACTGGCGCGGCATCCCGCCCGGTCGGGCCGATCCGGCGCGAGCGCCTACACCGCGACGCGAGCCGCCGCCCGCTCCTCGAGGAAGACGTCGCGAGCCGAGCGCACGCCGCAGAGGTGCGCGCCATCCTGGCGGAAGACGGTGCACTTGTCGCAAACCGTCTCGACGCGGCTCTCGGATGGAGCTGTTTTGGAAAAGAGCATTCGCGACGAGCGGTACATCTCGCTATTCCAAATTTCCGCGACCGAGTTCCGGTAGATGTTGCCAAAATCCTGCCGGTCGTCATGCGCGAAGCAGCACGGGGTGACACCGCCACCGGGGTAGATGAACATCGATCGGTAGAGATAGAAGCATGCCCGGTCGAAAACGTAGCCGCGCTCTTCGACCAGTTTCGGGTTTCTCTCCCAATACAACGGATTGTCAGGCATCCATTTATCTTGCAGTTCTGCGTTGTGCATGTCCTCCGGTTGCATCCCCGGTGACACAAACCGCAACAGATCGACTCCTATCTCAGCCGCTAATTTCCTCGCCGCGGCCATTTCATGCTCGTTGTGCTTAAAGACGATAAATTGCCACTCGACAAACGGCGTTTTGGATTTCAAGACCTTTTTCGCGGAGACCAGTCGTCTCAAATTTTCGAAGACTTCCGCGATGTCCCCGCGTACGCGATACTGCTCGTACGCCTCTTGCGTTACCCCGTCGAGCGACACCGTTACGTAATCCAAGCCGCTGCGTATGAAGTCGTTGATCTCAACCGGCTGTGGCCAGTTGAAGTTCGAACTGATGTTCGTGCCGACCCGGTTGCGGTGGGTGTGTTCTACGATCGAAAAGACATCGGGATTGAGCAGCGGTTCGCCATGGTTGTACATAGATACCACCAGTGCGTATTCCTTAATCTTATCAAATACCTCCTTGTATTGCTGGAGCGAAAGCATTGCCTGCTTTCGCGCTATAGACAAATTACCAGTTGGGCACAACGGGCAACGCAAATTACAGACATCGCAGACATCGATGATATAATAATATGGGTGGCTGCGTAACACCGTATTTTGCCGGCGCAATTCCCATTCCGCGATCATTGCATTGGCTATTTTCTTTGGCGTGCCATAGTTAATAATTTTTGACACGTGTCGGCGATACCGCTTCAGCTTGCGAAGCGACGTGTGCATTTGGGATAGAGTGCTCGTCGCGATCAACCGTTGCTCTCCCGGGACAATTTCTAGCCGCGACATTCGCCGGCTTCCGGCAATTTGGGCCCCCAAGATGCTGTCTCTGGACAGCTTGTACAAGGTCTATTACAGCCGTTGAGCGATCTTGTCGGTCGCTCGCAAGGCGTTGGCTACGATCGTCAGACTGGGATTGATCCCGCCGCTAGATGGGAAAAAGGAGGCGTCGAGGACATAGAGGTTGTCGAGATCGTGGGCGCGGTTGTCCCGGTCGAGCACACTCGTCCGCGAATCATCGCCAAAGCGGCAGGTGCCGCACACGTGGCTCCCGTTCAGCGCGCCCATCGGCTGCAGGGGGCGCACGTCGAGGACCGGGGAAACCGCGGTTTTGAAGGCATCGCACATCATCTGCGCGCGGCGACGCAGCTCCTCCGGATAGCGGTAGGTATAGACGATGTCCTCGTCCGAACCCGGCTTTGCCGCGACATAATTCGTCGGGTAAGGCAGGTCCTCGACGATGGCGGCAAACACCGTCCACGAGCGGTACAGGAATCCCCCTATCGATGGGGCAGCCAGAGACAGGAGCGATCCCGGCAGAAGCTTCAGCCCCCGGTAGTTCTGCACCATAAACGTCACCAACTCATCGCGCGTCGTTATCGGGTGGGCATGAATATTGCCCAACTTTCTGCCGTTATGGATATAGAAATCATTAAGTGACAGACCGTGATTCATGCCGAAACCGAGGGGTTGCGCAGTGCGTTTAAGCTCGACGAATAGGTGGTTGGTGGCGTGCAACATCAGGTTGTGACCCACCAGGCCTGAGCTGTTTGCTAAACCGTCGGGGAAATGGTCATTTGCCGAGCGTTGCAGCAGAGCAGGTGTCAGAAATGCGTTCGCCGCGAGAATGAAGACCCGCGCGCGCAGGGCGATCCGCTGTCTCCTCCACTCGCAAATCACCTGCTCAACATCGCGGTTTTTCGCTGCGAATTGAACCGCCCGACAGTTTGGAAGAATCTTGGCGCCGTGCCGATCGAGTGCGGGATAGAGGCATATTCGCGCAGCGTCGTTACGGCATTCGCGCGGGCAAATCATTCCAGGGCAGCCAGCGCAACCGGGCACGTGCTCCGAGGCGGAGTGAAGGCGGTAGGGGTGTAGGCCTACGCCCTTTAACGCGTCATGGACCGCGACTTCTCGATCGGATGGGGATGGCGGATCGAGCAGAGCGGCTCCCGCCGGTGCCAGGGGGTCCGAGGTGCCGCGTACCCGGTACAGGCTCTCGGCGCGCTCGTAATAGGGGACCATCTCCTCGTAGCTGATCGGCCAAGCCTCCGGCACCGTCGCGTCGGACACATCGGCAAAAAAGCGCCGCGGCGTGAAATCCTGCGGTCGAAACCGGTCCATGACGGCGCCAAACTGCGCGGTTGAGCCACCGGCGCCGCAACCGACAGGCGGCCTTGTCGGAAGTGCGGCGCCGCCCGCTTCCTCGCGACGATAAAATGGCGCAGGCCACCAGCCGTGGTTAAGCGCCGCTTCGGTGTTGCCCGTCCCGGCAAACGGGACACCCATCACGACCGCAGGATCGTGATGAAGCAGCTTCCCGCGCTCGACAAACAACACCGACCGCCCCAATCGGGCGAGGTTGAAGCCGGCAGTCGCGCCGCCCGCTCCACTACCGATAACGATGACATCCCACAAGTGACCGGCGGCGTCCTGCGGAGCAACTTCCCATGAAGCAGCCGTCATGACGCCTAGAGCGTTCCTCGCAGAGCCAAGCCGCTCTTCTCGTACAGCGCATCCAGCACGCGCGCCGTCAAGACTGCGTCATCGGGCGGCGGCGCATCCGATGGCTCCCCCCTGACCGCTTTCGCAAACGCCTCAAGCTGGAGCCGGTAGGTCGAGGTTGTCGGTAGCGCCTCGCGGGTCAAATTGCCATCTTTCTCGTGCGCGATGCCATGAGCGTCCCATTTGATCCACCCGTTCTCGCACGTCACCGCGACATCGCCACGCGGCCGATATAAACCGCGAAACCCGAACTCGGCGACACCTTCGGCCCCGGATGGGAACCGAACCTTGGCGCGCATCCAACGATCGATTTGGGACTTGCTGCGCTTGTAACGTACAGACAGGATTTCCGGCTCCTCTCCGGCGATGTAGCGCAAACAACTGACGGCATAGCAGCCCACGTCGAGGGCGGCGCCGCCACCTAGCTCGAAGCGCAGGCGAAAATCATCCTTGGCCATAGGCGCAAACGGCGCTCGGAAACACGAGTCTACGCGAAGCACCCGGCCGAACCCGCCGCCGCCGACCAACTCGCGCTGCCGACGCAACCGTTCCATGTAGCGAATGTGCATCGCTTCAACCAGGACGCGATCGTGTTTGCGCGCCAGCAGCACCAGCTCTTCCGCTTGTTGCGCGTTGGCTGCAAGGGGCTTTTCGCAGAGGACATGCTTGCCTGCTTCGATTGCCCGCCGCGCCCAGTCGAAGTGAAGCGCTGGCGGAAGTGCGATGTAGACAGCATCGATATCACGCGCTTCTAATAGCGCCTCGTAGGAGCCAAACCCGTGCTCAATCCCATGGTCAGCGGCAAACTTCTCGGCCTTCTGCCGGGTTCGCGACGCTATTGCGCTGACTTCGACGCCTTGCGTCTCCTTGGCCGGCTCCAAAAGCCCGTACGGCACGACCCGCGCCGTTCCCAACACGCCAAACCGGATCATGGAGCGAGCCAATCGGCCGAACGACGATCAATCGCCCGAGGGCTCCGCCCGCTGCGCCTCGACAGCGTTGTTCGCGAGGATCTTTGCCGCATAGCAATATTCCAGCGCTTCCTCATCACTATTGGACACGGTGCCGAAAATCCGCCGGCAAGATCTCGCACTCAAGCCGCCGACGCAACCATCTTCGCCCGAAATGAGCGTGATCGCGCAGCGGCTGGAAGCGCTGGGTTCGGGTCGCTGCTCCAGGCCGGACAGTCGGCTTGGGGGCTTCCGCGACCCAGGGATCAACCCTATGATGAAAAACCCATTCGAGGCTGAGCCGGGCGCACTGGCGCATCCAGCTCGCCCCGTTCGATGGTAATTCATCATGGATCTGCCGCGCGGGATCGATATGGTTGATAGGGCCTCTTATTACTTTGGCAATGCCGTGTTAGACCAGGTGCGCGGTTCCGGGTGGTTTGTCGGTCAGTTCGTATCCGATGCGCTGGGCTTGAGGCACCAAACGGCTGTCGAGATCAAGTGGGGATTGCATCCGCACGGCGAGAGGCGGCCGCAGCCCTGGGCAAACGGCAATGGGACCACGATCTCGGTGTTGATCCGCGGCTCGTTGTGGGTCTCGTTTTACACTGACGCAACGCCGCGGCTCGTCAAGCTGACAAAAGAGGGGGACTACGTCGTCTATGGGCCTGAAGTGGTGCATTCCTGGGAGGCCGTCGGCGAGACGCTCGTCCTCTCGATACGCTTTCCGTCGGTCGAGGTGAGTGAGCCCAAAGCGGATGTCAGTGAATAATGCACCATCGATCGGGAGGCTCACCCGGCCTGGCGCAGCGTGAGCCCATGTCCGGGGCCCCCTATCGTCAGGGCGGGAGGACGACCGTCGAACCGCCTCCGCTCGGCTGGTTGAACAAATAGGTGGCGCCGAAGCTAAAGCCCTGGAACCGAAGAATATCTCGCAGGACCTGATCGAGCAGACGCCCGGTCTTGGCCAGCTCGGTTGGTGGAACATAGATCACCGCATTCTTCGGAACGATCATGTCTTCATCGAGTTTGAGACCGTCGATTTCGTCCTCCAGGTTGATCGAGCGCATGCGGGGCAAGCCGTCATCGCCGACATAAAACACGCGGACCACTTTTAGCGAGCCGGAGGTCAACACGCCGCCTGCATGGGCGATCATCATCAGAACGGTCTGCGGCCTGTCCGTATCGATCCGGCCGGGCCGGTGAACCTCGCCAAACACCAGTGCGGTGCCGGCGCGCAGATTGCGCGGCAACAGCGTGACCGAAATGTCAAGACCGGCCTTGGCGTACGCGGCGTCGATGTCGCGTTCGAGGTCCCGCACAGTGCGGCCGCGCGCCTGAAGCGGCCGCAGCACCGGCAGGGAAACGCTGCCATCCGGCAGCACCTTATCGAGGACCGTCCGTTCCCGCTGGGTCCCGACCGACGCGATGAACTCCTCGATTGGCGAGTGGGTCTCGGTTTCGTTGATCGTGACATGGGGATTGTTCAGGATCCCGGCGTATTGCTGCTCCAATTCGCGGGCGAGCGCATCCGTGGTTTTCCCGGCGGCCATCACCGAGCCAAGCAGCGGCACCGAGATGCGCCCGTCCGGCCGCACCTGGATCATCCGGTTGTTATCGGCCCGGTTGGTATCGGCCTCGCCCAGAAACTCGAGACGCAGCTTATCGCCAGCCGAGATGCGATATTCGTGCACCGTCGGCTTGCGCGCGATCGCGAAGAACACTTCGAATTCGTCACCGATCTGCAACTCGTAGCTCTCCAGCCCTCGGTTGAGGGTCCGGACGATCCGGTCACGCGCCTCGGCCTTTTGTGCGTCGCTGAACTGATCGAGATACTGGATCGATCCGTCGGCTGTGCGCTCGTACGACCGCCCGGCTTCGCATGCGCTCATACTGCAGGCAAGGGGTATCAGTAGCGCTGCGGTGACGCGCAGGTCGGAAAATTTAGGTTGATGCAGGGTGGTCCGGTCAACTTGCTTGCACCCATGCCAGCGGTTTAGCTGCATGCTTTGCCCATAGCGTCACGTCGCCGTTGCAGACGATACGCGACCGTGCGTTGCAGAAGTTGCCTGTTCCGTCAAGCGATCCCGCGCAACAGGCGAGAAAATGCCGCCCGGCGGGACATCCCAGCGGCAGAACCGCTCCGCCGTCGGGGATTTGTGGTATCGCCCCGAGGTTCGGTCTTGCTCCGTGTTTGACAGCAGATCCCCAGCCTCGCTGGAAGCGGCGGCGCCTCGCGTCGCGCGGGCGCCGCGTTCCCACCGGTGCTTACTGATTTGCCGCCATCGACTCGGACCATTTGTCGAAATAGTTACGCGTCGTATCGGACAGCGGCAATCCGATCGGCAGCCGCGAATGCCCAAATTTGGCGAACAACAGGTAGCGCTTGATGGTGTCGAGATCCTCGGCCGTCACCAGCTGAAGATCCTCGTTGACGAAGTGAATGATGTTGCCCCGCTTCAGCGCGGTTTCGAGCAGATGGTTGCGCCCCGCTTCTTCCTCGGGAAGCGCGAAGATGCTGTACATGATTATGTTGGCGTTGCGGTCCTCCACCAGATGCAACAGTGTCGGGCAGTGCAGCATGTCTTCCAGATCGAACAGCTCGTAATCGCGGGTGAGCTTCTTCTTCTCGACATAATCGACCAGCATATAGCGTTGCAAATGCACCGGGATGCAGAACGTCGCCGATGTATTGTTGGCAACGTAGAAGATGTTCGCTTTACCGTTGTTGAATTGCAGCTCGCGCGGCGGCAGCTGCGCCAGCCGCTCTTCCTCCTCCTCGGTATCGGGGATCAAGTGGAAGTAACCGGCCGGCATTTTGCGCCCCAACAGATCGCCGTACAGTCCCTCGGCGATCCGAAAGTCCATGCTGATCCGTGTCTTACCCGTAGTGTTCGGCATCCCGGACCCATGGATATGCTCCTGACTGAACAGACAGCAGCTACCCGGTCCCGCCTTGATTTGATGGGCGTTCTTGCCCCAGAGCGCGGTCATCTCGGCCATTGTAAGGCGTTTTTCGATGGCGTATTTGGTCAGCTCGCGCGACTGCTTGATCGGCAAAATCTGCATCGAGCGGGTCTTGTCCTCATCGGCCGTCACATCGACGAACGGCATCCATATGCTGCGCGAGGCAATGCCATGCCCGTAGAGCAACCCGGTATGGAGCGGGAAATAGAGCTCCGGCGTCGTTGGCAGCATGATGCGCACATTCATGTAGCGCTGCACCGCAACGGGCTTGCGCAACTTGCCCTTGGGCACCACGACCTCGCGCACGAAGCGGTTCAGAATTCTGCGGAACTCGGGCAGGTTTGTATCAGCGCAAAGCTGCTTGGTGACCCGATAGGTCTCCGATTGCGGAACCACCTCGTGAAAATAGCTCAGATCTTCGACCGGGAACCCCATCATCCGGATCCGGTCCCGGATCCATTCGTTGAATGGAAAGCGCTCGTTTGGGTACGTCATTATCTTGGCGTCCCACTCGTTTGTCAGGCTGCGCTCCAACTCGCCGTCGATATCATTGGCCTGGATCGGATCGAATGTGCTGACCTCTTGCAAAGACATTGATTTCATCCCCTCTCTCGGTTCCAAGCCACATCACCCCCGCGGCACGCCGACACCGGCGCGCTTTCACGAGCGTGCAGCGTGCCGCTTGACCCCACCCCGCGGTCATCGCAGCTTAACAAAACCGAATGATCGGTTGCAATTCTCTTTTTTCCTGCGTCGTTGTTGTTTTGACCGACGGCCGACAAATCAAACGCTCAATCCCAAAGTTAAGGAATGTTAACAAGGAATCTAATAGATCAACGGTTTCGAAGCAGCCGTGTACGGCAGAGGTTTCGGCACCTATCCCCATTCGACAGCTTGATGCTGCGGTGGGATCGCTCACGATCCCATTGCAGCGATGCATCACGGACAGTTGCTCCGGGACCGTTGACGCGTTTCGGCAATTCTGGTTTGAATTAACCCGGCAGGATCCGGCGCATAGCGACGCAGGGCGACGCCGGCGAGGGTGGGGAGAGAGCAAATGGCCAACATCGTAAGCTGGACAAATCCGGGGACGTCCGGCAATTGGAGCAGCGGGGCCAACTGGACCAATCCAGGCAATCCCGGCAACCCCCCAGGCGCCACCGATGATGTCGTCCTCGGCGACACCTTAACAACTCCCTATACGGTGACCCTCGATGTTTCGTCGGCGGCTCTCGACTCACTGACACTCGGTAGCACGACCGGTGGTGTGACGTTGGCGGTCGGAAGCAATACCCTTGACGTCTTGGGGACCGGAGCGGGCTTTACCGATGCGATCACATTGCAGGGGACTAACGGTTCGGAGATCACAATCGCGGGTGGAACGATCGCTGCGACCAGCCTCGCGATCGCCGCCGGCTCCACTCTGGACGGCTTCGGGGGAGTAAACGCCGCCGTTTCCGGTTCCGGTACGGTCATTGCGAGTGGCGGCGCGCTGGAACTGGCCCAGGGCCTGTCGACCGGCGGCACATTCGATATTACCTCCGGGTCGCTGCTCCAGCTCGACGGCAGTCCCGGCAGCACCAACACATTCAACTTTGTCAACAACAGCGGCAACACCGGTGAGTTGGGGCTCGCCAACGACACCGGGATCGTCAACGACACGATCTCCGGGATGGTTGTCGGGACCGGCACCCCTAGCACAGGAACCGACTTCGTCGATATCGAGGGCGTGAGCGCTGTCACGATTACCAACGTGACCGGCGAGGGAACGACCAGCGGCACGATCACCCTCAGCGACGGGCAGGTGCTGACCCTCAGCAACATCAGTTCCACCAACTGGACGCCAAACGCCGTGTTTGGCACTGCCGCCGGCACTCCCCAGGGCACCGAGATCTTCCTCACCCCATGCTATTGCCGCGGCACGCGGATCCTGACCGATCGCGGCGAGGTCGCGGTCGAGGAATTAGCGATCGGCGACCGGGTAATGACGCTGTCGGGCGAAGCCAAACCGATCAAATGGATCGGGCGGCGCGGCTACGCAGGACATTTCATCGCCGGCAATACCGCCGTCCTGCCGATCCGCATTGCCGAGGGCGCGCTCGCCGACAACGTGCCGCGGCGGGATTTGTGGGTCTCGCCCGAGCATGCGCTCTATTTCGATGGCGCGCTCATCCCGGCCGGCCATCTGGTCAACGGCCAGAGCATCGTTCAGGTAGAGCGGGTCGAGGAGGTCGAATATTTCCACATCGAGCTCTCTGAGCATGATGTGATCTTTGCCGAGGGTGCGCCGGCCGAGACTTACATCGACGACGATAATCGGGGGGTGTTCCACAACGCCGCCGAGTTCCGCGCGCTCTACCCCGATGCACCCAACCCCGCTGCGCTGGGACGCGAGGCGGCATCCTATTGCGCGCCGCGGCTGGACGAGGGTTTTGCGC
>JBARKH010000374.1:0-11399 GCA_049801295.1 Allostellaceae bacterium | reverse complement strand
CCCGAGGAACGCGGCAAATGACAACCCCGCGGCAATCAGGCCCGGCGTTTGGAGATCGGCTGTCGCCAGATCGTTGCCGGCGAGGATGCCGCCCAATACCGGCCCGATGATGAAGCCGAGCCCGAATGCCGCGCCGATCATGCCCATTCCCCGGGCGCGCTGCTCGGGCGCGGTGACGTCGGCGATATAGGCCTGGGCGGCGGCAATATTGCCGGCACAGGCGCCGGCGAAGGCGCGCGCGGCAAACACCATCCATAGCCCGGTGGCGAATGCGAGCCCGAGATAGGCCAATGCGGCCGCCGCCATGCTCGCCATCAATACCGGGCGCCGACCGACACGGTCGCTGAGGCGTCCCCAGAGCGGCGCCGTCATCATCGACATCAAGGAGTAAATGGCGAAGAGCAAGGTCATCTGCGGCGGCGAGGCGGCGAACCGCTCCGCGTAAAACGGCAGCAGCGGGATGACCAGCCCGAACCCGACCAGGTCGATAAAAACGATGAGGAAGAGGATTGGCATGAGCGCGCTGTTGATATCGCGCCGGCGCTCTTGCGAACAAGAGAAGATCGACGCAGCGGCGCCATGTGGGCGCGCCCTGCGATCGCCTCGGTCGGCGGTGCGGTCCACCGTCGCAGCGCCGCGCCGGCAGCGATTCGTTTGCCCGGCGCCCGAAAGGCAACCGATGTCGGGTGCCGGATCGCGCTTTCGACGTGATCCGGCGGCCGTTCCGACAGGCGGGAGATGGTCAGCGCAACACTCCCGGCGACAGAGGTTGCCTAAAATTCCTGACTGAATGGTAAACAAACCTACACTTTAGGTTAGGTAGGCTGGCCCCAGTTGCGCTATCCTCTCGAATGTATCGCAATTGCCGGAATTTGCTCGGGTTTTCCCTGATGAAATTCAGTCGACAACCGGCGCTGTTAATCGCACCTTAACCGGCGTCGGGCTTACTCGGAGGCACCCAATCAACCAAGGAGATTAGTGATGGGCTTGTTGAATGAACGTTTCGCGCGGAATTCGGTTATTGCCCGCCTGGTTCGTGACGACTCCGGGGCAACCGCAATCGAGTATGGTCTGATCGCTGCGCTGATCGCGGTCGCCGCGATTGTCGCCATGCAGGCGGTCGGCACCAGCCTGATCAGCATCTTCACTACGGTCGCGACGGATCTGTAACCGCCCCACCGACTGTCGATACGAAACCCGGCGTGGGGCAACCCGCGCTGGGTTTTGTCGTTTTCGGGCTCGCTCGGCGGGTCAACGGACCTCCAGGGTCTGCGCCCGGAATGAGGCCGCGCCGGCCGAAATTGGCGCGATGATGTTTTGCTCAGTTTTCCTCGCGCCCGCCGTTCGGGCGAGCGCCGGTCCGCGATTTGTTGCTAACGTGACGGAAATATTCGCCGAGTTCGCTCACCCCACCCCCAAGAGCGCGCTGCGGAAGCGGATGCGGCAGGAGGCCGGGTCGAAGTTGCGCTTATAGGGCGGCGGATCGGTGGGCTTGACCCGCAGCACGACAACGGCAGTGCCGTTGCCTTCGCGCAAGAGGCGCGCGCCATCGGCAAGATCGGATTCGCTCGAGACCGTGCGGGTGCGCTTGATGCCGCAGCCGGCCGCGATCTTTTCGAGATCGACGCCGAGGCTGGTGTGGCTCTTCTGGTAGCCGGTCTCGCCGTAATGGCCGTTATCGACACAGACGATCGCGAGGTTCGGCGGATTCAAGACCGCGATCGTCGCCAACGCCCCGACATTCATCAAGAGCTCGCCGTCGCCGGTGGCGACCAGCACCCGCTTATCGGGCCGCGCCAGCGCGAGGCCGAGGCCGATCATCGCCGCGCCGCCCATCGCCCCCGCCATCGTGTAGATATGCGCGCCGTCATGGGTCAGCGCGGCAATGTCGCGCGCCGTTCCGGCGAGCCCCGTTACAAACAAAAAATCCTCGTGCCGGCCGATGAGCGCCGGCACCGCGTCGCGCCGGTCGAGGATGAAACCGGCGGCGATCGCCGCCGCCATGTCGACGCCCTGCGGATAGCTTGCCATCGTACCGCTCCTCAAAACGCCTTGGCGCCCAATAGTTTCTGGGTCAGCAGCACGGCAACCGCATTGCCGCCCTGAAACACCATCGTGCACGCCGCCTCGACCGTCGGGATCACCTCTTGCGGCTCCTCGATGCGCAGGCAAATGACCCCCATTGCCCGCAGCACCGGCTCGACCGCCTGGCCCATCGGGTATTGCCACGGGTTCCCCTCGCCGAAATCGCCGCGCATGCTGATAAGCGCTAGCAACGGAAAATGTCCGCCCTTGATCAGGGACAGCATGTTGATGCAGTTGCCGGTGCCGCTCGACTGCATCAAGAGGACACCGCGCGCACCGCCCAGATCGGCGCCGGCGAGCAAGGCCACTCCTTCTTCTTCCGTAGTCAGCACCACCGATTGGGCGCCGGGGTCGGCGAGCGAGCGGTCGATCAGGATGCGGTGCCCGGCATCCGGCACATAGGCGAACTGGGTGATTTTGTTGCGGCGCAAGAGTTCATAGAGCTCGTCCTGCCACCGTGTGACGCTGCCGTTACTATCGGCCATTCCCGCATTCTCCGCCTGCGCCGGCCCGATGTGACTAACGGGGGCGGTCAAACCTCGCGCCGAGCGCGGCCAAGCGCAACCCCGGATTGGCGCGCCGTCACCCGCTCATTGCGGAGAGAGGCTGAGACGACGCCGTTTGCGTGAGCAGGCGGCGCCAGCGCCGGACGATCGCACCGAGCAGCAGGATCAGCACGAGGGTGGCGAACGGAAAACGGGAAGTTCCCGCAACCAGCGTGATCGGGCAGAGCATCGCGAGAATCGTGACCAACACTTCGCCCGTGCCCAAGGCATCGCCGGCGCGCTGCCGCTCGGCGACGAGCCAGATCACCGCAGTGGTGATTCCGGGCATGTCGTAGACGAAGGCGTAGGGTGTCGCGAGCACGGCCGCGACCAGGAGCCCGGCGCCGGCGAGCTGCGGCGGCCCGGCCCGAAAGAGCATCCAAACGATCGCCGCCGCGCCGGCTGTCCCCACCCATTGTGCCAATTGCGCGGTCGCGGGGGTGGCGCCGAGCCGCACGAGCGCAACGAGGATCGTCGGCATCAGGTGGATGACCTGACTGCTCTCCGCGGTAAACTGGCGCGAGAATGCGGGGAGCAAGGCGACCCAGCTCGGCCAGATCGCGCCGCCGAATAGGAGGCTCGTCACGGCGACGAGGAGGATCGCTGTCACCCCCGCGGCGATCAGCGTGCGCCACAGCCGGGCGGCGACGATCGCGACTGGAACGAGGAGCCCGAGCTGCGGCTTGTAGGTCAATAACCCAAAGAGCACCCCGCCGGCGGCGGGATAGGAGGCGGCAAGCCGCAAACCGCCCACCAACAGGGCGGCGGCGAGAAAGCCGCTCTGCCCGGACACGATGGCGATCGCCGTGGTCGGCGCCGCGAGCGCGGCGGCGAGCGCCGGCGAGTGCCAATTTCGGCCGAGTGTCGCCCATAGATAGAGCGGCAGGCTGACTGCGACCAAGGCGGCGCAGGCGAGCCAGCCCGGCAGCTGCCCCAGCGGCCACACCACCAAGAGAAAACTCGGCGGGTAGGGAAACGGATAGGAGGCGCCGGGCGCCATGCCGAGCGTCAGCTGCGCTGAACGCAACGCCACGGGATCGTAGATCGCGGTCGCGACGTGATCGCGCAGGAAACGACCGAAACTCCATAGCGCAAACGAATCGCCGAACCCGCCGGGCCAGCCGCGGGTGATGGCGACCGCGAGGTCGGCCGCGCCATAGACGGCAAAGAGCGTGAGGAAAATGCCGGCGAGTACCCGAAACTTGTGGCTAGCGGGCGGCCAGGTCAGTGCGGCGCCGCGATTCAGCCCGATGGCAATGGCTGTTTTCAACGATGACCCGCTCGCAAAACGAGACCAAGCTGGAGGCGGCGGTTTGGCCCGCAGGCGTTGCAACATCGTCATCGCCGGGCGCCCCGATTCGCGGCACGCCGAAGCGGGCCACCCCAATCCTCGGAGCGACAACAGACCGCGCCTGACACGCCGGGAGGTATCATGGTAGGCTCGCTGGCGAAAGCTTTGTGGTGCGACGACGGCGGAGGGCGGAAATGAAGGTCATAATCGAGTGGTGCAAGCCTTGAAACTATGAACCGCGGGCTCTCCGTGCGAGGGCGAGACTGGTTGAGGGCTACGGCGCCGAAGTTGAGTTGGTGCCCGGGGTAGGCGGCGCGTTCGAGATCACTGTCGATGGTCGGCTGGCGTTCTCGAAGAAGCAAACCGGGCGGTTTCCCACCGATGAGGAAATCGACGCGTTAGGCGACGGTCGAGCCGGAGCGCCCTGATCGGGTCCGGCAACGCCTCCGGACAGAGTGAGACCGGAGGCGATTGGGCCGGCTCTGTGCAATCCGCCCATCCTCACGGGTGGGCGGATTGGACTTTCGATGACAGCCATGCGGTTCTCGCAGTGCGCGACCTCCGGGACCTAAGGTGAGATCGCCGCGCCAACTAAATCAAATCCTTTCACGCGGAAATCCCCGGTCAAATTAGCTAAAGTCTTGTGTGATCGTAGGCTCTATGCCATCGTCCGGCGCGCTGGCTTTAAGGCTTTGGCAAGCTTTGGCGTGCACGGTGGGGGGGTCAGCGGCCACAGGAGGACTCGGATGTTTGCCACACTTAAGAAGTTATGGAAAAGCGATGACGGGGCGACCGCGATCGAATACGGTTTGATCGCCGCCCTGATTGCGGTTGCCGCGATCAGCGCAATGTCGCTGGTCGGAACCGCGCTCATCTCGACCTTCACCAACGTCGCCAATAAGCTTTAAGGACTGGCGAATTTGGTCTGTTTCGCACCACGCTCGGCGGCTCCTCAGCGCTGCTGAGCGCGGTAGCCGAGGGCAGCGGTTTCAGGAGAACGTCAATGTTTGCCATAGTGAAAAAGTTATTGAAGAGCGAGGACGGGGCGACCGCGATCGAATACGGTTTGATCGCCGCCTTGATCGCGGTTGCCGCGATCAGCGCAATGTCGCTGGTCGGAACCGCGCTCATCTCGACCTTCACCAACGTCGCCAATAAGCTTTAAGGATTGGCGAATCTGGTCGGTTTCGTACCACGCGCAGCGGCGCCTCGGCGCTGCGCGTGGTCGCCGAGGCCAGCGGTTTCAGGAGAAGGTGAATGTTTGTCACAGTGAGAAATTTATGGAAGAGCGAGGACGGGGCGACCGCGATCGAATACGGTTTGATCGCCGCCTTGATCGCGGTTGCCGCGATCAGCGCCATGTCGCTGGTCGGAACCGCCCTCATCTCGACCTTCACCAAAGTCGCCACCAAGCTTTAACGACTGACGATTTCGGTCGGTTTCGCACCACGCTCGACGGCGCCTCAGCGCCGCTGAGAGTGGTTTTTTCGTGCGTGGAATCGGCCTGCCGGCTGCGGTCATCTTGGCCGCGTTCGGCTATCCGGGCAGGTTTGTCCGGCCTCGTCCGGGCACGGGAACGAGGGCCGGCGGGCTATGGCTGGCGCAGCGCCAACTCGTCGCCGATCGCGATGTCGCCCTCCGCGATCACCTCGGCGTAGACTCCCATCAGATTGTGGCCGAAGCCGCGTTGCAGGGCGCTGGGGATATCGAGGTCGCGCGCGGCGGTCGCCGGGTTGACCTGGGTTGCCGCGCACCGCGTGATCGCGGCAATCACCCGCAGGCGCGCGCCGCCCAGCGCGATCTCGGAGCCGACCCATTCGCGCTCGCTCCAGGCCGCTGCCCCATCGAGATAGACATTTGCTCGGAAGCGCAACGGATCGACCGGGGCCCCAACCACTGTTTCGAGCGCGGCAATGCTGGCGAGGTTGATCAGCGACACATATTTGTCGCTCGTCGCATTGGGCTGGCGCCGCGCGTCGGCAAAGGCGTGGCCGGGTGCCTCGACGATGCGCAGCGGACCTTCGACCGCCGGCCCGAGGAATTCCGCCAGAAACTCGCTGACGACCCGGCTCCCCTCAGGTTCGGTGATGCGGGCTCGCAGGGCGGTGCCGCCGCCAGCGTGCTCGATCGACAGTTCGCCCCTCTGCGCGTCGAAGCTAGTGGCGAGCTGCGCCAGCTTTTCGTCGCGCATCAGCATGACAAAATGCGTCTTGCGCAGCCATTGCGGGTGCTCGGGATCGAAAGGGGTCGCGGCCAGCGCGATCGCGAAGCGGCGGTCCTGCGGCAGGCATTCGCCGGGCGCGAGCGCCACCCGCGTCAGGCGCTCGGCGCTCATTCCCTTGACCGGGTAGCGGTAGATCGCGGCAATCGACACGGCCATTCACCTGCCTCCGGTAATTCGCGACCCGATCGGGGCGGCGATGACGATTTGGTCGACCGCGCCGATCGCGCCCGTTATTGGCAATCCGGGCGGCGGCGGTTATACCTGATTGCGGCTTGCGCGCGGAATTGCCTGGGCGAGAATGGGCGCGCCGATGAACCGGCGACCGAAGATGGGATTGCGGCATGACCTCTGGACCGCTCAGCTGGCTCGATGCAAAAACCGGCGACCGGACAGATCGATCCGGGGCGGTTGCGCGGCTGATCGGCGGTCTCAAGATCGCCGGGATTTGCGTCGCGCTGGTTGCCGCATCGGTCGGCGGCTACTGGGGGATTCTCCAATACGAGGGCAATCTTCACACGGTCAGGGCGGGTGTACTCTACCGTTCGGCGCAATTGAGCGGCAATGAGATCAAGGCGGCCGTCGGGGAATACGGGATCAAGTCGGTGCTCAATCTGCGCGGCGCGCATAAGGGGGAGCCCTGGTACGACGATGAGATGGCGGCGGCCAACGCACTGGGCCTCGCGCATTTCGATTATCCGATATCGGCGAAGCGCTTTGTAACAACCCAGCAGATCGGGGAGATTCTCGGCATCCTGCGCAAGGCGCCAAAGCCGCTCTTGATCCACTGCAAATCGGGAGCGGACCG
Source organism: Allostellaceae bacterium (assembly GCA_049801295.1). Taxonomy (GTDB): domain Bacteria; phylum Pseudomonadota; class Alphaproteobacteria; order ATCC43930; family CGMCC-115725; genus DATARH01. The sequence continues at coordinate 4,449 of JBARKH010000374.1, read as the reverse complement.
GACCGGCCTCGTCGCGGCCCTCTATCGCTACAGCGACACCGGGGCGAGCGCTGCGGAAGCAGACGAGGAGCTGTCGCTCGTATACGGCCACTTCCCATACCTGACGAGCAAGTCCGTTGCGATGGACGACAGCTTTTGGGCGTTTGTCGACGCACCCCCCAAACCCTCGGCCAGATAGGCCGGCCCCGGCCGCCGTTTCATTCCCCACGAAAACGCTTCTTGTGTCCCTTGAGCCCTTGCCGGGGCAGATACACCCCTTTAGTCGCGTCTTCGATCACGGTGCCGATCACCCACGCTTTCCGATCGTGTTTTTCGAGTATGGAAAACACCGCACCGACGTCCGTGTCGCTGACCACGACGCAGAACCCCACGCCCATATTGTAGACCTCAAACATTTCAGCGACGCTGACATTACCATATTGTTGGATCATTTTAAATATGTCGGGAACCTCCGGCATTTCATCAATGAAAAACCCGGTGCGTGGGTTCTCAACGCGACTTAAATTAAGAAGGCCGTCACTCGTAATATTTATCAAAGCCTTGGTATTCGGCACTGTTTCCAGAATCTCCATGACCTCACGAACATAAATCAAGGTTGGGCGGAGCAACTCTTCGCCTAGCGATGCGCCGGTTCCGGGGACCGGATAATCCAACGGCAGCGGCTCACTTCGCTTGAAGAAAGCTTTGCGCGCGAGAGAGAGCCCATTGCTGTGGATCCCGCTGCTTTGAATGCCGATGACCCGATCTCCCGGTTCGACATGACGACCGGTCAGAATTTTATCGAGCGGCACGGTTCCCACCGCCGCAGCTGCCAAATCGAAGCCGTGGATGACGTCTTCGAGCTGGGCAATCTCGCCACCAGAGATCGAAATGCCGGCCTGCTCGGCGCCATCGGCCAGGCCGATCGCAATCGCATCAAGGATCCGCGCGTTTACTCGCTCAACCGCAATGTAATCTACCAAAGAAATTGGCCGCGCACCCACACAGATCAGGTCGTTGACATTCATCGCGATACAATCGATCCCGATTGTATCGTAGCGGTCCATGAGTTCGGCGATCACCACTTTGGAACCAACTCCATCGGTACAAATCGCCAGCCCGATACCGCCAATGTCGATTACATTGGCAAAATAGCCTATCGGTAGCTGGACCTCGCCAAAACTACCGCGGGGCGGCCAGGTGCGGGTAATACGTTTGACCAACCGCGTGAGGCCACTCTCGGCTTCATCCGTATCGACGCCTGCATCTTGATAGGTAGTGTGTGACATTGGCGGATCGTTTGTTGTCATGGTGGCGCTTTCGTGGCGTATGTGGATTTTATTGCTCTTGGCGGTACGGGGTTCCTCGCGCGGCGGCTAGCGCGTGAGTACCGGACGGGCGATTGCGCGATGTCGATCCCTCCGAGTCAAGGGGACGGTGCCTGTCGCTGACCGCAATTCGAGCTCCTGGCGGCGCCGGATACCATATATCACGTTTGGCGACAATCGCATTGCTAGATTTGGTTTCCGGAGCGGACACGGTACAGCGAGAGAATGCGTCAACTATGACCGATCCGGTCATGCCGGTTCAGCGGTCATGCCGGAGAAAATGCTGCACCATCAACCGCCGGGTCCAAACCGCTGGAGACTTTGGGGCGCTTTGCGCTAGCGTCGCGTCCACGACGCCAACTGTTTTGAGGAGGGACGGCATGAACCGGCTCGACGGCAAGGTGGCGCTCATTTCCGGCGCGGCGCGCGGGATCGGCGGCGAGACCGCGCGGCTGATGGTCGAGGCCGGCGCCAAGGTCGGGGTCGGCGATGTGCTCGACGAGCGCGGCCGCGAGACGGTGCGCGCGCTCACCAGCGCCGGCGGCGAGGCGCTCTACCTTCATCTCGACGTGACGAGCGAAGAGGCGTGGAGCGCCGCCGTCGCCGCGATCGTCGGCCGCTTCGGCAAGCTCGATATCCTCGTTAACAACGCCGGGCTCTTTCTCGGCAAGGATATCGAGGGGGCGACCCTCGCCGAATGGCAGCGTTTGAGCGCGGTCAATCTGACCGGCGTCTTTCTCGGCACCAAGCTTGCGCTCCCGGCGCTGCGCGATGCGGCAGTGCTGAGCCCGCACGGCAGCGCGATCGTCAATTTGTCCTCGGTCGCCGGCCTCGTAGGCTCGACCCAGGACCCGCTCTATTCGATGACCAAGGGCGGCGTCACGCTCTTCACCAAATCGGCCGCCCTCGAATTCGCCCGCAAGAACTACCGCATCCGGGTCAATTCGATGCATCCGGGCACGATCGACACCGATATGGGCGACCAGGTTCTGGTCACCCGGGCGCGCAATCTCGGCACCAATGACGTCGCGGCGGCGCGCGCGCAGGTGATCGACCGTCTCCCGATCGGGCGGATGGGCACCGTCACCGACATCGCCAAGGGGATCGTCTTTCTCGCCTCCGACGACACCGCCTTCATGACCGGCTCCAGCCTCGTCATCGACGGCGGCATCACGGCGCAATAAGGCCGGCAACTATAAACCGCCCGCCGCTTCCTCCAGCAGCTTCCAGGCGGCGGGGGCGAAACGGGTCCGCCAGCGTGCGTAAAAATCGCCGAGCTGGGCGCGGATGCTAGTGGTGTCCGCCTGGTTGACGATCATTCCGTGGCGCGCCAGCGCCTCGGCGCCAGCGGCGTTCACTGCTTCGATATCGGCGCGCTGCAGCAAGGCGAATTTTCCGGCGTTGCGCTCGACGACCGCCTGGATCTCCACCGGCAGCTTCTGCCACGCCGCGGCGTTGGCGATGAGGGTAAATCCGGTCCACCAATGCGCGGTGAGGCTCAGATGGCTCTGCACCTCGTATAGCCTGAGCGATTGCACGACACCAAGCGGGTCGCTCTGGCCGTCGAAGGTTTTCGCTTTCAATGCGTCGTACATCCCGCTGAACGGCACCATGCCCGGCTCGGCGCCAAGCGTCCTGAAGAAATCCGCGGCGAACGCGCCTCCGGGGGTGCGGATCTTCAGCCCGGCGAAATCATCGGCGCCGTGGATCGCCCGGGTGCTGGTGGTGATGTGGTGGAACCCGTTCTGCCAGGCGCGACCGAAGGCGTGCAGCCCGGCCCCCGCAAGCTCACGGCGGATCATGTCGCCGAGCGCGCCGTCAAGCGCGGCGAACACCCGTTCGCTGTCGGTGAAGGCGAAGGGCAGGAGCGGCAGGGCGCTGGTTGGCGCGACCCCGCCCAGGAGCGCGCCCGAGAGATAGAATTCGAGCGCGCCCTTTTGCAGATCGGCGAACATCTGGGGATCGGGGCCGAGCCGGCTTTCGGGATGGACATCGAGCCGGAACGCGCCATCGGTCTCGCGAAAGTTCGCCTCGCCCATCTCCGCTAGGCGGCGCGCGGTCGGGCTCGCCGCCGGCTGGTTGGCGCCGAGGCGGTAATGAAAGCGGGCGGGCCTTGTTGTGTTCATGGCAGATCCTTACCCCCTCATTCCGGAGGCTGCTTGATGGCGCGCGGCAGTCATCAACGCTGCGATCCGCGCCATCTCGGGCCCGGCGAGGAGGTCCTCGAGAGGGGATGGCAGCCGCCGGCGCCAGTTGGGATGCGCCTCGGTGGTCCCGGGTAGGTTGGCCTGCTCGGCTTCGCCGGCGACGTCCTCGATCTGCACCAGCGCGAGGCGCGCGCGCGAACGCGCCAGATAGGCGAGGATCGCCTCGCCGAGTTCGGGGCTGTAGGCCGGTTCGCCGTCTTGCGAGAGAAACGCGCCGAACCGCTCGTGGCCGAGCAACCCTTCGCCGGCCAGCGCTTCAAGGAGCTTCTGCCGGTCGCGGCGGCGCTCCGCTATCTCGTTTGCCGCGGCTGCTGCATCAGGATAGAGCGCGAGCCGGCGCCGCCAGGCGATGTCGTGGCCGAGCCAGAAGCCTTTGAGCGTGGCGAGGTCGTGCGTCGCGGCCGAGGCGGCGGCAAGCGGCGGGTAGCCGCCCGGCGGAACGAAGCTGCCGTCCCCGAGCTTTTCGAACACAAAAACGCGGTAGGACAAGACGTTCGCCCGCCGCATCGTCTCGCGAAACCCTTCGGGCACGGTGCCGAGATCCTCGCCGACAATCGCGCAGCCGTGGCGGCGGCTTTCGAGCGCGACCAGGCGCAACAGATCGCGGAACGGATAATTGACATAGGCCCCCTTCGTCGCGGCAAGGCCGCTCGGGATCCAATAAAGCCGCTGCAGGCTCATCACGTGATCGATCCTGAGCACCCCGGCGTGCCGCATGTTGGCGCGCAACGCGGCGATCACGGGGGCAAAGCCGCGCCGGCGCAGAGCAAGCGGGTTGATCGGCGCGAGACCCCAGTTCTGGCCGACCCGGTTCAGCACATCGGGCGGCGCGCCGATCGCCGCGCCGGGGACGACGAGTTCCCGGTCGGTCCACGCTTCGGCCCCGTTCGGGTTTACCCCGCCCGCGAGGTCGCGATAGAGCCCGAGGCTAAGCT
>JBARKH010000373.1:0-2920 GCA_049801295.1 Allostellaceae bacterium | reverse complement strand
GGCCGGACGCGGTCGCCGTCGACGGCGGGCTGGTCGGCGGCGGACGCCTCGGCTGGCCCGAGCAGGCGACGGAAAGCGCGGTACCGGATTGGCTGGTGTTCGGCGCCACGATCCGCATCGTTTCGATGAGCCGGGAGGGTTCGGGGCTCCACAAGCTGTCGACCGCGCTCGCCGATGAAGGCTTTGGCGAGATTGGCGCCGAGCGCCTCGTCGAAAGCTTTGCCCGCCACCTGATGCTGGCGCTCGACCGCTGGCAGGAGGCCGGCTTTCCCCCTGCCGCCGCGGATTATCTCGCCAAGCTGAGCCCTAAGCGTGGTGCGCGGTGCTCGCTCGAAGCGAACGGTGACTTGCTGATCGAGCGCGCCGTCGGCCTGTCAACGCGCCGACCCCTGCGGCCGGCGCTGGCCTCGCCGTCGTGGCTCGATCCGCAGACCGGAGGCCCGCGCCGGTGAGGGATTTCTGGCTCTCCTGCGGTCACCATCTGACCGATCGCGACGACGGCGGCCGGCTCTTGGTCACCGACGAGCTCCTCAAGGCCTATCTGGCGCGGCCCGAGCTCAATCCACCGCCCGAAGCGTGCGCGGCCGAGCGCGAACTGCATGCCGCGCTCCTCGCCGATCCGCGCGTTCCGATCGCCGCCGGCGACATCGCCGCAATCGCCGACGTTGACGCTCGCGAGAACTGGCAGGTGCTGTGCGCGTTTCGCGACCATCTCTTATGCCACCGTACCCTTGAGGCGGCCTATCTCAATCTGATCCGCCGCGATGTCGGCACGACGCCACCCATCTTCCTCGATCAGCTCGTGCATGTGATCCTGCGCAATGCGCTTGATGATTGTCACGATCCATTCGTCGTCCGCGCCGCGGAATTGCTGTTTCGCCCGCAGCGGGTGGCCCTCCACGAGGGAGCATTGATCGCGGCGGACGAGGAGGCGATCGCCGGCGCCGGAACCGGGCCCGTCTCGCCGCTCGTCTCGATGCTGGGCATTCCCTCATCGGCCGAGATCGACATCCTGACCGAGGATAACGCGGCGGACTACTGGGAGCGCAGCGACCGCTTCGACATGGCGCTCGACCTCACCGCCGGCGGGCGCGGGGTTGCCGCGCTCGGTGCGGTCGTCGAGATTTGGCTGCGTCACATGCTCGCCCTTGATGTGTCGGTCGAGCCATTGAGCGAACTGCGCGAGGTGCCGCTCACCTGGTATGTCGGGCTCGACGCCGAGGGCACCCGGATCGGCGACGCGCTGTGGCGGGGCGAGGAAATCGACGAGGCGACGCAGTGCCGGCTGGTGGCGCTGTTCCAGCTGACGCATCCAGAGGGCGCGGACCCGGTCTACCTGATCCTCGCGATGACCGGCGAAAAGACGCTGCGGTTGAAGCCGCAGAACCTGTTGACCGGATTGCCAGCCCGGCCATGAGCCTCGTCGCGCCGCTCGTCCGGATCCCTGTCGGCGTCGTCGTCGAGCGGCGCAAGGCATCGTCGCCCTGGGCCGACCTTCTCTGGCACCCCGTCGCCGTTCTCCCGGGCCTGCCTGAGGCGACCCCCTGGACAGAACTCACGCGGGACGGCGACACCGTGACCTTTTACGCCGGTCCGGGCGAGATCGCGCTCTATCGCACGGAAGCCGACAATTACCGCCGCAATCTCGAATCGGGGGCACCTTCGGTTTGGGTGGCGCTGGAGGCGACCGGCGGCGAGCCGCCGTTCGAGATCGCCGCCGTGACCGCCGATCCGGCCGAAGGCGAGGCGCTGACCGAGCCCGGACAGGCGATTGTCGAAGCCGTGGCGATGCCGGAATCGGTGGGTGATGCCATCGCCCGGTTCGTCGCCCAATACCCCGCCGCGCCGCCCTTCACAAAGCGCAAGCGCGACCGCGCCGACCCGGAGAGTTTGGCGCGGCGCGATCCCGGATTGGCGAAAGACCGTGAGGGGAAAGACCATGAGCGAGGCTGACGGCTTCCTCGCGCGGTGGTCGCGCCGCAAGCGGTCCGCCGCTGCACGAAGACGCGAAAAGCCGGTACCCAAGTCGGTCGCGATCGACGCCAGCGCCCCGAAGATCCCCGCCGGTCCGGTCGCGGGCGAGGCGAGTGCCGAACACCCGGCGTTGCCGCCGATCGAGTCGCTCGGCGCGGCATCGGACATCACCCCGTTTCTGGCGCCCGGCGTACCGGCGGAACTGACGCGCCAGGCGTTGCGCCGCGCCTGGGCTGCTGACCCCGCGATCCGCGACTTTGTCGGCCTCTCGGAGAATGCCTGGGATTTCAACGCACCGGGCGGCGTGCCGGGCTTTGGGCCGCTGACCCCGGAGGACGTCCGCCGGCTGGTGGACGCAATGACGGGAACATCCAAGGCCAGCGATCCCGTGCCCGATGCGTTAGAACCGGCAGCGACGGAGCCGCCCCCGGAGCCCACCGGCAACGCAAATGCGACAGCGGGAACCGCAACGGAGACCCCCGTTGCCGCGACGCAACCTGAACCGGATCAGCAGAAGCCTCCCCCTCCCCTGCCGGCCCGCCGCCACGGCGGCGCCCTCCCGCAATGACGAGATCGCCATAACCGTGGGTTATGATTTTGGGCAACAACTGAAATCATAGCCTCAGGCTATTGACCGTCTTATTCCCGTGGCATTAGCGTGTTGGGGCTGGGTTGGAACCGCACATTCGGAGCGTGTGATGAGCGACCCGGGGCTCCGGGAGGCAATTCGCGCCGCAGGCGGGGTAACCGAGCTTGCGCGCCGGATCGGTGTGTCTCAACCCTCGATTTCCAATTGGTCGCGGATCCCGGCGGAGCGTGTCCTTGCGGTCGAGGCGGCGACGGGGGTCGCACGAGCCATATTGCGGCCGGACCTCTACGCAGCCGGGCAGCGGCAGCTTCACGATCCCGACACCGCGCGCGCGCAGGAATACGCGCTCCTCGCGAC
>JBARKH010000372.1:0-4766 GCA_049801295.1 Allostellaceae bacterium | reverse complement strand
GTGCTCATCGCTGCGACTTGTCGAGGACCTCCTGCGGGGTCATCGAGACAATCTCGGCGTAATTCGGCACGAAATGCCCGCCCTCGATCAACGTCACGAATTCCGGCCGGATCTCGCGCGCCACAAGCTCACGAATGCGGCGGTGCTCCTCGATGTCGCGCCATTCGCCGATCAGGTAGAAATGGTCGGGGTCGGCGGCGTCGCGGCACAAGACGCCATCCTTGACCTGCGCCGAGGAACGGTGGAACGGGTTGTTGTCGCCGTAATCGAACTGGTTGAAGAGCTCGATGAAGTCGTCACCGCGGCCCGGTTTCACCCGAAAATCATAGACGTGAAAATAGTTGCCCTTCGTCGCCAACGGAACCAGAGCCATTTCCCGCTCCTTCTGCTGGTATACGCGAACGTGCAGCGCCGGTCGCCTGGCATCGCCGCCAGGAATGTAGGACGCAAGGCGGGCGGGGACAACCGGCCGAAACCCGAGGCGCCGAGCGCCTGTCGCGGCGACGCCGACCAATCCGGCCGACGGGCGTCCCAACCGCAAGTTGGGCCGCCCCCCGACCGCAACCTGATCCTACAGGCTGACATCAGGTGAAATATCGCCGGCTGGTTGAAATCTGCCCCGGCCGCCGTGACGCCACCCGATCCCCGTTCCCTGACCTGTTAGCCTGTTATCTGCGGGTGAAGAAAAGGGCACGGCCTTATGCTCTGCCTCGCGATCCGCAGCCTCGACAAACGTTAGCATACGATTGTGGCAAATTTATCGTCGCCGCACCGGTTCACCCGACAGTGAGGTCGCATCGGCCGACTCCTATCGCGTATGATCCGCGTCGATGGAATTCGAGTGGGACGCGGCCAAGAACGCGGCCAACCGACTCAAGCACGGCTTCGATTTCGGCTACGCCGTACGCATATTCAACGGACCGGTGCGGCGGAGGATAGACCCCCGGACTCGGAGCGAAATAAGGATCGTCGCGACCGGACAAATCGAAGGCCTGCATATCATGGTGATCTACACCCGGAGAGGCGGCCGCTATTGTATAATTTCCGCGAGGCCCGCCCGTCGGAATGAGAGGCTCTGATGATCGTTCGCAAGACACTCAAGCAAGCAAATGCCGAGGGCGACTATATCGATCGCGAGAAGTTCGAGAGCTTCACCGACGCCGATATCGAGCGAATGATCGACGAGGACCCCGATCTCGCGCCGCGCACCGAAACCTTGGTGCCGTACTACGAAGCGCGCGACGTCCGCCTAAAACTCGGTTTGTCGCAGCAGAAATTCGCGAAAAAGCTCGATCTTCCGGTCGCCACTATCCGCGCGTGGGAGCGCAACGGAACCCCCGTCGAACCGGTGCTCCAGGCGCTCCTGCGCATCCTCGACCGCATCCCCGAACCCGCCCTGCGCGCCCTCGACGAGACGGCGCGGAAGGCGGAGTGAGTTATCCAACAGGCTTGACGGCGATTACGATCATCTCCGCGGCACATGCTGCATTCGCTCGGATCTCATGTTCCCAAAGGCGAATTACCCGCCATCCTGCCGCCCAAAGCTGGTGGCCAACCGCCGCGTCGCGTTCCTTGGTTCGGGGGATCTTCCTGGCCCAGAAGCTGCCGTTGTTTGTTGGCATCACGCCATGCTCGGGGCAGCCGTGCCAGAAACATCCATCCACGAACACCGCGAGTCTGGCACCGGCAAAGACGAGATCCGGGCGGCCCGGCAGAGCCGAGCGTAAGCGATATCTCAGTCCCCGTTTCCACAACTCTTTTCTCAGGCAAAGCTCAGGTCCGGTGTCCCGGCCTCTGTTCCGGGACATGCAGAAGCTGCGTTGCTGCGGCGTAAGAACGTCCGTCACGCGTCAGGGTTCACTCGTCTTCATCGGCGGCGGCGAGAGCGATTTCATTATCGAACGAAATTCGACCCGGATCGACCGAAACGGCATCCGCTGTGATGCCGCCTGGAAGGCCGGCGAGGCACGCAAGGATTTCCTGGGCAAAATCCTTCAAATTTGCCGAAATACGGAGCCTGGCTCCCTCTCTATCGGCTGCGAACACGCGGTAAATACGATAAGGCCCGCCGCTTTCGGCCGCCATCTCCTTAAGCTCGGATAACGAGACATGCAACGGCCGATCAAACGGGCCGTTGGTCGTCTTCGCATCGATCCGCTCTGCCGGGCCGGCGATTGGCGTAACGCGAAAATCCATCGGTGCGACCGCGTTGGTTTCGGACACCCACTCGAAGGAGCCGATGATACCGAGTGCCTTTTGGCGCTCAAGATGGATCGCGACCAACTCCTCGCCCAGGCGGCCGATCTCACCTGCCTGTTCGCGCGCGCGTCGTAGGGCTTCGATAGAAACATTCGGCGCCCACGCACGGCGCAATAATCGTTCGGTAGCCGCGGCGTCGCCGAGTGCGGCTTCCTGGAGCTCATTGGTGAGGGCGAAGCTGACGAGCGGATGATCCTCGGGTAGCCGGGCTCGTACAATAATCTGTGCGATGTGGTCCTCGTCCAGGGCACGCATCGTGTCCCGACCGGATAGTCCGAATTCCGCAAGCGCAGAATGCAGGGCCAAATCCTCGGGCAATGATTGAGCTACAAACAGAGCCGTAGCCGAGGAGGGGACAATCTCTCCCTCGAAGGAAAAAAGGACGTAGTCGCCCGGCAAAAGTGGATTGAACCGGCCGGGGTCGTCCAGAGGATTTTTGATAATCTCGCCGCCTAGAAGCCAGTTTTCAGATGCAACACTTTTAGTAATTTTGCGCTGCAAATTTAACCCTGCTCGATTTCCGGGGCCGAATATCCATAAATCCAGGGGAATCCATCGGCTTCCCCTTGTCGCCTCCACAATCATCGGGAATAGCTGATCGACGAAGATATTTGCGTTCAAGTTTATGGATTTCTGGTCACCGCCGCCGAACTGCCACTCGAAAAGTGTCAGGTCGGACCCAGTCAGCCTTTTCAATGCGAGCTTGGACATCTCATCCTCTGCCAAATGCCTTCTTCCGCGCAATCTCGGCAAGACCTTGGCCATCAACGGCGGGACCGCATTATCGACGCTGATTGCCTTGGCGGCTATCCCTTGAAAACGGTCTCCCGATGGAACCGAAGAAATTGTGGATGTGGCCAAAATTCCGGCCGCGTCGGTAGCTTCAGCTTACCGTCAGGGTTTAGCAGTCTATGGACGGGTTCCGGAACACCACCCGGAGCAACGAGTATGGTGTAGTCATCACCGAGCGACAGCAGGCCACGGTCGAACATCCAGTGGACAGTGCCACACAAGGCTAGGCCGTTTCGGACGGAATCTGGCCCGGAGGCAGACACGGGCCGGATATGCGCAGCCTGCACCTCCGATCGGCCACCTCCGTTTAGAATCTTGAGCCCGGTAACGGCGCAAGTGTTCGCGTAGGCGGATTTTACCGCGCCTGAAAAAGCGGCATCTCGGAAGAGCCGGGAGGTCATGCGCTCGACAAGCGGGCGGTCGAACAGGGCTGGCTCTTCCGCGAAGTCCGGGAATTCCTGGCTAGCAACCGGGGCGGGTATGATGAGCGTCTCAAATCCTGCTCTCAAGATCAGGTCATATTCAGCGTCCGTGATCAAACGCACCGCGCGACCGAACGCCCCTCTGCTGGTGCCGCCATCGGCGCGCTGTAGGCTAGCCTCGTAGTAAAGCTCGCCTTCCCTAAACGGCACCGGCCGAGGGAATGGCAAAAAACCCGAGACGAATGCGTAGAAATGATCAGGGATCGCTGCATCCGGCCGGATTGACTCCACGCGCGCAGCGGCGAAGTAGGCTTGGCGGCCGCCGCGGCTGCTGAGGTCGCCGCTTGTCCTCCGGGGTTCGTAATAGATTATCCAGTCCCCGACCGCCGCCTCGACTTGACGCAAATATGTCTTGGGGAAGTGGTAGCGGAATTCCGGCAAGTCGTCGTAGGTGGGTTCAGCTTTTGTGGTGAAGACCGCCTTGCTCACTGAAGCGACCGCTCCGGGCAGAAGATTGGGCTCTTGAAATTCCTGGCGCAGGAAATCACAGACGATGGGACATGTCAGCATTGATCCCAAACAGCGGTGCCTGCTGGATCGGCTATGACGCAGGTTTATTGGGACCGGTTCGAACCGTCGCGGGGCAAGCTCGCGTTGTCATTGCAGGCGGACCGAAGCAATCTCGCCCGGTTCGGTGCCCCATCGCCCGCTTGCTCCCTCGCCCGCCGCCCGGCAGGATGCGGGGGTTCGGCGCCCGGGAGCGGGCGGGGGCGCGGCAAGCGGAGAATCTGCGATGAACGGTGCGGAAAGCCTGGTGCGGACGCTGGTGGGGGGTGGGGTTGATGTGTGTTTTGCCAATCCCGGCACGTCCGAGATGCATTTTGTCGCCGCGCTCGACCGGGTGGACGGGATGCGCTGCGTGTTGGGGCTGTTCGAGGGGGTGGTGACCGGGGCGGCTGACGGGTATTACCGGATGAGCGATGGGCCGGCGGCGACCCTCTTACATCTGGGGCCGGGGCTGGCCAATGGGCTGGCGAATATTCACAACGCCAACAAGGCGGCCTCGGGGATGGTCAACATCGTCGGCGACCATGCGACCTATCACCGGCAATATGATGCGCCGTTGACCTCGGACATCGAGGGGCTGGCGCGGCCCAACTCGCACTGGGTCAAAACCTCGCCCAATGCGAAGGGGATCGCCGCCGACGGCGCCCTGGCGATCGAGGCCGCGCGGATGGCGCCGGGGCAGATCGCGACCCTGATCCTGCCGGCCGATACGGCGTGGAACGAGGG
>JBARKH010000371.1:0-2846 GCA_049801295.1 Allostellaceae bacterium | reverse complement strand
ACGCGCCCCGGCTCCGCCGCGACGCTCCTCAGGATGAGGACCATTTGCATTTGGCATCACAAATCCATCCTCATCCTGAGGAGGCCGCGGAGCGGCCGTCTCGAAGGACGCACCGCCTCTTGTCCGGGCCCTGGAAAACGCCCGCCATCCTCCATGTCGATACCGGGATGGCGCGGCTTGGCCTCTCCGCGAGCGAGTTTGCAGCCGTCGTCGCGAACCCGCCTCGGGTAGCCTGGCGCGCGGTGATGAGCCACCTCGCCTGCGCCGACCGCCCCGAGCACCCGCTCAACGAACGCCAGCGCGCCCGATTCGCCGCCATCGCCGCACAACTCCCTGGGGTGCCGGCGAGCCTCGCCGCGTCCTCGGGGATATTTCTCGGCCCCACTTATCATTTCGACTTGGTGCGCCCGGGCGCCGCGCTCTTTGGCGTCAACCCGCTTCCGGGCCGCCCCAACCCGCTGCGCCAAATCGTCCGACTGCGCGCAAAAATCGTGCAGGTCCGCCAAATTGACAGGGGTGAGTCGGTTGGCTACGGTGCGGCGCATGTCATGAAGGCGCCTGGCCGCGTGGCGATCGTGGCGGTCGGCTACGGCGATGGCTGGCCGCGCGCGCTGAGCCATCGTGGCTGCGGCACTCTCGCCGGCACGCGCGTTCCTCTTCTCGGCCGGGTCTCGATGGATCTTGTCACGTTCGATGTCTCGGCGGTTGCCCCGGAGCTGGCGCGGCCCGGCGCGCTGATCGAGCTGCTCGGCGCCGGTTACGGGGTCGACGACGCGGCGGCCGATGCCGGGACGATCGGCTACGAGATCCTCTGCGCGCTCGGTTCGCGCTATCACCGGATCTATCGCGATTTCCCCGAATTTGGTCCCGCCGGGACAAATCCGCCGGAATGATCGCCTTTCTCGCGTCGATCGGCGCGGCCTTTCTCGCCTTTCTCGCCGCGGCCGGACGGCTGGCGATGTTCGCCGGGCAGGCGCTCGGCACCGGGCTGACCCCGCCCTACTATCCCCGCCTGATCGTGCGACAGATCGTCTATGTCGGCTATTTCTCGCTGCCGGTTGTCGGGCTGACGGCGCTCTTCACCGGGATGGTGCTGGCTCTGCAATCCTATACCGGGTTCGCCCGGTTCAACGCCGAGGGCGCGATCGCCACGGTGGTCGTCTTATCGGTGACGCGCGAATTGGGGCCGGTCATCGCCGGGCTGATGGTGGCGGGTCGGGTCGGGGCGGCGATGGCGGCCGAGATCGGGACGATGCGCGTCACCGACCAGATCGACGCCTTGACGACGCTCTCGACCGACCCCCTGCGCTATCTGGTGCTGCCGCGCCTCCTCGCCGGGCTCCTGACCCTGCCCGCGCTCGTCCTCGTCGCCGACATCATCGGCGTCTTTGGCGGCTTTCTCGTCGGCACCTACAAGCTCAACTTCAACCCGGCGACTTATCTCACCCAGACCGAGCAGTATCTTGAAACGATGGACGTCGTCTCGGGCCTCGTCAAAGCCGCCGTCTTCGGCTTCCTCGTCGCGCTGATGGGTTGCTATCACGGCTATCATTCGCGCGGCGGCGCCGAGGGGGTGGGACAGGCGACGACCCATGCGGTGGTCTCGGCCTCGATCCTGATCCTCCTGTCCAACTATTTCCTGACCCAGGCATTTTTCGCGCAATGAGCGCCGCCCCAATCGCAAAGACCGCCAAGATCGCCGTCAGCGGGCTGGAAAAATCCTTCGGGCCCAAGCGCGTCCTCGACGGGATCGAGATCGACGTCGCCGCCGGCGAGAGCCTCGTCATCATCGGCGGCTCGGGCACCGGAAAATCGGTTCTGATCAAGTGTATCCTCGGGTTGATGCGTCCCGATGCCGGGTCGATCCGCGTCGACGGTGTCGAAACATCAGGTATCGGCCGCGCCGCTCGTGAGACGCTGCTGCGCCGCTTCGGCATGCTGTTCCAGGGCAGCGCCCTGTTCGATTCGCTGAGCGTATGGGAGAATGTCGCGTTCGGGCTGATCCAGGGGCGCGGCATGCCGCGGCAACAGGCGCACGAGATCGCGCTAGAGAAGCTCGCCGCGGTGGGGCTCGGCCCCGAGGTCGGCGAGCTGCGCCCCTCCGAGCTTTCGGGCGGCATGCAGAAGCGGGTGGCGCTGGCGCGCGCGATCGCCGCCGAGCCGGAGATCCTGTTTTTCGACGAACCGACCACGGGGCTCGACCCGATCATGGCCGATGTGATCAACCGGCTGATTATCGATTTGGTGCGTGGGCTCGGCGCGACGGCGGTGTCGATCACCCACGATATGACGAGCGCACGCAAGATTGCCGATCGCATCGCGATGCTACACAAGGGGCGGATCATCTGGCAGGGGCCGACGCCAGAGATCGATAAGACCGACAACCCCTTTGTCGACCAGTTCGTCCATGGCCGCGCCGAGGGACCGATCGAAATGGAGGTCCGCGCCGCATGAAGACCCAGGCGCGCTACGTCTGCCAGCAGTGCGGCGCGGCGGCGCCGAAATGGGCGGGCCGATGCGAGGCGTGCGGCGCCTGGAACAGCATGGTCGAGGAGGTGGCGCGCGCGATCCCCCCGAAGGGTCTTGGTTCAAGTGGTGGGCGGCGCGGCGGGCGCCTCGATTTCGTGGCGTTGCGCGGCGAAACCGCCGGGCAGCCGCGGCTCTTGACCGGTATCGCCGAGTTCGACCGGGTGTGCGGCGGCGGTCTGGTGGCGGGCTCGACCATCCTGGTTGGCGGCGATCCCGGCATCGGCAAGTCGACGCTGCTGCTGCAAGCCGCCGCTTTGCTTGCCGCCGGGGGCAACGAGGCCGCCTATATCACCGGCGAAGAGGCGATCGACCAGGTG
>JBARKH010000370.1:0-1748 GCA_049801295.1 Allostellaceae bacterium | reverse complement strand
CTCGCGATCCATCTGCAAGCCTATGCCGGCCAGACGCTCCTCGCCACCGGCCCGCCGGCCGCGCCGGGCGGCGCCAACCACGATCCGCTGGTGCCGGGGCGATCCTGACGCGTCCTCGAGATCGGCGGATTGCGGGATCGCGCCCTCTAAATTAACAGGCCTGCCTCACCACCTCTTCCCGGCGGCCCGCAACGGCCAAAACGCCGGGTCGGACCAGGGGGCTGAAATGACGACGGTCACCAGCGGAGCGAATTTCGACGTCGCGACGACGTGGTCCGATCCCGGAGGGTCGGGAAAAGTCATTTCCGGGAGCATGCTCGTCGACTCATCGGGCGCGGTGCACTACATGCCCGGTGTCTTCAGTGTCACCGGCACCGTCATCGATTCAGGCGGCTTCTGTGAGGTCTTCGCCGGCGGCACGGCCGTCAACACGAAAGTCAACGGCGGCACCCTTGAGATCGATGGCGTAGCGCAGCACACCTCGGTCCTTGCCGGCGGGGACGAGACGATCCGCTCAGGTTCGGACTTCGCCGCCGTCATCAGCGGTGGTACTCAGGTCGTCGGCGGCGGGGCTTCGGCCGCCACGGCGACCAGCGCGACAATCTTGTCCGGCGGGGTGCAGACGGTCGAGAGCGGCGGCACTGCGATCGCCACGACGGTCAGTAATGGCGGATTGATGGGCGAAAACGCCTTCGGCAGCGCCCGGGGCGCGGTCATCGACAGCGGCGGGACCGACCTTGTCGAATCCGGTGGTTTCGACTTTGGCGCGTCGATCCGTGGCGGCTTGCAGGACGCGATGGGCTTGGCGAGCGGCGCGCTCGTCAGCAGCGGTGGCACCCAGCAGGTTCTGATCGGTGGCACTGCGACCGCGACGATAGTGAGCAATGGCGGCCTGGAGTTCGTCTTGGCCGGCGGCTCGTCATTCGGCACCACGGTCTCCAGCGGCGGCACGATGGAGCTGGCCCTCGGCGCCACCGCGAGCGGCGAGACAATCTCGAGCGGCGGCACGCTGCAGATCACCGAATTGTATGTACTGAGCGGTTTTGCCCTCTCGGCTGGGGCCAAAATCGAAGTGTTCGGCAACGGTACGACGGTCGGCGTGATCGTCAGCGGCAGCGACGTCGCCGGCGGCGGCGGCGGCAAGGAGAACGTATCCGCCGGGGGCATCGCCAGCGCAACACAAGTTCTCGGCGGCACGGTCAGCGGTGGCGGTGGCTCGCTGTCGGTCAGCTCCGGCGGCATAACCGTCGGTGCGATCGTCAGCGGCAGTTCGGTCAATGGTGGGGGCGGCAAGGAGACGGTGTCTGCTGGCGGCATCGCGAGCGGTACGGCCGTTCTCGGCGGCACGGCCAGCGGTGGCGGCGGCTCGCTGTCGGTCAGCGCCGGCGGTAAGACGGTCGGCGCAACCGTCGGCGGCAGTTCGGTCAATGGCGGTGGCGGCAAGGAGACGGTGTCCGCCGGCGGGGTCTCGAGAAATACGCTCGTGCTCGGCGGTATTGCCGCCGGCGGCGGCGGCAAGGAGACCGTGCTCTTGGCCGGTGTTGCCAGCGGGACGCATGTTCGCGGCGGTACGGTCAGCGGCGGCGGCGGCTCGCTAACGGTCAGCGCCGGTGGCCGAACGGTCGGTGCGATCATCAGCGGCGGCGCAATCAGCGGCGGCGCTGGCAAGGAGACGGTGTCCGCCGGTGGTGTCGCCAGCGCAACACAAGTTCTCGGCGGCACGGTCAGCGGCGGTGGCGGCTCGCTGT
>JBARKH010000369.1:0-5029 GCA_049801295.1 Allostellaceae bacterium | reverse complement strand
TCGCCGGCGAGCACCAGCATCGCGCAGGCCAATTTCTGCTCGGCCAGAGACAACTCCCGCACCTCGGCGCGATAATCGCACTCGATCGGGGTCTCTTCCAAAAATTCGGCGGCGAGCAGATGGGGCGCCGTACCGATCAGCCCGCCACCGCCAAAGGCGTAGGCGAACCGATAGAATTGCAGGCTCCGGATGGCCTTGCGGGCGCTGTCCCCGACCAGCCGGGCGGCCTCGCGGGCAAAGTCCGGCTCGTCGTCGGTCAACAGCTCGACGCCGTTGCTGATCGCCGAAATGGGGCCGATCAGGTCATGGCAGAGGCGCGCGGCGATGAGCTCGACGACGCGCAGATCAACCGGTCGCGTCATGGCGAGCCCGCCGCCTCGTGCAGCAGCGCCGCCGCGCGGTCGAGATCTTCCGGCCGATTGGCGTTGAAGAACGGATCGATTGCGCCAATCGGGAAATCCACCGTCGCCAAACGGTAGCGCGCGGTCCACACATCGACCTTGCGGATCCCGTCCACGGCCAGCGCCTGACGCAATTCCTCGCGTCGATGCACCGGCCACAATCCGATGACCGGGTGCGGCTGGCCACCGGAGGCGGCGCAGGCGAGTTCGGCACCGGCCGTATTCATCC
This sequence comes from Allostellaceae bacterium, assembly GCA_049801295.1. GTDB lineage: Bacteria > Pseudomonadota > Alphaproteobacteria > ATCC43930 > CGMCC-115725 > DATARH01. The sequence continues at coordinate 4,399 of JBARKH010000369.1, read as the reverse complement.
CCTCGACCAGTCGCGCCACGAGGTCGGCGGGCAGAAACGGCGCGTCGGTGGCGAGGCTGACGACGAATTCGCAATCGGGGCGGTTGGCGGCGGTCCAGTCTAGCCCGGCGAGAATTCCGGCGAGGGGGCCCGCGAAACCCTCAATGCTGTCGGCGACGACCGGCAGGCCAAAGCGTGCGAAGCGCGAGGGGTCGCCATTGGCGTTAAGCACGAGCGCGGCGACCTGCGGGCGCACGCGAGCGATGACATGGTCGAGGAGGGTCTGCCCGTCGAGCAGCCGCAGCGCCTTGTCGCCGCCGCCCATGCGGCGCGACTGCCCGCCGGCGAGTAAGAGCCCGACGATGTTCACCCGGCGTCCTCTTCCGCCAGGCTGGCCTTGCGGGCGAGCCGGGTCGGCTCGTCGCCGACACTCTTGGGATCGCTGTCGAAGACGATCCGCTCGGCCCCGGCAAGCGCCACAAAACGCCGCCCCTTGGCCCGGCCAATGAGGGTCAGCCCGGCCTGGCGCGCCAGCTCGACCCCCCAGGCGGTGAAGCCCGAGCGCGAAATCAGGATCGGGATCGCCATCTGCACGGTCTTGATCACCATTTCCGAGGTCAGCCGCCCGGTGGTGTAGAAGATCTTGCCCGCCGGCGAGATCCCGTTGAGGTGCATATAGCCGGCGATCTTGTCGACCGCATTGTGCCGGCCGACATCCTCCATGTAGAGGAGCACCCGGTCTTCCTCGCACAATACGCTGCCATGGATCGCGCCGGCGGCGAGATAAAGGCTCGGCGCGGTGTTGATCTTGCGGGACAAGGCATAAAGCCACGAGGTCCGCAGCACCGCGTTAGGGTCGAGCCGCACCTCGTCGAATTTCTCCATCAGATCGCCGAACACCGTCCCCTGGGCGCAGCCCGAGGTCAGTGTCTTCTTTTTGAGCTTGTCCTCGAAATCGGTTTCGCGGTCGGTGCGTACGACGACGGTCTCGATCTCATCGTCGTAATCGACGGCGATGATACGGTCCTCGGGCCCGAGCATGTTCTGGTTCAGGAGGTAGCCGACCGCGAGGTAGTCGGGGTGGTCACCGATCGTCATCATCGTGACGATCTCGCGCCCGTTGAGAAACAACGTCAGCGGCCGCTCGGTGACGACCGCGGTCTCGATTGCCTTCCCCTCCTGGTCGATGCCCCTGACCCGGCGGGTGAGGCGCGGGTCGTCGGGATCGGGCCGCACCGCGAATTCCTGCATGATGGCGATGATGGTGCGGTCGACCTTTTGCTTCAAGGCGGCAAATACCATCTTAGCGTCAGACGCCCCCTACCTCGGAGCGGCGATGAGCAATCAGACCCTGTACGATGAAGATTTTGTCGCGTGGTCGCAGCAGCAAGTTGGTGCCCTGCGCGTCGCGGCGCGCAACGGATCCAACCAGCTTTTGGATTGGGAGAACCTGGCCGAGGAGATTGAAGGCTTGGGCATCTCGCAAAAATCGGCCCTGGGCAGCCAGATCAAGCGGATCATCCACCATCTGCTGAAACTGCAACATTCACCCGCGCGCAACCCGCAACGGGGATGGGAAAACTCGATCATCGTCGCGAGGGACGAAATCGAGGATTTGCTGGAGCGGAGCCCAAGCCTCAGGCGGGAAATCGGCGCCGAGATCGCCAGGCAGGGACCACGCGCGGCAAGGCTTGCGGTTAGGGATCTTGGCAAGCGCGCCGAAGCCGATCCGGCGATCGTCGCGCGGATACGGACGACCACCTACAGTGAAGACCAGATCGTCGGCGATTGGTTTCCACCAGAGCCGGGCGCCGAATAGCCAATTTAACATCGGGGGCGACAGCGGCCGGATGCGGTCCTATATAATTCCATCATGATCGACCCGTTTGGCCGCACCATCAGCTATCTGCGCGTATCGGTCACCGACCGCTGCGACTTCCGCTGTGTCTATTGCATGGCGGAAGAGATGAATTTCCAGCCGAAATCCGAGCTCCTGACCTTGGAAGAGCTCGATCGGGTGTGCAGCGCCTTCATCCGCCAGGGGGTGCGAAAGTTGCGCCTGACCGGCGGCGAGCCCCTGGTGCGGCGCAACATCATGAGCCTGTTCCGCGCGCTAGGGCGCCACATCAAATCGAGCGCGCTCGACGAATTGACCCTGACGACCAACGGCAGCCAGCTCGCCAAATATGCCGAGGAGCTGCGCGATTGCGGCGTCAGGCGGGTCAACGTCTCGGTCGACACGCTCGATCCGGCCAAATTCACCGAGATCACCCGGCGGGGCCATCTCGACCAGGTGCAGGAAGGGCTGGCTGCGGCCAAACGCGCCGGGCTCGCGGTCAAGATCAATACGGTAGCGCTGCGCGGGGTCAACGAGGAGGAGCTCGACGATCTCGTCGCCTGGTGCGGCGCGGAAGGCTTCGACCTCGTCATCATCGAAGTCATGCCGATGGGCGATATCGGCGGCGAGAACCGGCTCGATCAATACCTGCCGCTGTCGCTGGTGCGCTCTCGCCTGGAGCGGCGCTGGACGCTCGACGACAGCGATTACCGCACGGGCGGCCCGGCGCGTTACGCGACGGTGCGCGAGACCGGCGGGCGGCTCGGCTTCATCACCCCGCTCACCCATAATTTCTGCGAGAGCTGCAACCGGGTGCGCCTCACCTGCACCGGCACCCTCTATATGTGCCTGGGGCAGGAGGATGCCGCCGATCTGCGCACGCCCTTGCGCCAATCGGAGAGTGACGAGCCGCTCGACGCTGCGATCCGCGAGGCGATCAGCAGGAAGCCCAAAGGCCACGATTTCATCATCGATCGCCGCCACAACCGGCCCGCCGTCTCCCGCCATATGAGCGTAACCGGCGGGTGATGGCCGCGCCGACACCCCGGGTCACATCCCGGGGCACTCCGCGGGTCGCCTTTCTTGCCTCCGAGAGCGAGGCCGCGCAACTGGCGCTCCACGAGCTGCGCCATCGCTACGGCACCATCGAGCCGCAGGATGCCGACATCATCGTGCCGCTCGGCGGCGACGGGTTCATGCTCGAAACCGTGCACCGCTTTGTCGCCAGCGGGCTGCCGATTTTCGGCATGCATCGCGGCAGCGTCGGGTTCCTGATGAATTCCTATCGCCTCGACGGGCTCACCGAGCGCCTCGCCGCGGCGCAACCGGTGGTGCTGCACCCGCTCGAAATGATCGCATCGCAAGAGAACGGGAAGTCCCACCGCGCGATCGCCTTCAACGAGGTGTCGCTGTTGCGCGAGAGCCGCCAGGCCGCGAAGCTGCGGATCAGCGTCGACGGGGTCGTCCGGCTCGAAGAGCTGATGGCCGACGGCATCCTCCTCTCGACCCCGGTCGGCAGCACCGCCTACAATCTGTCGGCGCACGGTCCGATCATCCCGCTCGGCGCCGGGATTATGGCGCTGACCCCGATCAGCGCGTTTCGCCCGCGGCGCTGGCGCGGCGCCATCCTGCCGCATGGCGCGCGGGTCAAGATCGAGGCGCTCGAAACCGACAAGCGGCCGGTCAGCGCCGTCGCCGACTACACCGAAGTCCGCGATGTCGTCACCGTCGAGATCCACGAGAACCGCGACATCGCGATGACCCTCCTGTTCGACCGCGAAGCCAACCTCGAAGAGCGCGTGCTGAAGGAGCAGTTCCTCAGCTGACCGCGCTACGGCGGCGCGAGGCGGAAGCCGGCGAGGCCGTCCTTGGCGATCTCGGCCGGCAATTCGGTTTCCCAGCGCAGATAGGCGCGCATCGCCGCCTGGTTGCCGGCCTGGCGGTCGTGGTTCCAGAATAGGTAATCGATGCGCTCGTCGTCGCTCGGCTCGCCGGGTGAGGCGACAAACGGGCGCGCCGCCGCCCGCCACGCGCCGATCCCGCCCTCTACGACAACCACTGGCCGCGCCGCGATCTCGGCCAGGTCTGCCGCCGCCAGCACCCCCATTGCGTCGTCCTCGGCGAAGACGGCGATGCGCGTGGCCCGCAACACGCTGGCGGGCAAGCGGTCGAGACGCGGCCGGATCGCCCACACCGCGTCCTCGGGATGGGCCTCACGGTAATTGGCGCTCGATCCGACGAATATCGCCGCCGCCCCGTCATTCAACCAATGCGCGGCTTCCGCGACGGTGATAGTCATTACATCGGGGAGCACCGGCGGCGCCGCCCCGGTACCGCCGGTCTCCAGCTTTTGCCCCTCGAACGGGTGCTCGAGCACGTAGGTGTCCCAGCCGAGCTGCATCATCCATTGCGCGGTCATGACCGCGCGGGCTCCGCTGTCGTCGATCAGCACGAGCCGGGCGCCGCGCGTGCCCACCCAGCGATCGATCGCCTGGACCAACTGCCCGCCCGGCGCCGACACGGAGCCCGCCAGATGGCCGGCGGCGTACTCGTCCGGCGTCCGCACGTCGAGGAGATAGGTCG
>JBARKH010000368.1:0-8226 GCA_049801295.1 Allostellaceae bacterium | reverse complement strand
ACACGGTCTGGCTGCCGCCGCTTTGCACGGTCGCCGAATTCGCCGAACCGCCGGACGACACCAGCTCGCGGCCGCCGCTGCTGATGGTTGTGTCGGTCGACGACCCCAGCACCCGCTGGACGCCGCCCTTGCTGATCGTCGCGAAGCTGGTCGAGCCGCCGGACGAGACGGTAGCGCTGCCCCCGCTGTTCAGGACAGACGAGGTCGCCGAGCCGGCCGACAGCACGGTTTCGCGGCCGCCGCTGGCCACCGTCGTCGAGGTGACGCTGCCGCCCGAGGAGACGAACTGAACGCCCGACAGCGTCGTGACGATCGCAAAGCCGCCGGCCGAGACGTCCTGCCGCCCGCCACTCTTGACGATCGTCATGCTGGCGATGCTGCTGCCCGACCCACCCATGTGCTGAAAGCCGCCGCTGAGCACGGTCGTGCTGAGCGCATAGCCGCCGTCCATCACGCATTGCGAGCCAAAGACGGTAGTGTCGGTCGCGCTGCCGCCGGGATTGACATTCTGGCTGCCGCCGGCACTGACGGTGGTGCTGATGGCAACCGCCGGCGGCAGACCGTATACCGGGTTGGACACCACGTCCTGCGTGCCGCCGCTGAACACGGTCGTGTCGACGCCGAAGGCGCCGTTGGCGATGAATTGGACGCCGTAGATGCTGCCGCTGATGTCGGTGCCGCTGTTGAGGGAGGTTTTTTGCACGTTTTCGCTGCCGCCGGCGCTGACGACGACATTGCTGACGGTGCCGAAATTGTTGAACGCCCCGCCGTTGCTGACAACGATGTCGGTGATCTGCGCGATGTTGTCATTGAGGGTCACGGTGCCGCCGCTGTTGACCGTGACGCTGGTGACCGACCCGCCGCTGATAACGTCGAACAGACCGCCGTTCAGGACGACGCCTGTCGCGGTCGCGCCGTTCTCGACGAACAAGGCGCCCCCGTTAGTAACGATGTCGGACGCGCTCGCGCCGGCGACGTAGACGGCCACGATGCCGCCGCTGTCGATGGTCAGCGACTCGCCGGTGCCGTAGTACGTGTTGCCGGAGAGGTGGAGGACCCCGATGTCAATGAAAGCCCCGCTGGTCACCTCCACGTTCTGCACGTTGGTGATGACCCCGACGCCGGAAAGGTAATAAGGGAAATTTTGAATGGTGGACATTTCGGATCCTTCCCTCCGCCGGCGTCGGCGACGGTATCCCCGCAGGCAGCCGAGATTACATAATTTTCATGCTGGCGCCATCGCCGCGGCGCCGCATTCCCGCCTCGTTAACGATGAATCACCCCGAACCCCGGGATCTGGCGGACGATCTGCTTGACCTGGTCGGCGGTGATGAGGCGCGTGCATTCGAACTGGCGCGGCGTATTGGCGTGGCGCGGGCACCACAGGAAGTCGTGGTGGTCGAAGCGGTGGCGCGGGTCGTTCCAGCAGCTGTTGCAGGCGTGGTAGTTGATGATCCGGTAGGGGGTGGTGAATTCGTTGGTCGGATGGGTGAAGCCGCTGATCATCACCACCGGCGTGCCGACCGCCCAGGCGAGCCACGAGAGGCCGCTCGACAGCCCGATAAAGAAATCGGCATGGCGCAGCCAGCGCGCCCGCTCCAGCAGCGGCCGGTCGCCGGTCTCGTCCTCGACGCCGTGCGGGATGTGGTTCCACACGAGCCCGGTCCCATGCACCGATTTCTGGTCGATGCAGACGACGCGGTATCCGGCTTCCTTCAGAAAGCTGGCGATTTCGTGCCAGCCCATCGGATTGTTCCAGCACTTGCTCTGCGTCGTCGACTGCACGGCGATGCAGACGTAGGGCTCGGCCAGCGGCCGGGGTTCGTCGGGCAGCGCAATCCGCGGCGGCACTTCGGTCGGGTCGACCCCGAGGATGAACCCGGCAGTGCGATGCAACCCGACATGGCGGAAATCGCAGGGTTGGAAGACGCCATCCCTGTCGTCGAAAAAGAGCCCGATGCTGTAGGTCGCGTAATAGCGCTCGGGGTCGACCTCCTCATGCGTCAGAAACTCGATCTGCGGGTGGGTGTCGCGGAACAGGGGAATGAGCCGGTCGGCCATCGCGCAGGTCAGCCGGCACTTGTGCCGCTCCTGGAACTTCACCGCATAGGGGAACCAGCCGAGCGTATCGCCGAGGGTCCCGACCGGGAAGTTGATCAGCACCTCCCGTCCATCGGCCGAATAGTCATGGCTGAAGGGGCTCTCGCCTTCCTGCCAGATCTCGAGTTGGAAACGGACGTAATAGCGCTTGGTGCTGCTGACCCTTCCGGCCTTGATTTCGGTCTCATAGAGGATGTTTCCGGTGTCGCGGTCGGAAATCCGCACCCGCCAGGGGTGCTCGTCTTCCGGCAGCGCCACCCGGCAGCCCTCGTTGAAATCGAAGCGCACCCCCTTGGGACCCTGCTGGGTCGGCATTGCCGCGGGCGGCGGATACGCCGGTTTCGCCGGCGCGGCCTCGGCCGATTGCGGCGCCGCTGGGGTGGCGTTTGCCGCCGGGTCCGGGACAGGACCGCTGAGCGTTGCCAGAGAAAGCAGATTGCCTGAGCTCTGCACCTTATCGATAGCGCCGTCCAACCGGCGATCCTCCCCGATTACAGAATGGCCGGCCGAAATCCTGCCGGTACCGCGCTTCTCGCCTAGCGTCGGCGCGGCTTATCACAAATATCCGGTAAGGATTACGACACCGGCAAGCGCCATCGCGCTTCCCGCTGTCTGCAAGACGAGGCTCGTGAGGGCGTGGCTCATCCTGCCGGTGGCGAGGCCGAGGCCGATTCCGAGAGCGTGCAACGACACGGTCGCCAGAACGAAGCCAACCCCGTATGCAATGCCCGACCCCGACTGCGGCACCTCCGCACCGTGAGCATGGCCGTGGAAGACGGCAAAGAGGCCAACCATCTCCATAGCGACGGCGGTTGGCATGCGATAGCCGAGGGCAACGGCAATTCCGAGAATGACGACGGAAAGCGCAATTCCGATCTCGACGAAGGGCAGGCCGACGCCAATCATCCCAAGAACACTGCCGAGGATCATCATCGACACAAAGGACAGAGGCACGAGCCATAGGGCGCGGCCGCCGAGACGGGCGGCAAAGAGGCCAACCGCGACCATCACAAGGATATGGTCAATGCCACCGATCGGATGCCCGAACCCGTGAACAAAGCCATTGGTATGGCCGATGCCGGTATGCGCTTCGGCCGTTGTTGCCGCGATCATCGACAGCATTGCGATGGTCAAGGTTCGACGCGACATCTTCATCCCCGGTTCGTGCTCACGCTTATCGGCTAGCATGAGGCCGCCCAACGCCGGGCGCAAGCGAGAGAGCGCAGGGTGAAAACGAGTCACGGACTGCTCGGGATGCTTGACCGGACGGCGCGGCATTCTTACTGTGATTCTATGAAAAATATCACAGTATCACTTGATGACGAAACCTACCGGCGCGCGCGAATGGTCGCCGCCCAGCGCGACACCTCGGTATCGGCGCTCGTCAAAGGTTTCCTCGTCGAGCTTGCCTCGGGCGAGACCGAGTTCGAACGGCTGAAGCGTTTGGAACGGGAAGCACGCGAGCGGGTTACCGATTTCAGTGCCTCGGAAAATCTGCCGCGCGATCAGCTCTACGACCGCCGGCTGTAAACGTGCCGATCTTCTTCGACACCAATGTTCTGATCTATTCGATCAGCCGCGACCCTGCCGAGGCCACCAAGCGCGAGCGCGCGATCGAGCTGCTCGCACGCGACGATGGCGCCTTGTCGATCCAGGTTCTGCAAGAGTTTTACGCCCAGGCGACGCGGGTGACGCGGCCCCACCGGCTGCCGCATGACGTCGCCGTCGATCTCCTCACCGGATGGAGCCGCTTCCGTGTTCAGGACATGACGCTTGCGATCCTGAATGCCGCTTTGGAGATCCGCGCGGCACACCGCTTTTCCTATTGGGATAGTGCGATCATCGCAGCGGCCCGGGCGCTCGGCTGCGCGGAGCTCTATACCGAAGACATGAGCCACGGCCGAGAGATCGAGGGCGTCCTGATCATCAACCCGTTCCGCTGAGGCGGCGCGGCGGCTAATTCCGGAGGGACGAATGGGCGAGTTTGCTGTGGGTCAGCCGGTTCCGCGCTTTGAGGACCCGCGATTGCTGCGCGGCGGCGGCCGCTATGTCGACGACATGGTGCTGCCGCGCATGGTGTTCGGCCATGTGCTGCGCTCGCCGCATGCGCATGCGCGGGTGGCCAAGGTCGCGGTCGCCCGGGCGACGGCGGCGCCGGGGGTGCTGGCGGTGCTGACCGGCGCCGATTGGCAACAATTGGGCTGGGGCGATTTGCCGGTGCCGGACGGCATGCGGCGGCGCGACGGCGGGCCGATGTACCGGCCGCGCTTTCCGGCCCTCGTCGCGGACCGGGTACGCTGGGTCGGCGACTATGTCGCCTTTGTCGTCGCCGAAACGAAGCACCAGGCGGCCGACGCCGCCGAGCTGATCGAAGTTGATTACGAGCCGCTGCCGGGAATCGTCTCGACCGCCGGGGCGACCGGGCCGGATGCGCCGCGCGTCTGGGAGGATTGCCCCGACAACATCTGCTTTGTCCACCAGGTCGGCGACAAGGCGGCGGTCGAGGCCGCGTTTGCGCGCGCCGACCATGTCGTGAAGCGCCGGATGGTGATCAACCGGGTGACCGCGGCGGCGATGGAGCCGCGCGGCTCGATCGGCGATTTCAATCCAACGGACGGCCGCTACACGATCTACACGACGCTGCAGCGCACCCATTCCTACCGCGCCGAATTGGCCCAGATCATGAGCGTGCCGGAGAGCCGGGTGCGCGTCGTCGCCGGCGATATCGGCGGCAGCTTCGGGATGAAATCGGCGATCTACAACGAGGTGGCGCTGGTCCTCTGGGCAGCGAAGTTGCTCGGGCGCCCGGTCAAGTGGACGAGCACGCGGTCGGAAGCCTTCCTCTCCGACGCGCAGGCGCGCGACCACGTCACCGAGGCCGAGCTGGCGCTCGACAGAGACGGGCATTTCCTTGGCTTCCTCGTCAAGGTCACCGCCGCGGTCGGCGCCTATGCACAGGCTGGCTCCAATGCGTTCGTGATGAATTTGGGGACCCTCGCCGGGGTCTACCGCACCCCGGCGATCCACGCCGACGTCACCGCGGTCTTCACCAACACCAACCCGATGCGGCCCTACCGCGGCAACGGCCGGCCGGAATTCGGCTATGTCATCGAGCGGATGGTCGACGAGGCGGCCGCCGAACTCGGCATCGACCGGGTCGAACTGCGCCGGCGCAACATGATCCCGCCCGAGGCGATGCCGTTCAAAACCGGGCTGATCTTTACTTATGATTGCGGCGAGTTTGCCAAGAACCTCGAGCTCGCGCTGGAACTCGCCGATGTCAGGGGGTTCGAGGCGCGTCGCGCCGAAGCGCGCGCCCGCGGCAGATTGCGCGGCATCGGCCTCTCCAACACGATCGAGCGCGCGGCCGCGGGCGGTTTCGAGGCCGCTGAGATCCGCTTCGACCACGGCGGCACCGCGACCCTTCTATCCGGCTCGATCACCCAGGGCATGGGGCACGAGACGATCTACAAGCAGCTCGTGTGCGACCGCCTCGGCATCCATCCCGACCAGGTGCAATACCTCCAGGGCGACACCGACAAGGTGGCGATCGGCGAAGGCAGCGGCGGGTCACGGACCGCGACCTTGGGCGGCTCGGCGGTCTATCTGGCGACCGAAAAGATCGTCACCAAGGCGAAGGCGATTGCCGCCCATTTGCTCGAGGCCGCCGAAGCGGACATCGAGCTCGCCGACGGCGTCTTCCGGATCACCGGCACCGACCGCGCGATGTCGCTCGCCGATATCGCCGCGGTGGCGTGGGACCCGCCGAGCCTGCCCGACGGCATGGAGCCCGGCCTCGTCGCCAGCGCCGCCTACGCCGCCAAGCAGCAAAATTTCCCCAACGGGGCCCATATCTGCGAACTGGAGATCGACCCCGACACCGGGACTGTCGAGATCATGCGTTACAGCGTCGTCGACGATGTCGGCACGGTGTTGAACCCGCTCCTCCTCGAAGGCCAGATCGCCGGCGGTATCGTGCAGGGTGTCGGACAGATCTTGATGGAGGACATCCATTTCGACGAGGGGTCGGGCCAGCTCGTCACCGGCTCCTTCATGGATTACGCGATGCCGCGCGCCGGCGATCTGTCGGGCTTTCATTGCCAGAGCAACCCGGTGCCGACCAAGACCAACCCATTGGGCGTCAAGGGCGCGGGCGAAGCGGGCGCGGTCGGCGCAATGCCGGCGGTCGGGAATGCATTGATAGACGCATTGAAGCCGCTCGGCATCCGCGAGGTGCCGATGCCGGCAAGCCCCGAGCGCCTGTGGCGGGCGATCCGGGCGGCAGGGCCGACCCTCTGAGGACTGAGCTAGCCAACGCGCAACGCCGGCTTTTCGAGCCATGCCGCGCGCTTTTCCGCGGCCAACAGCGTTTGCTGTCGGATCAACCTACGGAGGTACGGATGCTCAAGCTGGCGCTGTTTTTTCTGGTCGTTTCGCTCATCGCCGCGCTGTTCGGCTTTACCGGGATCGCCGCCGCGGCCGCCGGTATCGCCAAGCTGCTGTTCTTCATTTTTATCGCGCTGTTCGTCATCATGCTGGTCGTCGCGCTGATGCTAGGCTCGGCATTGTTCTAGCTGGCCTTGTAGCGCTCGACGAACTTCCAATCGGGGTCGAGGCCGAAGCCGGGCCGGTTGCCGATGTGGATATGGCCGTCTCGCAGTTCGGGGTGTTCGTGGAATAGGCCGTGGGCGAGCGGGTCGGTCTCGGGCCCGCCATGCGACTCGACGCCGAAGGCGCAGCGCGGCAGGGCGAGGACGAGGTGGCCATGGATCTCGGGCGCGGTATGCGGCGCAACCATCACGCCGTGCTGTTCGGCTAGCGCGGCGACGCGCAGCGCCTCGGTGAAGCCGGCCGCGCGGGTCGCGTCGAACTGCACATATCGGATGCCGCCAATTGTGATGAAGTCGCGCACCGTGAAGCGAGACAGCTCGCGCTCGCCATGCGCCAAGGGGATCGGCGTCGCCGCGGCGAGCCGGGCGAAATCGGCGGGCTGCAGATACCAGTGCAGCGGCTCTTCGAGCCAGAAGATGCGATGCCTCTCGACCCGGTGCGCGAACTCGATGCAGTCGGGCAGATCGTAGGGCGCGTTCATGTCGAGCAAGAGGTCGGGCGCGGCCCCAAGCGCGGCGCGCACGGCGCCGACCCGCGCGACCTCCTCGATGACGCTGCCGGCGCCGGTCTTGAGCTTGACGGCGCGGTAGCCGAGATCGAGAAACCGCGTCAACTCCTCGCCGTAAGCCGCGTTGGACACACCCGGCCGGTAGTAGCCGCCGGTCGCATAGGTGAACAGCGGGCGGTTTGCGCCGCCCAAGAGGCGCCACACCGGCATTCCAGCGGCCTTGCCCTTCAGGTCCCACAGCGCGACATCGATCCCGGCGATCGCCGCCATCACCTGGGTGCGCTCGCCGCGCGGCACCGGCGGCGGTAAATCGCTGCGACCGTCAATTGCGCCCGGACGCGGGCAGGTCAGCGCGAAGAGCCGGTCCCATACCGCCTCATGCATCAGCGCATCCATGCCGGCGATAATCTCGGCGAAGCGGGCGACCCACTCGCAGATCCGCGGCATCGGCGCGCCGTGGATGAGGCCATACCCGGCGAGCCCGTCATCGGTCTTGACCTCGGTCAGGATGACCGACCAAGCCTCGCTCTCCTCCTGCGCGGTCCACACCGGAGGCGAGCGGGGCACCGAGATCGGGTAGGTGGCGATCGATGCGATGCGGGTCATGGCCCGGGTCTTACAGCTGCGAATCGATCGAGCGCCCGGACGAGAGGAACGCCCGGTTCCACTCGGTCCAAGCGGGTGCCGACGCGGCCGCGCCCGGCGCCACATCACGCTCGATGGCGCGGCGCCAGCACACATCTGCCCCCGGCGCGGCTTCGATGACCCGGGTGCCGTTGAGCGGCAGCACGAAATCGCTGGTCACAGCCCCCGGGCCCACGGCGCAGTCGGCGGCGCCGGTGATCACCGTCTCGACATGCGCGTCCGCGAAATTGTAATTGGTCAGGGTGAGGCGCCCCGACGGCGGCGGAGCGGCGGACAGGAACGGAGGAAAGAGCCAGGCGAGCGGCGCGAACACCAAGGGCGCCGGCACGGGCGCGGCCACTGCGGCCGGCGCGGGCACCGCC
>JBARKH010000367.1:0-11926 GCA_049801295.1 Allostellaceae bacterium | reverse complement strand
CCACCGGTTCGGGTGGCGGCGCGGCAACTGGCGGTGCCCCAATGGTCTCGGCCGCCCGTAGCGAGGCGGGTCCGGCGGAGGGCACCGACGCGATCGGCCGCGGCGCGATCCGCGGTGCCGGAGCGGTCTCGGTCGAGGCGGCCGATGCGAGCATCACGTTCCCGATCTCGCCGTGCATCGCCGCCGCGGCGACCTGAATGCTTTCCTCCTTCAGGATCCGCACCCGCACGCGGGCAGTTCCGACCGTCTCGAATCCGAGCAGCTGGGCGGCGCGGCGCGACAGGTCGATGATCCGCCCGTCGACGAACGGCCCGCGGTCGTTGACGCGCAAGCGCAATGAGCGGCCGTTTTGCAGATTGGTCACCTCGACGACGCTCGGCAGCGGCAGTGTCTTGTGCGCCGCCGACAGCTCGTTCATGTCGTATATCTCGTTATCCGATGTGGTGTGCTGGTCGAAGCCCGGGCCATACCACGAGGCGATGCCGGTTTCGTCGTAATTGTAGTCGGTCCGCGGGGTGTACCACACCCCCTTCACCTGGTACGGCTCAATCCGGTAGATCGGCTGGCCGCGAACATGGTGGCCGGAGTGATTTTCGCTGAATTGCGGCCCCGAGGAAGCGCAACCGGCCAGCACAAAGCCGAGCGCCACGGCGACAGGCAGCATCCGCATGCCTGAATACGTTCCCATCGCGACGCCCTAGCCGAACGAGTCGCGATCGATGCTGTCGGCGATGTAGCCGACAGCCGCAGCGAAATAGTTGGAGTTGTTCCATTTCTTGATGACGCGGAAATTGTCGTAGACCAAAAGCGCGGTGCCGCCCACTCCATCGGGCAGGACGAGCGAAGCGGGCGGCTCGCGGCCGGTAAACGCGGTACGAACCGGTTGCACCCCGAGCCTGACCCATTCGGCTGTGGGTCGCCGGCTCTCCAGCCCGGCAAGCCGCGTGTCGAAATTGGCGGACAGGGCGACCTCGCGTCCCCACCCTTCCCCGCCGCGCCAGCCGAGCCGAGAAATATAGTTGGAGATCGAGCCCAGCACATCGGTGCGATCGTTCCAGATGTCGCGGCGGCCGTCGCCGTCGAAATCGACGGCATAGCTGAGGAACGTCGTCGGCATGAACTGGCATTGACCCATCGCCCCGGCCCACGAACCGACCATGTTGTCAGCGCGGATATTGCCCTGGTCGAGGATCTTCAAAGCCGCGATCAGCTCGGCGCGGAACATCGCGCCGCGCCGTCCGTCATAGGCGAGCGTCGCGAGCGCCGCGAGGACCGAGTAGCTGCCCATGGTCCGGCCGAAATCGCTTTCGACCCCCCACAGCGCGACGACGAAGCGCGGCTGGACGCGGAAGCGCTGCCAGACCTGCTGCAGCAGCCCCCAATTGTCGACCAGGTGACGCCGCGCATCGTCAAGCCGCTGTTGCGTCACGACCTTGCCGAGATATTCGGCGAAGGTCATCTTGTGCTCGGGCTGCCGGCGGTCGAGCTCAACGACATGCGGCAGGTATTGGATATAGCGAAAAGCGATATCGATCGTCGCCGGACGGATGCCATGCGCCAACGCGTCGCGCCGCACCTCGGCGAGAAAACTCGAAAAATCGCCTTCCGCCGCCGCCGCGATTCTGCCCCCCAGCGGGACCGCCAGCAACGGAGCCGCGGCGAGCAATGCCCGGCGGCTCACGCGGAAAGGCATCATCACCGTGCCCCCGCTAATAATCTTCCCCGACCGCTCTTTGCCATAAATCCCTGAATAATTCAATAATCAAGCAGCCGCGCTAACAACGAAAGAGTCCTCGGCAGCCATCGTGAAATCCCTGGGATACAGATACCGACGTCAGGAGGTCCAACATCACGACGTAAAACGGCCAAATCTCGCGCACCGCGTCTTCAATCCACAATCGTCAAAGCCGATTGACGCCGCTGGCTGGCATGAACACACAACCCTAATCGTCGGCCGCCGCGGTTGCGGCAGCAACGGGCGGCGGGCGCCGGCGCGCGTCGTGTAGCAGAAGCAGCAACGGCAGCGTTCCCAGCGCGATCAACATGATCAGCCTGAAATCATCGATATAGGCGACCATCGCGGCCTGCCGCGTGACTTCGGCGTTGAGCGCGGCCATCCCGCCCGGCGTCGAGAGGCTGAATGGCGCCGCGAGATAGGGCACCTGCGCGAGCGGATTGTCCAGGCGCAGGCCTTCGACCAGCCGGGAGTGAACGGTCTGGGTATTCTGGGCCAAGGTGGCGATCAGGATGCTGATCCCGGTGCTGCCGCCGAGGTTGCGCATCAGGCTGCGGATCGCGGTTCCCTGGGTCAGGATGTGGCGAGGCAAAGTCGACAACGCGATAATATTCAACGGCACCTGGGTGCAGCCGAGGCCGAAGCCCTGCAGAAACCCGGAGATGATGACCGGCGCCATACCCATCTGCAGCGAGAACTGGCTCATCTGCCACATCGACACCGCGGTCAACAGAAAGCCGAAGAGAATAATCAGCCGGTTGTCGATCCGGGTGATCAGCGGGGCGACGATGAACATCGCCACCATGCTGCCGATGCCGCGCGGCACGCATACCAGGCCGGTGGTCATCACCGGATAGTTCATCAGCGTTTGCAGCATCGTCGGTAAGAGCGCGAGAGTCCCGGTCATGATCAGACCGCCACAGAACATCAGCACGGTGCCGGCCATGAAATTGGCGCTCTTTAACAGGTCTCGGTTGAGAAACGAGCGCTCGTCGGTGGTTGCCGTGTGCACGGTGAACAGATAGAGGCCCAGTCCCGCGATCGTCGCCTCGATCCAGATTTCGCTGGAATGGAACCAGTCCTTCAACTCGCCGCGGTCGAGCATCAGCTGCAACGCGCCGACCCCCAGGCTCAAGGTCAGGAACCCGACGAAATCGAACGGCTCGGAATGCACGTTGCGGGTCTGTCGGATAAAAATCATAACGCCCAGCGTGCACAGGACGCCGACCGGCAGGTTGATGAAAAAAACCCAGCGCCAGCTGTAATCCTCAGTCAGCCAACCGCCCAGCGCCGGCCCCATGATCGGCCCCATGATCGTGCCGATGCCGAACACCGCCATCGCATACCCATGGCGCTCGGGTGGATTGATCTGCAGGAGGGTCGCCTGCGACAGCGGAATGAGGCCGGCTCCGGCCACCCCCTGCAACGCGCGAAACAGCACCAGTTCGCCGAGGCTCGATGCCAGACCGCACAGGGCCGACGCG
Organism: Allostellaceae bacterium; assembly: GCA_049801295.1. GTDB lineage: Bacteria > Pseudomonadota > Alphaproteobacteria > ATCC43930 > CGMCC-115725 > DATARH01. The sequence continues at coordinate 8,707 of JBARKH010000367.1, read as the reverse complement.
ATCGTGAAGCCGATGATCGAGGCCAGAAAAATGTATTTGATGCCGAAGCGGCCGGCGAGCCAGCCGGTCAGCGGCATCATGATCGCAGAGCAGACGATGTAGGAGGTGAGCGCCCAGGCGATCTGGTCGAGCGATGCCGATAGGCTCCCCTGGACGTGCGGCAGGGCGACATTGAGGATCGTGTTGTCGACGCCCTGCATGATGTTTGCCAGCATGATCGAGATCGTGATCATGCCGCGGTTAGGGACCGGGGCGAATGTGTCCCCCCTCACCGGCTGCATCCTGACTGGGCTGTCATTTGCAGGCCGCGAGCAGGCCCGCACTCGACTCGCCGCAGCCGACGCGGCGAGCGGGAGGAACCCGGCTCATGGGGCTGGGAGGATGCGGGGCAGTGCGCCGGATTTGCGTCGTCAACCCCCTCTTAGCGGCGCGCCCCTCCGACCTGCGTGGCGGCCGCCATCACGGCACACTCCGATCATCGCGAAGGCAGAACCTCTAATACCTTGGGCGCGAGTGCCCAAAGATACGGCAATGTCGCAAATCTGTCATGTGCGCCGCCCGGCGACCCTGCCAGTTAGCGGCTTGTCACCGCGCGAATCCTTCCTCTAACCTCACGGGCGAGAATTTTCGCCAGCCATCGCCAGGAGACCATCATGCCACGGATCCTCGTCATTCACGGCGCCGGTATGAATATGCGGGGAAAGGTGCAGACCGAGACCTTCGGACCGATGACCCTGCCGCAATACGATGAGCGGATTCTGGGCTATGCGCGCGAGCTCGGCCTCGATGTCGAGATCTTTCATTCCAACCTCGAAGGCGACATCGTCAACAAGCTCTACGAGGCGAGCGATCACGGCATTGACGCGGCGATCTTCAACCCGGCGGCCTTCGGCTCCGGCTATCCGGCGCTGGTCGCGGCGATTTCGCAGGTGAAGTTTCCGACGATCGAGGTGCATATCTCGAACCCGGTGCGGCGCGGCCCGGCGTCGCAAACCGCCGCTGTAAGCCTCGGCATCATCGCCGGTTTCGGCATCAACGGCTACTTCCTGGCGCTGCGCGGCATCCGCGACCACTTGGCGGCAAACAAGTAGCGCCGTCGTGCGGCGACCCGTTCAAGGCTTCCGCATCGACGGGCTTGCCGCCGGGCGGTCCGCGTGGAAATCTGACGCCCGATTTTGTGGAAACGGGCGTCATCGCTAGCGAGAGGGAGGCGGCATGCGCATCGTCATTGTTGGTCAGCAGGCGTTCGGCAAGGCCGTGCTCGACGCGTTCGTAGCGCGCGGAGACACGGTCGCCGGGGTGTTCGCGGCGCCCGAGAAGCCGGGATCGCGCCCGGACCCGCTCGTTGTCGCGGCCGAGGAGAAGAAGCTCCCGGTCTACCGCTTCCCGAAATACTCCGCCCCCGAGGCGCTCGACGCCTTGAAGGCGTGCGATGCCGATATTGGCGTCATGGCCTACGTGCTCCTCTTCGCGCCGCCGGAGTTCTGTGCGATCCCGAAGCACGGCATGATCCAGTTCCACCCCTCGCTGCTGCCGTTGCACCGCGGGCCGGCCTCGATCCCGTGGGCGATCATCCGCGGCCGCAGCGAGACCGGCCTGACCATCTTCCGTCCGACCCCCGGCCTCGACGAAGGACCGGTCATCCTGCAGAAGCGCTGCGCGATCGGGCCCAACGACACCGCCGCCTCGCTTTATTTCGACAAGATCTTCCCGCTCGGCGTCGAGGCGTTGGTGCAGGCCGCGGATCTCGTCACCGCCGGGCGCGCCACCGAATGGACCCAAGACGAGAAAGAGGCGACCTATGAGGGCTGGGTGCGCGACGCCGAAGCGCGCATAAACTGGGCGAGCCATGTCGACTTCGTCTACGATCTGATCCGCGGCTGCAACCCGGCACCGGGCGCCTGGACGACGATCAAGAAGGACGACGACGAACAGAAGCTCTACCTGTTCGACGCCAAGAAAATCATGGCGCCAACCTTCGGCGCGGTGCGCGGCAAGAAACTCGGCGAGGTCGTCTCGGCCGGGCCCGAGGGTTTGCGCATCCATTCCCAGGGCGGGTTCATCGAAGTCTCGCGCGTCCGGCTCGGCGAAGGCGCCAAGGTCAAATCCACCGAGGTGGAAATTCCTGTTGGGACGATTTTAGGCGGGTAGGTTCAGCGCCAGTTCACGGTACAGCGCCAGGTATTGCCGCGCCGACGCTTCCCAGCTGAAATCGCGGGTCATCGCGCGGGTGAGCATGCGCTGCCAGCTCGCTCGATCAGCGTAAAGCGCCGTCGCACGTGCGATTGCCGCGAGGAGGCTCTCGGGGGTTTCCGCGTCGAAGGCGAAACCGGTCGCGCTGCCGTCGGCGAGGGTCGCGGCATTGGCGTCGACGACGGTGTCGGCGAGCCCGCCGGTGCGGCGCACCAGCGGCAGCGCGCCATAGCGCAAGGCGTAGAGCTGCGTGAGGCCGCACGGCTCGAAGCGGGACGGCACGATGATGCTGTCACTGCCGGCGACGATCGAGTGCGCCAGCGCCTCGTCATAGCCAAGCGCCACCCCGACCTGGCCGGGATAACTCTCCGCCGCCGCGGCGAAGCCCGCTTCGAGATCCCCATCGCCGCTGCCGAGCAGCACGAGCCGGCCGCCGAGTCGGACGAGCCCCGGCACCGCAGCGAGCAAGAGGTCGCAGCCTTTTTGCGGGGTCAGCCGAGTGATCGCGCCGAACAGTGGCGTATCCGCTTGTGCCGCTACGCCAAAGCGCCGCTGCAGTGCCGTTTTCGCCGCGGCCTTTCCGGCTGTCGCATTGTCGACGGTGTATCGGCGTGGCAGCAGGGGATCATTGTTTGGCGACCAGGTTTGCGGGTCAACGCCGTTCAGAATCCCGGTCAGCACATCGGCGCGGGCGCGCACCAGCCCGTCGAGACCCCAGCCGTATGCCGGGGTCTGGATTTCGCGCGCATAGGTCGGACTGACTGTGGTCAGGCGGTCGGCATAAAAGAGGCCGGCCTTCAAAAACGACAAGCCGCCGTAGAACTCGACCCCGTCGATCGCGAAAAATTCCGCCGGCAACGCCAGATCGGGAAAGACCGCCGCCGGAAAGAAGCCCTGGTAGGCGAGGTTGTGCACGGTGAAGACGCTCGGCACCGCGGTTCTTTGCGCGCGCAGATAGGCCGGGGCAAGACCGGTATGCCAGTCATGGCAATGCACGATGTCGGGGCGCCAATTGGGGTCGGCGCCCTGGGCGAGCGCCGCGGCAATCCAGCCGAGGAGGGCAAAACGGCGGTGGTTGTCGGACCAATCACGGCCCTCCGGCATGCCATAGGGACTGCCGGGCCGGTCATAAAACGCCGGATGGTCGACAATGTAGGCGGCAACCCCGCTCCCCGGCACCAGCGTCCGCGCGACGCGCACCCGCTCAACTGCAAACGGCGTGCGCAGCCGGATCGACTGGCCGAGATCGAACGCATCGACAAACCCGGCAAAGCCCGGCAACACGAGGCGCGCATCAGTACCGAGCTCAAGCAAGGCCGGCGGCAGGGCCGCGATGACATCGCCGAGGCCGCCGGTCTTCACCCACGGATAGAGCTCGGCCGCGGCGTGGAGGACGCGCAGCGGCGCGGGCCGCATGCGCCGAGCGGCCGACCGGGCCAACGGATGATCAGGCCACGGCAGCCCTCACCCTCCCATCGCTTTGCGATGAGTCCCACCCTCCCCCGCGATGCGGGAGAGGGTGCCGAGCGCAGCGAGGCGGGTGAGGGTCAGGGGAGCGACAGCTTTCAGTTCTTGCTCTTGTCGACCAGCGCGTTCTGCTTGATCCACGGCATCATCGCGCGCAGCCGCTCGCCGACTTCTTCGATCGGGTGCTCGGCGGCACGCCGGCGCAGTGCCTTGAAGCTCGGCTGGCCGGCGGTGTTTTCGAGTACCCATTCCTTGGCGAACCGGCCGGATTGGATATCGCCGAGGATCTTTTTCATCTCGGCTCGGACATGGTCGTCGACGATGCGGGGACCGCGCGAGTAATCGCCGTATTCGGCGGTGTTCGAGATCGAATAGCGCATGTTGGCGATGCCGCCCTCATAAATGAGATCGACGATCAGCTTCACTTCGTGGCAGCACTCGAAATAGGCCATCTCGGGCGCATAGCCGGCCTCGACCAGGGTCTCGAACCCGGCAAGGATCAGCGAGGTGAGGCCGCCGCACAACACGCTCTGTTCGCCGAAGAGATCGGTCTCGCACTCCTCGCGGAAGGTGGTCTCGATGACCCCCGCCCGCCCGCCGCCGATGGCCGAGGCATAGCTGAGCGCGATTTCGAGGGCATTTCCGCTTGGGTTCTGATCGACCGCGACGAGGCAGGGGACGCCGCCGCCGCGCAGGTATTCCGAGCGCACGGTGTGGCCCGGCCCCTTCGGCGCGATCATGAAGACGTCGAGATCGGGACGCGGCTCGATCAGGCGAAAATGGATGCTGAGGCCATGCGCGACGGCGAGCGCGGTGCCTTCGCGCATGTTCGGGCGCAATTCGGCGTTGTAGAGCCCGGCCTGCAACTCGTCCGGCGCGAGCACCATGACGATGTCGGCCCATTTCGCCGCTTCTGCGTTGGTCATGACCTTGAGCCCGGCATTCTCGGCCTTCGGTATCGAGGCGGACCCCGCGCGCAGCGCGACGACGACATCCTTGACCCCGCTGTCACGCAGATTATTGGCGTGGGCGTGGCCCTGGCTGCCATAGCCGATGACCGCGACCTTTTTCGATTTGATCAGGTTCACATCCGCATCGCGGTCGTAATACACGCGCATGTTCGGCTCCTTTGATTTTCAACTTCTGCACAAACCATCCACGGTCCTATAGCGACGCCGCGAGAAAATGCAGCAGTCTCGGGCCGACATAGGCGCCAAAACTGCCCGGTTCGTCTACCGGGTCGCTCGCCCAGAAATGGCCGGCGCCGGGCACGACGATGTGCCGCGCAAAAAAACCGGCCTGCTTGAGCGCGGTCAGAAACCTGTCCGATTGGCTGACCGGATCGACGATGTCGTCCTCCCGGCCATAGATCAGCAGAAAACGCGTAGTGTTCTTGCCGACCGTTGCGTAGCTGAGCGGCGAGGCGTCGAAAAAAACTTTGCGGCTCACCATCGGCGTGCAGCCGAGAAACTTCTCGGTGATCTGGTCGCGCGGCCGCGTGATCTGGTCGTGCTCCCACTGGGCGGCCATGTCATAGACGCCGTAAAAAGCGATGACGGCCTTCACATTGGAGGAAACCGCAGCATTCGGATCGCCGCGATAATCGCTCGAGAGCAGCGGTTCTGCGCCCGACAGCGCCACGAGCGACGCTAGATAGGCGCCCGCGGAATCCCCTATGAACGCGATCCGCTCCGGATCGAGGTCGAGCTCGGCTGCGTTCGCGCGGACGAACTGAACGGCCGCCTTGGTGTCGTAAGCGGCGCCGGGCCATGTCTTCACTCCGGGCTTCATCAACCGGTATTCGATCGAGAAGAGGGCATAGCCGTGCCGGGCCAGGTAAGGGCCCCAGTACCGGTAGAATTTACGGTCGCCGAGCTGAAACCCGCCGCCATGTACGGCAACCAGCACCGGTGCCCTGTCGATCACTTGCGGGTAGTAAAGGTCGCCGAGAAGCTCGACGCCATCATGCACGGCATAGAGGATATCCGGCTTGATTGCGGCCTCGTACTCGGTCATCACCGTCCACCCTCGTCACTGGCGCCGCCGCCTGCGCGGCGCCGGTATTTCAAAACGTGCCCGGGCCGCGGGCGATCGCGACGGTGCCGGTGCGCGATATCTCCACGAGCCCCAGCGGCACCATCAACTCGATGAAAGCGTTCAGCTTGTCGGCCGAGCCGGTGATCTCGAAGACAAAGCTTTCGATTGTCGAATCGATCACCTGCGCCCGGAAGATGTCGGCGAGGCGCAGCGACTCGATGCGCGTTTCGCCTTTGCCGGCGACTTTGATGAGGGCCATCTCGCGCTCGACCGCAGGGCCCTCCTCAGTCAGGTCGTGGACCTTGTGCACCGGGACGAGACGCGAGAGCTGCGCCTTGATCTGCTCGATGATCATCGGGGTGCCGGAGGTCACAACCGTGATCCGCGACAGGTTGTTCGAGCGGTCGACTTCGGCGACGGTGAGGCTCTCGATGTTGTAGCCGCGCCCGGAGAAGAGGCCGATCACGCGCGCGAGGACCCCCGGTTCGTTGTCGACGAGCACGGCGATCGTGTGTCGCTCGGTGGCGTCTGGCATTTCCTTACTCGCGTCATTCCCGCGAAAGCGGGAACCCAGGGCGAGAGACGAGGCGGCTGCCACTGGACCCCCGCTTGCGCGGGGGCGACGAGAAAGGGTTAGGGAGATGGCTCACACGAGCACCATGCCCTCCCCCGACACCGGGCTTTTCGCCTTGTCCTCGCGGCCGAGCAGCATCTCGTTATGGGCGGCGCCCGAGGGGATCATCGGGAAGCAGTTTTCCATCTGATCGACGACGACATCGAGAATGACCGCACTCGGGGTCTCAATCATCTCGCGGATCGCGTCATCGAGATCGGCGGGGTCCTCGACGCGCCGCCCGACCGCACCGAAGGCTTCGGCGAGCTTGACGAAATCCGGCAAGGCGGCGGTGTAGCTCTCCGAATAGCGGCCTCCGTGCAGCAGTTCCTGCCATTGCCGCACCATCCCCATGTACTGGTTGTTGAGGATGAAGACCTTCACCGGCAAGTGGTACTGCGCGATCGTCGACATCTCCTGGATGTTCATCAGGATCGAGGCTTCGCCGGCAACGTCGATGACGAGCGCATCCGGGTGGGCGACCTGCACCCCGACCGCGGCCGGCAGACCATAGCCCATCGTGCCGAGCCCGCCCGAGGTCATCCAGTGGTACGGCTTGTCGAACTTGAAGAACTGCGCGGCCCACATCTGATGCTGACCGACTTCGGTGGTGATGTAGGGGTCGCGCCCCTGGGTCAGCGCGTAGAGCCGTTCGAGCGCGTACTGCGGCTTGATTATATCGCTGCGGGCGCGGTCGTAGCGCAGGCAATCGCGCGCGCGCCACTCTGCGATCTGTCGCCACCAGGCCTTGCGTGCCCGCGCGTCGCTGGCCGGCGCCGCCCTCTTCCATGCCGCGAGGAGCGCGCCCAGCACATTGGCGCAATCGCCGATCAATGGTACGTCGACCGGTACGTTCTTGTTGATCGATGACGGGTCGATATCGATATGGATTTTTTTCGAGCCCGGGGAGAAGGCATTGAGCCTTCCGGTTACCCGGTCGTCGAAGCGCGATCCGACCGCGATCATCAGATCGCAACCGTGCATCGCCATGTTCGATTCGTACATGCCGTGCATGCCGAGCATGCCAAGAAAATGCGGGTCGCTCGCCGGGAACGCGCCGAGCCCCATCAACGTCAGCGTGCAGGGCGCATCGACGGCCCGCACGAGCTCGGTAAATCGCGCGCAGGCCTCGGGCCCCGAATTTATGAGCCCGCCGCCGCCGTAAAACAGCGGCCGCTTGGCCTTGGCGATCAGCGCGATTGCTTCCGCGATCCGTGCCGGATCGGCGTCCAGTTGCGGGCGATAGCTCTTGTGCAGTGGCTGCTCCGGCCCGCTATAGTTTCCGAGCGCGAACAGGATGTCCTTGGGCAGATCGACGACCACCGGCCCGGGGCGCCCGCTCTTGGCGACGTAAAACGCCTCATGCATCGTGCGCGCCAGGTCGGCGACATCCTTCACCAGGTAATTATGCTTGGTGCACGGCCGGGTGATGCCGGTGGTGTCGGCTTCCTGGAAGGCGTCGTTGCCGATCAAATGGGTCGGCACCTGGCCGGTCAGGCAGACGATCGGCACCGAATCCATCAGCGCGTCGGTGAGGCCCGTCACCGCATTTGTCGCCCCGGGGCCGCTCGTCACCAAGACGACCCCAACCCGGCCGGTCGACCGCGCATAGCCCTCGGCGGCGTGGACCGCGCCCCCCTCCTGGCGCACCAGGATGTGGCGCAGCGCATTCTGCTTGAACAAGGAATCGTAGATCGGCAGGACCGCGCCGCCGGGATAGCCGAATACGACATCGACGCCCTGATCGACGAGCGCCTTGATGACGATATCAGCTCCACAAATCGGCTCGGCCGACATGATTTTCTCCTCAACCGAAAACGCGCGGGTCTCCACCGGCGGTCCAGCGTGGGGCCGGTCCGGGGAGCGGCACCCTAGTCAGCTATGCCCGGCCGGTCAACAGGAAACCCTCAATAAAATGACGTGAGCACCGCAGCAAACTTTCCAAAAGTTGCGTCTGTAGGACGAGATCCGGGACCATCTGATGGCGGAACCAGGTCATCTGGCGCTTGGCGTACCGCCGGGTCGCCTGCTGCGCCGCGACGACGGCCTCAGCGAGGGTGATTTCGCCGCGCCGATGGCGCAACAACTCGGGAACCCCGACTGCCTTCATCGCCGGCAATCCCGGGTCGAGGCGGCGCGCGCCAAGCGCCCATGCCTCGTCGAGCGCGCCCTTTGCGATCATGCCGAGGAAACGCGCATTACAGGCGGCATAGAGCGCCTCGCGCTGCGGTTCCAGCAGCACTGAGGCAAAGCGATACGGCGAGGCCGGAGCCACGCCGGAATGCCACTCGCCGATCGGCCTGCCGGTCGCGCGCACGACCTCCCAGCCACGCATGAGGCGCTGGCGATCTCCGGGCGGCAGGCGCGCCGCCGCGACCGGGTCGAGCGCCCTCAGCC
>JBARKH010000366.1:0-1768 GCA_049801295.1 Allostellaceae bacterium | reverse complement strand
ACCAAGAACATAGGCTCCGCCCTCGCGGGCGGCCAAATCGGTCACGCCATCACCAACCATAACGACGCGGCCATGCTTCGCGGCGAGTTTTCGGCAGATAAGGGCTTTGCCGTCGCCGCGACAGAGTGGCGAGCTAATCTCAAAACCTTGGTAAGCGCCCAACGCATCAAAATGCACTTTTACTCCATGAACCTCGCTTGGCGCGAAGCCCAGGGCGTTTGCGAACTTGGCGACCGGCTGGAACAACCCACTAGTGACAACGTAGACGGCTTTGCCATGCCGCCTCAAGGTCGCGATCGTCTCGACCGCTCCGCTGACCATTTCCTCGACGTAACGTTCGGCGAGCCACGCGAGCGCCGCTTTATCGGGACGGACAATGTCGAGGCGTTTGCCGTAGATTTCTTCGAGCGGAATGTCGCCGTTCATCGCAGCCTCCGTCAGCGATGCGATCTCGGCCTCGCAGCCGGCACGGCGCGCCAATTCGTTTATGCCCTCGATGCGGCTGAGCGTGCTGTCGCAGTCGAAACAGACCGCATCGAATCTCGGGGGTTGAATCATCACAGAGCGATCTGCACGACTCGTCGAATGGCTGGTAGCGCCTGAATCTCTGCGAGCGCTCTCTCAGACAACGGCGCGGAGATGCCGATCAGCGCGATTGCCTCGGCCTTTCCTTCGGCATTGCCAACCTGCATGCGCGAAATATTGATATTCTCCCGGCCAAGAATGCCCCCGAGTGCACCAACGACACCCGGACGGTCGTCGTGGCGGGTGAACAGCATGTGTCCCTCGGGCACCGCTTCTACCTCGTAATTGTCGATGCGAACGAGACGCGGGTGCCGCTCCCCCAGCAATGTTCCTGCCACGCTCGTCGTTCCTGAGGCGCTGACAGAGCGCACCTCGACCAGAGCAATGTAATCGTGAGTGGCCTCGGACTGCACTTCGCGCACCGCAATTCCTTGTCGCTGCGCGAGCTGAATGGCATTCACTTGGTTGACGACAGCCGTCAGTCGCTTGTCGAGCAGACCAACAAGGGCTTGTGACGTAATTGGGCGAGGATCGAGTTCGGCCGCGCGTCCGAATAAGCCTACTTCGATTTCTGTGATAGGGTCCGGTGCCATTGCGGCAATGAAACCTCCCAGCGCATGCGCGAGGTGCTGATAGGGCCGCGTGCGGACGAGTTGCTCGGCAGAGATCCGTGGCAGGTTGACCGCACTTGGCGCTTCGCCGGTCGTGAGAAAGGCAGCCATATCCTCGGCGATCTTCACGCTCACCGCTTGTTGCGCCTCTTTAGTCGAGGCCCCGAGGTGTGGCGTTAGCACGACCTTGTCGAGTGCCAACAAGGGCGAACCCTTCGGTGGCTCGTGCGCATAGACGTCAAGCGCAGCGCCTGCCAGATGATCACTTTGCAAAGCGTGGCAAAGTGCCGCCTCATCGACCAACGCGCCACGCGCGCAATTGATCAAGCGGGCGCCCGGCTTCATTTGCGCAAGACGCACAGCGTCAATCAAATTGCGCGTCTGATCCGTCAAAGGGCAGTGGAGACTCACGTAATCCGCTCGCGCCAACAACGCATCAAGCGTGACCAGCTCAGCGCCCGCCTCTTCGATAATTTCCGGGGTCACGAACGGATCGTAAGCCAGTACTTGCATTTTGAGCGCGAGGCATCGCCGGGCGAAGATGCGGCCGATCGTGCCGAAACCGATTACACCAACGCTTTTGCCCGAAAGTTCGGTCCCGACGAACTTGGCTGGCTGCCACTCGCCGGCGC
>JBARKH010000365.1:0-1977 GCA_049801295.1 Allostellaceae bacterium | reverse complement strand
CGCACATGAATTCCTTGGCGCCGATGTCGATGACCGGAACGCCGGGGTCGTTGTGGAAGTGAGGAACGATCGTGTCCGTCATGGTCTCGTTGGGATGTGGTTCAGGGCGCCGGCACCATAGCGGCCCGCGGCGCCAATTCCTAGCGGTCCATTCCGGGTGACGAATCAGTATTGAGGCCGCAATTGAGGCCGTATATGGCGCGGGGCCCCGGCGACGTGGGCCGCCGCGAGATGCAAAGCATGCGCGCGGGCGGTAACGTCACGGCATGCCGCGCTTCACGCATGACGGGGTGGAAATCGCCTTTCTCGACGAAGGCGAGGGCGAGCCAATCGTGCTCGTGCACGGCTTTGCCTCGACCAAGGAGGTGAATTGGGTTTTTCCCGGCTGGGTGACAACGCTCACGCGCGCCGGACGCCGTGTCATCGCCCTCGACAATCGCGGCCATGGCGAGTCGAGCAAGCTTTACGAGCCGGCCGCCTACCACAGCTCGCTCATGGCCGAGGATGTGCGCGCCCTCCTCGATCACCTTGGGCTCGGCCGCGCCGACGTCATGGGTTACTCGATGGGCGCGCGGATCACGGCGTTCCTGGCGCTGGCCCACCCCGAGCGGGTGCGTTCGGCAGTGCTCGGCGGCCTTGGCATCCGCCTCGTCGACGGTGTCGGGCTGCCGGAGACAGTCGCCCAGGCCCTCGAAACACCGGCGCTTGCCGATGTGGCCGATCCCACCGGCTATATGTTCCGCGCCTTTGCCGAACAGACGCATTCGGACCTTCGCGCGCTTGCCGCGTGCATGCGCGGCTCGCGCCAGACGCTGAGTCCTAGCGAGGTCGGCCGTATTGCGGTGCCTGTGCTGGTCGCGGTGGGCAGCAAGGACTCGGTTGCCGGTTCGCCCCAACAGCTTGCCGCGCTCATCCCCGGCGCGCGGACCCTCATCATTCCGGGCCGCGATCACATGCTTGCGGTCGGCGACCGGGTGTTCAAGACCGGCGTGCTCGAATTCCTGGCGCAGCGGCCGTAAGCGGCACAATCGGCCATTGGCCAAATTCCTTCGGCCAATGGCGGACTTAGCGCTCCGCTTGCGGTCGCTGGCAGCCCCTCTGGTTTCTGTGCTGTGCCGCCCCAATTATGATAGGATCGGCTGTTCCCGGGAGGCACTGCTATGGCGCAGTATCAGGTGAAGCCCGCGCTCGATACCGTGGACCCGGTATGGGCGCGCATCCGCCGCGAGGCGGAAGAGGTGGTGCGGCGCGAGCCGGAGTTGGCCACCTTCATCTATTCGAGCATTCTGCATCACGACACCCTTGAAGCGGCCGTCATCTACCGGTTGGCCGAGCGGCTCGACCATCCCGCGCTGTCGGGCGAGCTGATCCGGCAAGCCTATGCGGATGCGCTCAAGGATACTCCGTCGCTCGGCGACGCCTTCCGCGCCGATCTCGTGGCGACGGTCGACCGCGATCCGGCGACCCATCGCGTGCTCGAGCCGGTTCTCTATTACAAGGGCTTTCATGCCATCCAGGCGCATCGGCTCTCGCATTGGCTGTGGAGCAAGGGCCGCCGCGATTTTGCGCTTTATCTGCAGAGCCGGGCGTCGGCGGTGTTCCAGTGCGACATCCATCCGGCCGCGCGCATCGGGCGCGGTATGTTCCTCGATCACGCCACCGGACTGGTGGTCGGCGAAACCGCGGTAATCGACGACGACGTGTCGATGCTGCACGGCGTGACGCTGGGCGGCACCGGCAAGGAAAACGAGGATCGCCATCCGAAAATCCGCTACGGGGTGATGATCGGCGCCGGCGCCACAATCCTCGGCAACATCGAGATCGGGCATTGCGCGCGCATCGCGGCGGGTTCGGTGGTGATCAAGCCGGTGCCCAACAACGTCACGGTCGCCGGCGTTCCCGCCAAGGTGATCGGCGTTGCCGGCTGCCCGGAGCCGGCGCGCACCATGGATCAAATGTTTCAGGACGAAGCTTGAC
>JBARKH010000364.1:0-14442 GCA_049801295.1 Allostellaceae bacterium | reverse complement strand
AGCTGAGGTCTCCCGAGGGTGGCCGCCTCCGCGGTGCGCGGCGCGCGCGCCCAGGGTAGTCTGCGGCCGGTTCCCAACGACCGCCTCGAAATCCGCGTCGATGGTCGCAAGGGCCGCGGCGTATTTGCCTGTGAGCCGATCGCGGCGGGAACGGTGCTTGAAGCGGCCCCGGTCATCCTGGTTTCGCCCGCGCAGTGCAAGCTGCTCGATCAGACGATCCTTCACGATTATTATTTCGACTGGGACGGCGACCCGGATGGCGTCCCTGGGGAAGGCGCTGGGGACGAGGGACGCGGCGCGGTAGCGCTCGGCCTTGTCGCGCTGTGCAACCATTCGCGCCGGCCGCGCGCCCGGGTCAGGCGCAATGTCGCGCAAGCCACGCTCGATCTGATAGCGCTGGCGCCGATCGCGGCGGGCGACGAAGTGACCATCGACTACAATTGCCCGCTCTGGTTCGCACCAGAGGAATAACCGGGTCAACCGCAACGGACAGCACCGGCATGCAACGGTTCGAGGGTACCGACAGCTATATCGCGACGCAGGATCTGCAGGTCGCCGTCAACGCGTCGATCGCGCTCGAACGGCCGCTCTTGATCAAGGGCGAGCCGGGAACCGGCAAGACGATCCTTGCCCATGAGGTCGCCCGCGCCCTCGGCCTCGACCTCATCACCTGGCACATCAAATCGACGACCAAGGCGCAGCAAGGGCTGTACGAATATGACGCGGTCTCGCGGCTGCGCGACGGCCAACTCGGCGACGAACGCGTGCATGACATCGCCAATTACATCAAGCCGGGGAAGCTCTGGGACGCCTTCACCGCCGAGGTGGCGCCCGTTCTCTTGATTGACGAGGTCGACAAGGCCGATATCGAGTTCCCGAACGATCTCCTCCTCGAACTCGACCGCATGGAGTTCTTCGTCTACGAGCTGAAGCAGACGATCGCTGCCAAGCAGCGCCCAATCGTGATGATCACCTCGAACAACGAAAAGGAACTGCCCGACGCGTTCCTCCGCCGTTGCTTCTTCCATTACATCCGGTTTCCCGACCGCGAGACGATGCAGCGCATCATCGGCGTACATTTCCCGGGGTTGCAGCACGACCTGGTGAACGAGGCGCTCACCATCTTCTACGACATCCGCGAGGTGGCGGGCTTGAAGAAAAAGCCCTCGACCTCGGAGCTCCTCGATTGGCTGAAGCTCCTCCTCGTCGAGGACATCCCGCCGGAAGTACTGCGCACCCGCGACCCGAAAAAGCTGATCCCGCCCCTCCACGGTGCGCTGTTGAAGAACGAGCAGGACGTGCATCTCTTCGAGCGGCTCGCCTTCCTCAATCGGCGCGAGCGGGGGTAATTGGTGATATATGGGTACCTAATTGGCGATAATCGTAGATAATCGTGGATAACTCTGTGGACGTTGTCCGGGGGACTTTACTAATGAAGTCAGACGATCCCATTTCAAAAGAAGCAGGCGCTACAGAAACCGATGAGCTATTTGAGATGGCGAATTTATATCCGCGCACGACCGGATTGCCGATGACGGTCTGGGTCGGACCGCGCGGCAATGCGCGCCACGACGTGCGGATCAAGGTCAACATGACCCACGGGAACCAGATGAACGTGGACAATACTGCGGTTGTCGGGGTTCGGCCTGCGCCGCACGTGATTGCCGGGAGGCTTTCTTCCGAAGACCAACGCCTAATCTTCGAGTGGGTGGGTCTCAACGCGGCTGCGATTATCGGCTATTGGGATGGCGACATCGATACGGCCGAATTGATCCAGACCCTGCAGCGGTTACCGCCGCGCCCGTAGGCAAGCCGTGTTCATCACCTTCTTCCTCGAATTGCGCGCGGCCAAGGTGCCGGCCAGCTTGCGCGAGTTCCTGACCCTGATGGAGGCGATGCATCGGGGGGTCGCGCGCTTTGACATCGACGAGTTCTACTTCCTGGCGCGCGCGGCCCTCGTCAAGGACGAGCGCCATCTCGACCGCTTCGACCGCGTGTTCGGGCATTGTTTCAAGGGCATCGAGACGCCGTCCGACCCGCAGACCGAACTCCCCGAGGAATGGCTCCGACGCCTCGGCGAGCGCCATCTGACCGAGGAGGAAAAGGCGCTTGTCGAAGCGCTCGGCGGCTGGGACAAGCTGATGGAGACGTTGCGCCAGCGGCTTGCCGAGCAGAAGGAGCGCCACCAGGGCGGCAAGAAATGGATCGGCACCGCCGGAACCTCGCCCTTCGGCGCCGAAGGATACAACCCCGAGGGCGTGCGGATGGGCGCGAAATCGGCCGGCAACCGCACCGCAGTCAAGGTGTGGGACCGGCGCGAATTCCGCAACCTCGACGACACGCTGGAACTGGGCACCCGCAACATCAAGCTGGCGCTGAGGCGTCTGCGCCGATTCGCCCGCGAGGGCGCCGAACTGGAGCTCGATCTGCCCGGCACGATCCGCTCAACCGCGCACAATGCCGGATGGCTCGATCTGAAAATGGTGCCGGAGCGCCACAACGCGGTGAAGCTCCTCCTCTTCCTCGATGTCGGCGGGTCGATGGAGGACCACGTGCGGGTTTGCGAGGAGCTGTTCTCGGCGGCACGCGGCGAGTTCAAGCACTTCGCTCATTTTTATTTTCACAACTGCCTGTACGACACGGTGTGGAAGGATTCGCGCCGGCGCCATGTCGAGCAATTGGAGGTCGTGGAGATCCTGCGCACCTACGATCCCGGGCACAAGATCGTCCTGGTCGGCGACGCCAGCATGAGCCCCTACGAGATCGCCAAGGAAGGTGGCAGCGTCGAGCGCTGGAACGATGAGCCGGGCGAAATCTGGATGCGCCGCCTGCTGGGCACCTACCCGAAAGCGGTCTGGCTCAACCCGGTGCCGGAGAAATACTGGGGCGGTACCACCAGCATCGGCATGATCCGGGCGCTGATGGAAGACCGGATGTTCCCGCTAACCCTCGACGGCATCGACCGCGCCATGCGGGAATTGACGCGCTAACAACAAGCACTGTCATCCCCGGGCTTGACTCGGGGATCCACGTGGATGGCCGGGTCAAGCCCGGCCATGACGCTTTTAGCTAGCCCGAGGACCGTAGAATAATTTATCGAGTTTGATTTCCGACTGGAAGCCGGCCTGACGCTTCGCGGCGGCGAAGGCCCGAGCCTCAGGGCTCCGTCTCAAAGCGCTGTGGCGGGAACATCTCGCACACCGACGAATCGCCATCACTAAACGAGAGCAACGCATGCCGCTCTCGCCGCAACCATACCGCCCAGACTTTTTTCGCTCCCATTGCCTTCTCCAGCCCTACGCCGCCTCGGGCTTTTGCTCCTTCGGCCGGATATAGGCGACCGCGGCGTGGTGGCCGCAATAGGGCTTGCCGGGAATCGGCTGGCCACCGCAGAAGTGGAAGTCGTCGTCGGTCGGGTGGCCGATCGGCCACATGCACACGGGGCCAGCGAAATCGAAGACGTTGCGCCTGGGCGGCGGGGCTTCCTTGACGACCCGCGGCACCAGCCCGATGCGATGCACCTTGCCAATGACCGCGTTCTTGGTAACCCCAATACGCCGGCCGATTTCGGCCGTGGTGACCCCCTCCTCCCACAATGCGGTCAAGCGTTCGATACGTTCCGGCGTCCAGGTCAGCTCGACACGCTCAGGCACGCAAAGCTCCTCGCTCGGCTCCAGCGTCCAGGTCCCATCCATCGCTATTCCCCCGATCCTGTGGTTGGACCCCTTGCCCCTACAAGATACGGTACCACTCTTGTGGGTCGGCGCCAACCGTTATCTACATCTAGTGGCTAATCGGGGGGATGACCGCCACGCCGGTAAGTGACCACCTTCGAAAAGTAAGCGAGCGAGCGCTCCTCAGGGGTGAAGCCCGGCCTCATCAGCCGGTCGAGGTCTTCCGTTAGATAACTCGCGTAGTATGGCTCATGAAAGGCAAAAGGAAAATAGTCTAATAGCGCGTCGTAATCGGGTTCGTCGCCGGTCTGCAGAGAGTCGACAAAGATCAGGGTCCCGCCTGGCTTCAACACCCGCCGGATCTCGGCGACGACGGCACGGCGTACGCGCGCGGGGAGCTCGTGAAACAGGTAAAGGCAGCAGACGATGTCGAACTCCGCTTCGGCAAACGGCATCGCCTCGCCCGCCCCCTCGCTCAGCCGGGCGCGCGACCACGGCAGGAGCCGGCGCTGCGCCACCGCCAGATAGGGCGCCGAGAGGTCGAGCCCGGTGACGGCGAGCCGCGGATGATTGCGCTTGACCTCGCGCAGGAATGCCCCTGTGCCGCAGCCGATATCGAGGAGCTTCGCGCTGGCCCCGGAACGCCGCACAGCCTCGCGCAGCGGGACCAGCGCCTGGCGGCGCATCGCCGCCGCGCCCCCGCCGAACAGCACCTCGACCTGATGATCGTAGCGCTCGGCCGAGGCCGCGCTCAGATAGCCGTCGCTCTGGAAATGGAATTTCCGACGGTAATAGGCCGGATAGCGCTCCGCCTCGGCCTCGGGCAAGAGAACATCGGCCGCCTCACCATGGCGACGCGCTTCGACCGCACCGAGATCCGTGAAAAAATCCACGGCCCGGCGCAGCCCGGCGACGGGGCCGCCGCGCCAGTCCTCGGGTGCGGCGTAGATGCCAGCCTCGATATTGCGCCAATCCTGTTCGATGAGACGCCACAGATCGGCGATGAGGCGCTGTCGGTCGGGCATCGCGCGGCCCTGCAATTCGGGCGGCGCCGGGACCGGCTTGGCGAGCCGCGCAGCTAACAGCTTCTGGCCGAAAAACCAGCCGATCCGGGCGATCTGCGCGGCCTCAAAGGCGAGCCTCTCAACGCTATTGGCCATGACATCCTGGAAGTATGGCGCGCCGAGCCATTTGCAAAGGGGGCCCGCCCCGGCGATAAACGGTGAAGCGCTTCGCAGGGGAGCTTTCGGAGCATGCCGCAGTTTCGCACTCTCGACGATCTCGATGTCGCCGGCAAACGCGTGCTGCTGCGCGGCGATTTGAACGTGCCGGTCAAGGACGGACATGTCACCGATGCGACCCGCATCGAGCGCCTCGCACCGACCATCGAGGCGCTGATCCAAAAGGGCGCCAAAATCGTCGTGATGTCGCATTTCGGCCGCCCCAAGGGCCCCGATCCCGCGCAATCCTTGAGCGTCTTGGTCGAGCCGCTGTCCAAGGCGATCGGTGGGCGGCCGGTCCAGTTCGCCGCGGATTGTGTCGGCCCCGAGGCCGAGCGGGTGGTCAATGGGCTCAAGCCGGGCGAGGTCGCGCTCCTCGAAAACCTGCGGTTCCATCCGGGCGAGGAGGCGAACGATCCGGTATTCGCGGGCGAGCTCGCCGAACTCGGCGATTTCTATGTCGACGATGCGTTCTCGGCGGCGCACCGGGCGCACGCCTCGATCGAGGCGCTGGCGCATCTCCTGCCGGCCGCCGCCGGCAAGAACATGCAGGCCGAATTGGAGGCGCTCGGGGCCGCCTTCGAAAAACCGCGCCATCCGGTGATGGCGATCGTTGGTGGCGCCAAGGTCTCGACCAAGCTCGAATTGTTGAGCTTCATCACCCGCAAGGTCGACTTGCTGGCGATCGGCGGGGCGATGGCCAACACGTTTCTCTTCGCCAAGGGCCGCCCGGTCGGGCGCTCGTTGTGCGAGGCTGACCTGGCCGACCACGCCCGCATAATTCTGTCGAACGCCGAGGAAGACGGCTGCGACATCATCCTGCCGGAGGACGCGGTCACCGCCGAGAAGCTCGAAGCGGGCGTTCTCACCCGCACGGTTGGGGTCCACGCGGTGCCGATGAATGCGATGATCCTCGATATCGGCCCGCTGAGCGTCGCGCGGATCTGTCTCGCGCTCGAAAATTCGCGCACCCTCATATGGAACGGGCCGGTCGGCGCTTTCGAGACGCCGCCCTTCGACCGCGCGACGATGGCGATCGCCAAGAAAATCGCCGAACTGACCCAGGCCGGAAAGCTGATGAGCGTCGCCGGCGGCGGCGACACCGTCGCCGCCCTCGCCGCCGCCGGGGTCACTGACGACCTCACCTATGTCTCGACCGCCGGCGGCGCCTTCCTCGAATGGCTCGAAGGCAAGGAACTGCCCGGCGTCGCGGCGCTGGCGCTTAGATAGATCCTTTGGGTGATCCGATGGAAACTCGCTCCGTTGTCCTCGCTCCTTGCGCCGATTGTGCTCGTCAAACTCGCCACGATGTCGTCCACATAGTTCAAACCCAGAGGGAGGCCACCGGATATACAATTCAAAACACATTTGCCACTCTTCAGTGCCGAGCATGCGAGACTGTCTCGTTACAGCACACCACCGACCATGGCGAATTCGACGAGGTTGAATTTTACCCGCCTCCACCCGTGATCCGCCGCAACGTGCCTAGCTGGCATTTGCTGCTCAGCCTGTTTGGGCCCGAAACGGATGTGCCCGTCGCAGAATTCCTTCCCGAGATTTACTCGGCAGCGCAGACTGGCCTGTGCCGACTTACCGCTCTTGGCCTCCGCGCGCTGTTGGAGCAAGTCATTATTGCCAAAGTCGGCGATCAAGAAAGCTTCAAAAAGAACCTCGAAAAGTTCATGGAATGCGGCTACGCGTCAATAAATCAGCGGGACGCCCTGGATGCGGTATACGAGGCCGGCAGCGCCGCAATGCACCGCGGCTTCAAACCCTCTGTGCCTGAGATAGAGTAAATGATGGATGCGATGGAGAACGTTCTGGCGGCAATTTATGGCATCACGCCACATATTATCTCTTCTCGTATCCCGCCACGATGGACTCGATTGCGCAAAACAGGAGGCGAGACTCCAGGTTAACTTGTCACATGATGGCGAAGCAGGTTCAGACATGAAAACGCTTGCGTGCGCAGCAGCGTTGATCGCGGCTGGGGCGGCGGTGGCAGGCTGTGCGTCGGTTCGACAGGCGGACCTGGATGCCTGGGTCGGGCAGCCGGTATCAGTTTTAGAAAAGCATCCAGTATTTCTGACGATGCCCGTTGTCCGCACCGTCGCGTCGGACGGGACCGAGATCAGAAACCATGTAAATGGCCGCAACATCGGCCAGTGTAGCGGTGGTGGAAATATATTTGCTTCGAGCGTTGATTTTGCCACGTACTCCCGATTTTCTCAGTGTATGCAGTCCTTCGCGGCTTGCAATAATATCTTTTACGTAAAATCAGGCGTGATTGAGCGTTACGTTCCCGTTGGCTCGGGAGGCGCTAGGTGCTTTACCGATGAACGCGCCCGTCCGAGCTTCCAGGGCACGACAAACTTCTAATCTGATCTGCCCCCTCACCCTGCCCTCTCCCCCGTTGGGGGAGAGGGTTCAAGCAGGGTCAGTGGTTGGCGTGCCAGTAGGTGTTGCGCAGGACCCGGCCGGGGAGGGCGCCGGTGTGCTTTTTGTCTTCGAGCAGCACCTCTCCGTTGACGATCGTGTGGGAGACGCCTTCGGAGGTTTCCTTGATGCGCCAGCCGCCGGCCGGGAAGTCGTGGACCACCTCTTCCTTGCCGCATTTCACGGTGGCCGGATCGAAGATCGCAATGTCGGCCGCCATCCCCGGGCGCAACAACCCGCGGTCGTAGAGGCCGAAGGTCGAAGCGGAGTCGAAGGTGAGGCGCCGCACCGCCTGCTCCAATGTCATCACCTGCTTCTCGCGCACCCATTCGCCCAGCAGCTTCGTGATGTAGCCGTAGCCGCCGTGGAACTGCACATGCGCGCCGCCGTCGCCGAGCCCGATGACCGCGTTGGGATGGGTCAGAATCTTTTTGAGCACCTCGTCGTCGGTATTGTTCTCGGCCTGGAGGAAGCGGGTTTCGAGTTTTTCCTCGACGACGAGGTCGAGGAAGGCGTCGATCACGCGCTTGCCTTCCTGTTCGGCGATCTGGCCGATCGACTTGAACTGCATCCACTTGTTCTTTGCGAGCACCGGCTCGTTGACCCAGATGTAGTTCCACCAGGTCTTCGAGATGCCGACCGCGCTCTCCGGCTTGTTGACGACCGCCTCCTCGTGCAGCTTGGCGCGGATTTCCGGGTCGGCGTAGAGCCGCAGCTTTTCCTCGTTCGACATCAGGAGGATCGGGTGCCAGGTCGGGAGCCCACGGAAGACTTGGCTGTTCTGCATCGTGAAGTCCTGCGTCACCCGGTTGGGGCTGCACATCGGATAGGCGCGGATGCCCATGGCAGCGGTCTCTTCGATCCGCGCCATGTGGATCTTCCATTCATCCGGCCGGCGCATCGTGTGCGACAGCGAGTTATAGACGACGGTGCGGCCGCTGGCTTCCGCGAGGCGCCGGATCATGCCGTCCTTCAACTCGACATACTGGCCGCCGCCGGCCTGGATCGTGCCGGTGCTCAATTCGCGTAATACATCGGCGAGTGCGAAGATTTCGGCTTCGTCGGCCCATAAGGCCGGGATCGGCACGCCCTGCGGATCGAAATGCCCCTTCTCGCGCGACACCGAGAGACCGAGCGCGCCGGCCTGCATACCGTCGCGGACAACATCCTGCATCGCCTTCACTTGCGCCTCGGTGGCGCCGGCTTTCTGGCAGTCATCGCCCATCACATAATGGCGCACCGCGGTGTGGCCGATCAGGTTGCCGACATTGACGCCGAGGTGGTTGTCGAGGTGCTCCATGTATTGCGGCACCGTCTCCCACTCGAACTCGACGGTCTTCAATATCTCCATCGGGATCGCTTCGACATAGGAGAGGAACTCGGCGAGCCGCTCCTCGGTGCCCTTCCTTACCGGGGCGAGCGACAAGGAGCAGTTGCCGAAGATAACGCTGGTCGCGCCATGCTCGGGCGAGAAGGTGCATAAGGGATCCCAGGTGACCTGCGCATCGTAATGGCAGTGGTTGTCGATAAAGCCGGGGGCGACCGCGCGGCCGGCGGCGTCGATGGTTTTCGTCGCAACCCCGGATAGCTTACCCAGTTCGACGATCTTGCCGTCCCGCACCCCGACATCGCCGCGGAAAGCCGGCAGTCCCGAGCCGTCGACAATGAGGCCATTCTTGATCAGGAGATCATACGCCATCGGGTTTCCTCCTCGGGTCGCGGGTCACCCGAATGGCGACCGGCTTCGCCGCGACTGTAGCACGCCGATCCCCACGCGAAGCCCGCTTTCGCCGCATGGATCGAGGCGGAGCCATGCGCGGGGCGGCGGTGAGCGGGGAACGGTCAGCGAGCAAACCGGTGCGCGTATTGGAGCAATAGCGACCGGGTCGATCGCGCGGGGGGAAAGCGCGCAACATCGCTAGACCAATCCGCCGCCTCGCCAAGCAACGCGGCGATCGGCAGGCCCGCGCCCTGCATTACAGCGCAAATGTGATCGAGCGCGAGGATCTGATCGCGGTAGTCGGACCCGCCGTCCTTCATAGAAAAGACCGCGAGCCTGGCGCGCGCGTCATCCGCGATCGCGATGCGACCGGTCAGGCCCCAGCCGACGCCCCAGCGGAAACTGTGGTGCTCTCGCAGCACGTCGCGCAGAGCCTCTCGGTCCGCGTCAACCCCGTTGATGTAGAGATCGAGCATCTCGGGCAGCAGCCGGTCGGCATCGCGCTTGGTCTCCTCCAGTTCGACTCGCTGCCGGCGCATCTCGACGGCGCGCAACCGCACTCGTTCGAGGAAATCGGGACCCGTCAGCTCGACGCCGCGGGTGAGCGCCCGCAACCTCAGATCGATCGCGCCGATCGCCTCACGCAGGGTTCGGTGTTCCTCGGGCGTCATACCGGATCGCTCATCTAGCGGAAATCAGCGGCGGAATCTCGCACTGCGTACCACCCCCTCGGACTTGTCAGGCTCACGGCGTTTGTGCTTAATCCCAAACAATTAACTAAGATTATTCATCTGGCGTCCGGCGCGTTGGTGCGCGATCGGAGCGCGATCGAGGGGGACATAGATGAGCGAGAGTGGGGTAGCCGTCGCACAACTTGGGGGATGGCGGGCGATCAGCCGATACCAGTGGCTGGTCTTTCTCATCGTATGGGCCGGCTGGACGCTCGACGCGGCCGATTTCGGCCTGTTTTCGTTGGTCCTGCGCCCGGCCTTGACCGAGCTGCTCGGCTTTAACGCCACCGGCAATCTGGGGCCGGCGGAATTGGCGCAAATCGGCAAGGTCGGCGGGTTGCTCAGCATGAGCGGCCTCCTCGGCTGGGCATTCGGCGGTTTCCTGTTCGGCATCCTCGCCGACTATATCGGCCGGGTTCGCACACTGATGTTCAGCATCGCGATTTACAGCATCTTCACCGCGCTGCAGGGCCTGTCGCACGGCATCTGGGACCTCGGTATCTATCGCTTCATCGCCGGGCTCGGCACCGGGGCCGAGTTGATGGTCGGGATCCCGCTTTTGGCCGAAACCCTGGGCGAGACGCACCGCGCGAAGATCGCCGGCGTGATGATGACCGGGGGCGCCATCGGCACCTTCCTCGGGGCCTGGGCCTATGGCCTCGTCGGCCCTTACGGCTGGCGATACGTGTTCTTTATCGGGGTCGTCCCCGCAGTCCTGCTGATGGTGATCCGCCGCCGGGTGATGGAGCCCGAGCGGTTCAGCGTCGTGCAGGAGCGCCGTGAGGCGATTGCGGCCGGCCGCAAGGTAGGCGCCGACGACCACCAGTTCATCCGCTTTGTGCCGGTGCAATTGTTCACGAGAGAGCACCGCTA
Source organism: Allostellaceae bacterium (assembly GCA_049801295.1). GTDB lineage: Bacteria > Pseudomonadota > Alphaproteobacteria > ATCC43930 > CGMCC-115725 > DATARH01. Next base: position 3,788 of record JBARKH010000364.1, on the reverse strand, counting down.
CAACACTCTTGTCGGATTGCTGTTCGGGCTCGGCTCGCTGCTCGCGATTTGGACCACCAACATCTGGCTGCCGACGATCCTGTCGCTGATGGTGCAAAAGGGCGGCACCGCCGCCGACGCCAATGCGGCCGCCCCATTCGTCAGCCACGGCATCATGCTGTGGAGCCTCGGAGGCATCGCCGGCTACAGCGCATTCGGCTTCATCGCCGACTGGGTCGGCCGGCGCCTGACGATCACGTTCTATAGCGTGGGCTCGGTCGTGATGGGGCTCATCCTCTATCTCGCGCTGCCGAGCTACGAGCCGTGGTACCCGATCGTATTGCCGATCTTCGGCTTCTTCGTCTTCGGTGTGTTCTCGGGGCACGCGGTGTATTTCCCCGAGCTGTTTCCGACCCAGATTCGCTCGACGGGCGTCGCCTTCTGCAACGGCGCGGCGCGGATCATCACCAGCTTCGGGCCGCTCGTCGCCGGGCTCCTGGTCGGCGCCTTTGGCGGCAGCTTCAACCGGGTGACCGCGGTGATGAGCTGCTTTGCGCTCCTCAGCGTCGTCGCAATGATGTTGGGCCGCGAAACCAGGGACAGCCCGCTGCCGCGCTAGAGGCGGACCGCTCCCTCCCTTTCCTCTCCCCCGCTCGGGGGGCGGAAAGGGGCTGGTCCGTCAGAGGATGATCGTGCCGCTAGCGGTGCGGCGTGTGTTTGGCGAGGAATGCCTTGACGGCGGGTTTGGCCGCCTCGAGCGCAGTGCCGGTTTTCCACTCTCGGATGAACTCGCAGTTCGGCAGCAGCTGATGGAGTTCGTCGGAGATCGGCCCGGGATGCGCCTCGTCGTTGCCGGCCAGGACGAGGCACGGCGCCTTGATGGTCTTCACGAACTCGCGGTCGGCGCAATAGACGAAGCCGGCTGCGTAGAGGTTCTGATAGAAGGCGCTGAGCAGCTGCTCAGTTGCCTCGGGCCGGTCGCCGAGCGTCTCGGTCCAGCCCTTGAAGTTGGCATTCCAGCCCGGAGCCATCGGGCCGACCCGGCCGATCGGCTGCGCCAATACCGCGGCGGCGACCCGCTCGGGGTGGTGCTTGAGCATGTTAATGATGAACGAGCCGCCGATGCACTGACCGTAGAGATGGCAGCGGTCGATGCGCAGATGGTCGAGCAGGGCGATGTGGTCGGCGGTGTAGCTGTCCCAATTGTCCTGGGCGGTCATCGGCGCCCGCGACCGGCCCCCGGCGTTGCGCTGGTCCATCGCGATGACGCGATAATTGCCGGCGAATTCGGTGGTCGGGTTGATCGGGGCGGAAGGCTGGCTCCAGACGTCGATCACCGACCGCAGGCCGGCCGGCGCGAAGGTGAGGATCGGGAAACCTTGGCCAAACTCCTCATAGTGGATGTGCGCGCCGTGGTGGTCGAAGCTCGGCATGACATTTGTCCTTTCCTGGGGGGAAGCGCCCGATGCGGACGGCGATCGCGATATCTTAAAAGCACCCCGGCAGATCGTCCATGCCGGAGCTAGGAAGCGGCCTCGCGCAAGGCCTTCCGCACCGCGGTATCGAGCGCGCTCAGGAAGCGCGAGCGGTCGGCCTTGGTCAGCGCCGCGGGGCCGCGCGTCGCGACCCCGAGTTCGCGCAGATGACGCGAGAGCTCGCGGCCGGCGAGCGCGCCCCCGATATTCACCTCAGTCCAGGTTCGCCCGTCGGGGCCAATCGCGCGAGCCCCTTTGGTCAGACAGCGCGCGGCAAGCGGCACATCCGAGGTGACACAGACATCATGCGCGCCGATCCGCTCGGCGATCCAGTCATCGGCCGCGTCAGACCCCTCGCCAACGAGGATCATCCGGACGTTGGGCAAGCCCGGCGGACGCAACGGACGCGAACCGTTGGAGACGACGAAAACCCCGAGCCCGAGCCGGGTCGCGACCCGGTAGACTTCCTCGCGCACCGGGCAGGCGTCGCCATCGACATAGATCTCGGTCAGGCGGTCACCGCGGTGCCGATCGGGCAGGAGACGCCGGTGCCGCCGAGGCCGCAATAGCCGGCCGGGTTCTTCGCCAGGTATTGCTGGTGGTAATCCTCGGCGAAATAGAATTCCGGCGCGTCGCGGATCTCGGTGGTGATGGCGCCGTAGCGCGCCGCGGTCAGCCGGTCCTGGAAGGCCTCGCGCGAAGCTTCGGCGGCGCGGCGCTGTTCGGGCGAAGTGGTATAGATCGCCGAGCGGTACTGGGTGCCGACATCGTTGCCCTGGCGCATGCCCTGGGTCGGGTCGTGGCCTTCCCAGAAGGTTTTGAGGAGCGCTTCGTAGCTCGTCACTTTCGGATCGTAGACTACGAGGACCGCCTCGGTATGGCCGGTCCGCCCGCTGCATACTTCTTCATAAGTTGGGTTGAGGGTCGAGCCGCCGGCATAGCCGACCGCCGTCGTCCATACCCCGGGCAGCTGCCAGAACACGCGCTCGGCGCCCCAGAAGCACCCCAGGCCAAAGATCGCCACTTCGAGCCCGGCGGGATAGGGGCCGGCAAGCTTGTGGCCGTTGACGAAATGCTGGTCGGGGACGCGCATCTTGATGGCCCGGCCGGGCAGGCAATGTTCGGGACTGGGAATTTCCAGCTTGTCGCGCCGCAACGACCACATCGCACTTTCTCCTGCTTCAGCTCTCGCTCGTATATTGGAATTATCCGATTTGTCGTCGCGGCGGAAGCCGGGACCCACCGTTCAGTCGGTCCGTCGCTTGAAAAATGGATCCCGGCTTCCGCCGGGATGACAACGGATCAGCTAGGTGCGCCGAGCCAGTCGAGGCTGGGTTCCCGCTCGAGCCGCTGCAGCCGTTCGTAAAGCGCGGGCGCGCGGTCGCCGAGGACGGCGCGGGTGAGCCGGGTGAACTTGTCCGCCAGCTCGCCGGCTTCGAGAAGACCGCTATCGACGTGGCGCTCGAAATGGCGCCTATCGGCGAGCGTGACGGTGACCGTGCTGCCCATCGCGCCGTGCCCGCCCTGCTCGGGAACGAGGCGCACCCGCCGGGTCACGGCGCGGATCTGCGGGTCGGCGAGCGCGCTCTCGTCGTAGGATTCGGGGTCGCGCGCCTCGCGGAACAGCGCCAGCGCAACGCAGAACGGGATCGAATACTGCGCGAGCATCCGGTCGCCCGGCTCGGCGATCGCGTGGCGCTCGATCATCCGCTTGTTGCCGGTGACCGTGATTGCCTCAACGTCGCCCCCGGAAAAGCCGTGCTCGACTTGCAAATCGCGCACGGCCCGGACCGCGGCGTGCGCCGTCGCGTGGACCGGATAGCGCTTCAGGACGGTGCTCAGCGTGACGTACTCCTGCCCAAGGTTGCGGGTCAGGTGGCCCTCGTCGAATTCAGTACAGAACACACGGAGAAATCCGAACTCGCCCTCGATGATTGTGCGCGGCCCGGTGAAGCCCGCCGCCGCCAGGCTGGCCGCCAGCACCCCGGCTTCGGAGGCGCGCCCCAGATGCAGACGCTTCACCATGCCGCCGTCGCCGCGCGCGAATTCGAGGAGGCCGCCGGCGAGCGACCCGGCGAGGCCGAGCGCATTCGCCATCTTCGCTGCATCGAGCCCGAGGAGATGGCCGCAGGCGACCGCGGCGCCAAAGGGGCCGGTCGTCCCCGGCGCATGAAAGCCGCGCGCCTCGTTGGTATGCCCGGTGGCGCGGCCGATGCGGATCATCACTTCGTTGCCGGCGACAAAGGCGGCGATGAGATCGCGGCCGGTGGCGTTGACGCCCTTCTGCTGCGCCACGGCGAGCGCTGGCGGCAAGACCGTCGCGCCGGGATGCGC
>JBARKH010000363.1:0-19652 GCA_049801295.1 Allostellaceae bacterium | reverse complement strand
CTTGCGGCTTGCGATGAAAAGTACCGGTTAGTTCTATTCTCGTCATGGCCGGGCTTGACCCGGCCATCCACGTGGATCCCCGGGTCAAGCCCGGGGATGACGATGTGGGGTGATCGAACTTAAACGGACCTTGCTCTAGGTGGATGCCCACGGATCAAGTCGGTGGGCTGAAGGCCCACGGGTCAAGCCCGGCCACGACGGGTGGAAAAAGCGATCCGATTTGAACGGATACTGTCCGGCGCCGCTTCGTCAGCGCCCCCGTTTTACCGGCTGGGACCGCTCGTCACCGGCGCGTTCGGGTTCTTCTTGGAGAAGGTATCGGCGATGGTCATCCCCGCCGGCCCGAGCAGCACGATGAACAGCGTCGGCAGAATGAACAGGATCATCGGCACGGTCAGCATCGCCGGCAGGCGCGCCGCCTTTTCCTCGGCACGGATGAGGCGCGCCTCGCGGAATTCGGCGGCCAGGATTCGCAAGGACTGGGCCAGCGGCGTACCGAATTTGGCGGTCTGCAGCAAGGTGTTCACCATGCCGCGGATCGACGCCATGTTGGTGCGGGCATTGAGGTTCTCGAAGGCCAGCTTGCGGTCCGGGAGATAGGTCAATTCGCCGGCCGTCATCCCGAACTCCTCGCTGAGTTCGATCCAGGTGAGTTCCAGCTCGCGCGACACACGCTGGAGCGAGGCATCGAGGCTGAGCCCTGCCTCGGCGCAGATGACCAAGAGGTCGAGTGCGTCCGGCAGACCCAGCTCCATCTGATGAGCCCGCTTTTTGACAAGGTTTTTTATCAGGATGTCGGGGGAGAAAAAGCCCAGCACAGCGGCGCCACCCGCGGCGAGAAGCCGAAATTTGTCCGGCACCGGGAGAATGTGCGGGCCATACGAGTCTGCCATCACCAGCGCGCCGAACACAAATGGCATCGCCAGACGCGCAAACAGATACCTGATCATCGCCTCGTTCGAGCGAATTCCGGCCTGCGCGAGGAGCATGCGCGCGTCCCCGGCGTGCTTCGAACGCAACAGGTTGAGGCGTGTTACCACGTCGCTCATCATGCTGGCGCTGGTCATCCGCTGCCGAGGGCGCCGCGGATCGCGTGCTGCGCTGCGCAAAGTTTCCCGCCGCTGCGAGACCTGCGAATACCGGCGCGCGAACGGGTCAGGGCCGCGCAGGGCCTGCCAAATCGCGAAGAACGTCACCAGCACCGCCAGGGCGGCAAGGAAGGCGATCAAATCGTTGGGACTGATCCAGTTAGGCAGCCAGTCTTCGAACCTGAAATCTGCGACGCGGGTGCTGGTCATATTTCGAACTTTGCCATCCAGACCATGATCGTAACGCCCGTAAGAAGCATGCCGATGGCGATCGCCAACAGGATCAGCCCGCGAACGTCGGTGAACAGCGGCGCAATGTACCCGGGCGAGGTAAAGCTCAGCATGATCGTCACGAGCACGGGCAGCGAGCCGAGGATCATCGTGCTGGCGCGCGCCTCGCTCGCCATCGCGCGTGCTTTCGCCCGCATCGCCCGGCGGCCCCGCAACACCAGGGAAAGGTTGTTCAGCGTCTCGGCGAGGTTGCCGCCGGTCTCACGCTGCACGCTCAACGCAATGATGAAAAACCGAAACTCCGGTACGTCGATGCGCTTGGCGATGTCCCATAAGAGCGAGTCGAGATCGCGGCCGAGCTTCATGCCTGACTCGATGCCGCGGAATTCGACGCCGATCGGATCGCCCATCTCCTGGCCAGCATTGACGATCGCCTCGGTGATCGGCAGACCGGCGCGCAGCGCGCGGACCATCAGGTCGATGGCCTCGGGGAACAAACCGACAAAGCGCTGAACGCGCTTTTTCCCCATGCGGCCGACCACGAAATGCGGAACGAACAGACCGACCGCGATGCCGAACAACAGCGACGGTCCCGCGCCGAACTTTGCGAAAACGAAGTAGCCAACGCCCAGGGTCGCCGCGGCGACGGCCGCGAAGGTTACAAGCATGTACTGCCCGACGCTGATTTCGCGGCCGGTCCGGGCCAGCCGCTCGATCAGCACCTCGCGGCGGGGCAGCAACCGGAAGATCCGATCGATGCCCGGCGTGGCGCTATCCCGGCGTGTCAGCGACCGCTGCTCGGCCGCACCGGCGCGCGCCACCTCTCCCCCCTTGCGCGTCGAGACCGCTTGCAGACGCCGCGTGAAGCGCCGCGAATTGCCGCCGCTCGCGAAGGCCACGGTAATCAGCATCATGGTAACAGCGCTGACCAGCCCGATGACGATGGCGATCGCGATCGCCGGGTCGAGTCCGCCGATCATGGTCAGATGACCTCCATCAGGGCCTTGTCGAGGCCAAACATCTCGGCGCGCGGCAAAAACGCCGGCCGGATGCCGCTCGGCAGAAACGTCCCCTTGAGCTTGCCGTCGGCGCCTTCGCCTTGGAACTGGTAGGTGAACAGATCCTGGGTGGTGATGATGTCGCCTTCCATCCCCACCACTTCGGTGATGTGCGACACCCGCCGTCCGCCGTCGCGCATGCGCTGTACCTGGCAGATCAGGTGAACGGCCGAGGCGATCTGCGTGCGCATCGCCCGTGACGGCAGGTTGATGCCGGCCATGCCGATCATGTTTTCGAGCCGGGTTAAGGCCTCGCGCGGATTGTTCGCATGGATCGTGCTCATCGAACCATCGTGGCCGGTGTTCATCGCCTGCAGCATGTCGAGCGCCTCCGGACCGCGGCACTCGCCGATGATGATCCGGTCGGGTCGCATGCGCAGCGCGTTTGACAAGAGATCGCGCATCGAAATTTCGCCGGTCCCCTCCAGATTGGCGGTACGCGTCTCGAGCCGGACAACGTGCGGCTGCTGCAGCTGCAGCTCGGCGGCATCTTCGATCGTGACCGTGCGCTCGGTGCTGTCGATCATCCGCGACATGGCGTTCAAGAGCGTCGTCTTGCCCGAACCGGTGCCGCCCGAGATCAGGATGTTGAGCCGGCACCGCGCCGCGATCTTCAGCACCGTCGCCATCGACGACGACATGCTGTTATTGGCGGCCATGATGTCGAGCGTGATCGACTTTTTGGAGAATTTCCGGATCGAGACCGAGGCCCCGTCGATCGCCAGCGGTGGGATGATGATGTTGACGCGGCTGCCGTCAGGCAGACGCGCATCGACGAGCGGCCGCGACTCGTCGATGCGGCGGCCGATCCGCGTCACGATCTTGGTGCAGATGTTCATCAAATGACCGTTGTCGCGGAAAATCACGTCGGTCAGTTCGAGCTTGCCGCGCCGCTCGACGTAAACCTGCTTCGGCCCGTTGACCATGATGTCGCTGATCGTCTCGTCCGCGATCAGCGGATCGAGCGGGCCGAGCCCCAGCATGTCGGAAATCAGCGACTCGACGAGCTCGCGCTGCTCGGTGAAATTGAGCTGGATCTTCGATTCGGCGAGGAGCTCCTTGACCCACCCGGTAAGCTGCGCCTCGAAGGCCGGGCGCGGCATGTCGGCCGCCGCGCCGACATCCATGTGTTCGAGGACGAGCGGCTGGATTTGCGCCTTCGCCGCTTCGATCGCGGCCTTGTGCTGATTGCGCCCTCTGCCGCCGTCGGCCGCCTCGGGGGTGATCAGCGTCTGCAGGATGTCGGTGATCAGGTCGCGGCGCGCAAGCGGATTGGCCTCCATCGCGTGGCGGACAAAATACGCCTGCACCGCGGCATCGACGATCTTGGCGAGATCGCCGCGCGTGAGGAGCGCCCGCCGCTCCGGCCGGATCTCCGCCCCAAGCCGAGCGCTCAACTCCTCGCGGGCGATGAGGAGGCGTTCCTCAATCGTTGCCGTAGAGTTGTCCACCGGAACCGTCGCGGTCACCGCCGCGGGTACGGTCGTCTTTTCCGGCGCCAGCGCATTGGCCGGCGCGGCCGAGCTATCGACCCGCTCTGGTTGCGCTACCGAGAGCCTGCGAATGCGGTCGGCGAGCCCGCCTTCAGTCTGCTTTTGTCCTAACATTGTTACCATCGGGGGAACCCAAAGATCTTGCGTTTCTGCGTCTCGGGGGTGCCGGCGATCGCAGCGATCAGCTGCTCCAGTTCGCGCACAACCGGACTGCGCGGCGCCGCTACCGGCAACGGTTGACCGGCATTCGTCGCCGCCGCCGCCGATTTGGCGTCGTGTGACATGGTCACGTCAAGTGTTTTACCAACGGCCTTTTCGAACTCGGCCTTGCCGACCGTCGAACGCTCGCCGCTGGCGCCGGCATCGACCATCATCACCTGGGCCTGAGGGGCGTGCTCGCGCAGGAGGGTTTGCAGACGGATGGTGTCGCGCAGACCGGCCAGGCTGCGCTCGCAAACGATGATGACCCGGCTTGCCGCGGCCAGCACGAGCCGCTGGGTCGGCGTCACCCAGCGCGGCAAATCGATAACGATCCAGGTGAATTTGCGCCGCAGCTCGTAGAGGAGGACGTCGATCGCGCCGGCGTCGATCATCAGCGTTTCGCCAACCGCCGCTTCGGAGGCCAGGATACGCAGAGTCTCCGATGCTTTCACCGTCGCCTGATCGACGAACAGGGCATCGATGCGCGATGGCTGTTCCAGCGCTTCGCACAATCCGTTGCCGGGGTCGGCATCGAGATTGAGCGCCACCGTGCCGAAATGCAGATCGAGGTCGACGAGGACCGTGTTTTCCTTGTGCGTGTCGGACAACAACCAGGCGCAACCGACCGCCGCCGTCGTGGTTCCAACACCGCCGCGGCTGCCGATGAAGGCGATGATTTGGCCAAGCCCGGCGCCCGGCCCGCCGCTTGCCGTCGATGATTGTTTTTCAAGGCCAAGCGCGAGCGCCTCGCGGCTCAGCGGCTTGACGAGGTAATCGGACGCCCCGGCCGCGAGCAGATCGCGGAAGAGGCTCACATCGTTTACCGTGCCAAGCGCCAGGAGTTTGAGATCGGGCCCGCCGACCGAGCGCGCCGCGCTGAGTTCGGCGATGGGCGCCGTCGACTCGGAGAGATCCAGAATGAGGATGCGCGGATTAGATCCCTCGCGGATCTTTCGCAGAGCGGCCTCGAGCGTCGGTTCGAGGGTCAACTCGTCATCGAGCTGAAGCTCGCGGAGGCTCCCCTGGACCCGATCGAGCGTCGGCTGATCCTGGAGGATGGCGATGATGCCGTCGCGATCCGGCTTTTTCGCAGCGGGAGGAGGGGTGGCGACTGCGCTGGCTGCTCTCACGGTTGACTCCCGCCCGCGCCGCCGCTCGCGCCGCGGGGTGCTTGAGTGAAATTTGCCCTGCTCGAATCGATTATAGCCGCGATCGGCGGCGAAATCTCGTCGCTGTGGAAGCGCGGCGCGGCGCCGGCGGACAGCGCGTCAGCGAGCCGGAGCGGATGGTCCCCCGCCGGATCGGTCGGCACCGGGGCGACTGCGAGCCCCCCCGAGCGATCGGGCTTGACCGCAGGAATGGGGCGCGCTGCGATCATGGTGTGGCGGCGGGGGCTCCGGCCGCGGGCGCACCCCCGGTACTAGAGGGCGCCGCTAATGCCGCGGCGCCGGCGGTCGTTTCCGGCAGCTTCACCTTGTCGGTTTGGTAGCGGACGACGGAGCTGACCGCGGGGGTCCCGTCGGCATGAGCGAGTTCGCGTCCGCCGGCGAGATCGGCGGGGCTGGCCACCATGAGCCCGAGATTGGTCGCCATGGCGCAGCCGAAATTGCTCGACTTCGCGTTGGTGAAGTCGGATGCCGGATCCTGGCTCCAATCCGGGCAGGCGGGCAGGGTGACCATGTAGCGTCCGACCGAGAGGATCGCCCGATCGCGCGGCGCCCCGCCGAGCGGGCCCGCCGCGGCGAGGATGCCGTACCGCAAGAGCTCGCGCGAAATCGCCGCGACGCGAAGCTCCCGCAGGCGCGGATCGCCACCAGTCATGACAGTCACCCGATCCGAGGGGCTGATACCCCCGGAAAGCGCCAGGCGCTGCAACTTTGCGCCTTCGCCTGGGCCCAGTTGAGCGGAGCCAGGGGCGAAGGCGAGGTTGACCTGGGTCGCCGCGCTGTCGAGCCTCAACTGTTTTGGGGCTTCCGATGCGGTATACTCGGCGGCTCCGGGCCGGCACGCGGCCAGCGCCAGCATCACCGGGATGGCGAGAAGGTATAGAGGCCGTTTCATGTTCCCGCTCCTCCCTCAATCCAGGCGGAAGCCGACAGGGCCGATCAGACCGGTGCTCCCGGCTGGCAGCGGGCCGCGCGGCGCGACGGGCAGCTGCTTGCGGTAGGTGTCGTCGGTCGTGACCCGCGCTATGTCATGCGGCGCCACAAAGCCATCCGTCGGCGCCATCGCGCTCGCCATCGCCACCGGGTTGACTAGGTATGGGGTAACGATGATGACCAGTTCCGTCTCGCCGCGTTGGAACTGGTCCGAGCGGAACAGCTGGCCGAGGATCGGCATGTCGCCTAACCACGGCACCTTGGAGATGATCTGATTTGTATCGTGCCGCAACAGACCCGCCAGGGCGAAGCTCTGGCCGCTCGCGAGCTCCAACGTGGTCTCGGCCCGTGTCACGGTCAGCGCCGGGACGGTGATGGCGGCGGTGTCCGTGAGGGGTAGCGAAATTGCGCCATTAGTCGACAGGTTGCTGACCTCGGGTCGAAGCTTCAGGTTAAGATGATTGCCATTGAGGATGGTCGGCGTGAAATCGAGCTTTACGCCGAAATCCTTGTATGTGATGCCGATGGTCGGAGCGCTGCCGCCCGTCGCCGCAGTAACGGAGGTCGGCACCGGAAATTGGCCGCCGACCAGGAAGGTCGCGGTCTGTCCGTTCATCGCCGTCATGTTCGGTTCGGCCAGCGTGGTTAATAGGCCCTCCTGGGAGAGAGCGTCGATCGTGGCCAACAGGTCGGCGGCATTCTTCATGCCTGCAGCGCGGCCCAAGGCGGCGATCGCCGTGTTTTTCACGTCTGTCCCGACGAGGTCCAGTCCGATGCCACTCGTCGGATTTGCCGTCGTGAAGGTGAAGTGATCGCCGAGCTTTGTCCAATTGATCCCGAGCTGCTTCAGCACGCTGCGCTGGACTTCGGCGATGCGGACCCGTAGGTTGACCTGGTTCGGGGTCACCACCGTAAGCTGGTTGACCACCATGGTGTCCTTGTCGACGAACGCGGCGGCCATCGCCTGGGCTTTCTCGGCCTCAGCGGCGCTCGACACATTCCCGCTCAGCACCAGCTTGTCCTGAACCGTGCTGACCGAAATCGGCTCGCCGGGCATCAGCTGTTTGAGCGACTGGCGCAGCCGCGAGAGGTCGTACTCGACGATGACGACCGCATTGACCAGGACGTTCTCCTTATCGTCGACGGCATAGACGACGGTCTCGCCCGGCTTTGACTTATTGGCGCTGAGATAGATCAGCGACGGCGATTTGACCTGGACGTCGGCGACGTCGGGATTGGCGACAAAAACGGTCGCCGCCGGCCGCGGCAGATGGAACAGCGTGCCCTTGCCGACCTCGAGCACAATCGGCGGTCCGGTCGGGTGGATGTTGGCCGGGACGCCGGCGGCTACCGGCGGCGGGGGTGTTGCGGTTGGTGCTGTTGCGGCAGAGAGGGTCTGGGCTTCCGCGGCATTGATGGCGACGCACAGCACTAGTCCTGAAGCTGCGGTCGCGATGGCCAGAAGATTACGCATTACGATCCCTTACCAGCAGCTGGTGGTGCAGAAGATTGGCTCCCTTTTTCACTGCCGCGCAATATTGACACCGCGGCAGCCTCGCAAGCGCCCTCTTTACTTAACACTTTGGGCAATAGCGGGCTGACTTCGCTGTCAAGCGTACAGGTCGCCGTCGCTGCAATCGGCGAATCGGGTCCATTCTGATTAGTGGTCACGGGAACCGCCTGACCTGCGGCCAGCGGTTTTTCGGGCTCGGGGGCGAGGCTGCGTAAGGCGAGAGATAGCTCGCCTATCTTGCTCGCCAGGGCTATGACTTCGCTTTCCTTGGAGGTCACTTCGAAGGTCGCGGTATGAGCCGGAACAGCTTCGCCGGGCTTGCTCTGGAGCCGCTGATCGATGGCAATAACCCGGATGTCGCGCAGCACGGTCTCGACCGCCTTGTGCTCAACCGCCGCCGTGCCCGCCGCACCGGTGGCAAAGACGCTCGCCGGAACCGTAAAGGTCAGCATCACGTCGACCTGGTCGCCCGGGAAGATGAAGCCGGCAACGCCGGAGGTGACGGTCACCGGGACCGACAGCGCGCGCATGCCCGGCCGCAATACGGCGGCAAGGAACCCGCGGTTGCCGGGGGCGATTATTCTCGCTTCGGTGATCGGCTCGCCTTGCGTGATCGGGTTCTCGGCGACCCAGCCGGCATACGATTCCGGAGTGCGGGCCGGGAGCGGGGGGCCGTTCAGCACGATATAGTTCTTGTCGAGCGCCCCCTCCGGCCAGATCTGCCAGCTCGTGTCCTCGGGCCGCAGGATTTGTCCGCGCTTGATGTCGTTATGCGCGACGAGCACGGATTTGGAGGGCTTGGTGAGCGCGACCGGGTTGGCCTCCTGGATCGTCCTGGTGCGTTCGGTCGCCAGGTAGCTGCGGGCGAAGAAGTATGCGCCGCCGGCGAACATGATGGCGACGAAGAGGAGGATTATGGTGCGGGCGCGCATGGCGGGATCAACCGAAATAAGGGTGAAGGGTCACGAGGAGCGCCGCGCCGGCGATGGCGATGCCATAAGGCACCGGCATTCCCAACCCGCGCTCGGTAACGACGGAGGGCTGACCCAGCATGCCGCGGGCAGCCACCGCAATCTGCATGCCGAACGGCATCAGCAGAAACAGCGCCAGCGCGCCGCCTAGCACGCCGGTCAACAGAAGGAGTGTGGGCGTCCCCGCAGGGCCGGCCCATAGCGTGGCGGCGCTCAGCAGCTTGACGTCGCCGCCGCCGATATAGCCGCGGGCGAACAGGATCGCACCGCCGATAAACACCGCCGCGGCGCAGCCGATTGCGGCGAGCGCGCCATAAAGGCTCGGCGCGGCGGCAAAATAAAGCGGCCACAGCGCACACAGGATGATCGGCAACATGTTCGGAATGACCAGCCGGCGAAAGTCCTCGATCGCGGCGGCAACCATTACGACCGCGAACGCCGTAACTACGATGGCTTGAGGGTGGAGCATCATGATAAAGGCCAGCACCTCCAGCAGAGCCCTGCGCTGCTTCTCGACGACCGTGGGCCGGCCGGGCGAAAGACTCGACGCAGAACCGGTCGGACACCCAGGCTCCGACCGGTAGTCAAATTACCATGTTACGGGGTGATTAATAAACGATTAGCGCTAATGGATCTGTTTGTAATCCATATTTGGTTAACGGCCTTGTCGAAACCACAAGTTGTTGCGTGACCACCGCCATACCGATTCTTTGGCTAACACCGAATCGGTTGTTCGCCCGGGCCGGCGCTTTCGCGCCCGGCGACACTGCCATGAGGGCGACCGAAGCGCCCAGCCGACGTTGAATGAGGCGCCGGGCTGGCAGTGGCGTTGCGGTTGCTTGAGAGGCGATGCCTCGGCCTTATCGGCCTAGACGCTCGGCGGCGGGTTCACCGCTCCTGGCGCGCGGTCACCCGATCGATCACGCCGTCGCGGCGCAGCGCGGCGATTTCCGCCTCGCTGCAGCCAAGTTCGTCGCGCAGGACCGCCGCCGTATGCTGACCCAGGGTCGGTGGCGCGGTTGAGGGCTGTTGCGGCGAACCGGGAAATTTGATTGGGCGTCCGACGAGGCGCAAACTTCCTGCGGTCGCGTGTTCGGCTTCAACCACCATCTCGCGCGCGCGGGCATGCGGGTGAGCCAGGGCGGCACTGACGCCGAGCACCGGGGCATGCGGAACGTCGAAGGTCGTGAGCCGCTCCTGCCATTCGGCGACTGTGCGGGTGCGCGTCACCTCGGCGATAATGCTGTCGACCTCGTCGCGGCGGTCGCGCCGCAGCGTCGGGGTTGCATAGCGCGCGTCCTGCGCCAGCTCCGGCCGGTCCAGCGCCTCGCACAGCTTCCCCCAGAAACTCTCCGACAAGACCGCGATGATGATCGAGCCGTCCGATGCCGGAAAACTGCCATAGGGGACGATGTTGGGATGACTCGATCCCATCGGCGGCGGATCCTCGCCGGTAATGAAGGCGAGCTGGGCGAAATAGCCGAGCATGCCGATGAGCCCGTCATAAAGGCTGATGTCGATGAGGCGGCCCCGGCCGGTGACCGTCCGCTCGTGCAGCGCGGCGAGAATGGCCATCGGCCCGAAGATCCCGCCGCACATATCGCCTAGCGGGATGCCGAGCTTCACCGGCATGTGACCGCGCTCGCCATTGATGCTGAGCGCCCCGGTCAGCGCCTGCGTCACGATGTCGAAGGACGGCTTGTCGCTGAGGGGCCCGGTGAGGCCAAACCCGCTGATCGCGCAATAGATGAGGCGCGGGTTGAGCGCGGTGAGCGCCGCGTAGCCGAGGCCGAGGCGGTCCATCACGCCGGGGCGGTAGTTTTCCACGAGAATGTCGGCCCGCGCTACGAGGCGGCGCAGGATGTCGGCGCCGGCCGGTTGGCTCAAGTCGATGACCAGGCTCTTCTTGTTGCGGTTGATGCCGAGGAAGTAATGGCTCTCGCCGCCGACGAAAGGCGGAAAGCGGCGGGTTTCGTCGCCGCCGCCGGGGGGCTCGACTTTCAGGATTTCGGCGCCGAGATCGCCGAGGCTCTGGGTCGCGAACGGCCCCGCCAGAACCCGGGTCAAGTCGATGACCCGGATCCCCTGGAGCGGCCCTGCCCAGCCCTCCGCTTGCTTATTCTCGTTCACGCGCTATTTCGCCGCCGTGACCATGATCTCGACCAGGACCTCCGGGCGCGCGAGATCGGCCCTGACGCAGGCGCGGCACGGCGGATTGGCGGGGTCGACCCATTCGTTCCACACCGCGTTCATGTCGCGGAATAGGGCCATGTCCTTGATCCACAGATTGGCGGTCAAGAGGTTCGATTTCGAAGTGCCGGCCTCGCGCAGGTAATGGTCGATGCGCTCGAGGATCTGCCGGGTCTGCCCCTGCACGTCCTGAGTGGTATCGGCGGCGGTGAGGCCAGCGAGAAACACCCGGTCGCCGTGGATGACGGCGCGGCTCATGCGCGGCCCCGGCGGCTGCGTGATGTCGATGCGGCGGATGTCTGCCATGGGTTTCCTCCCGTTCTGCCGATGATCGGTGCGCCAGTGTGGCCCGCCGGCGCTGGGAAAGGAAGATGGCAATGACGCTCACTGCGGCGCCGGGTCGTCCTTGTAGTTGACGATGCGTTTCGGGAACGTATGGATGCCGTAAGTGACGAGCGCCTTGTCGCCGATGACCCGGAAGCCGTGCGCCCGGCCGGCGGGGATCGAGATCGTCACCCCGGGTTCCATCGCGATCGTGCCAGCTTCGCCGTCGAGCCACGCTTCGCCCTGCCCTTCGAGCACGGTCAGCACCTCGACATAGGGGTGCGAGTGCACTCGCGTCGCATATCCCGGCTGCGAAGTTTGGATCCCGGTGCGGATCGGAATGCCGGCGCCGTTATCGTCGCCGATCAGCGTGCGGTAGGTCGCCCCGCCCGGGAAATCGACGAGGGCACGGTCCTCCTCGCGGATCACGGTGATGGCATCGGGCATGGCGGATCTCCTGATCCGAGGTTCAAGGGTTGGCCAAGCAGATTGTCATTGCGAACGAAGCGAAGCAATCTCGTCGCGCAAAGGGAGACGCCGCATGAAGATCGGATTTTTCGCCGTCGGCATCGGCGCGACGGTCGAGCCGCTGGTGCTGCGGAGCGTCGCGATGGCCGCCGAGCGCCTTGGCTTTGCCACGCTCTGGGCGCCAGAGCACGTTGTCCTCGTCGAGGAATATGCCTCGCAATACCCGTATTCGAGCGGGCAGTTCCCCGGGCCCTCCAACATCCCGATCGCTGACCCCTTTACGACGCTCGCCTATGTCGCGGCCTCGACCAGCACGATCCGGCTGGGCACCGGGATTTGCCTGGTTCCCGAGCACAACCCGCTGGTGCTCGCCAAGACCGCGGCGACCCTCGACCGGCTTTCGGGCGGCCGGCTGATCCTCGGCGCCGGGGTCGGCTGGCTCGCCGAGGAGTTCGCCGCGCTGGGGATACCCTTCGAGCGTCGCGGAGCGCGCACCCGCGAATATATCGAGGTGATGCGCCGGCTATGGACCGAGAAGACCAGTTCGCATGCCGGCGAGTTCGTCCAGTTCAAGGGCGTGTTGAGCTACCCGAAGCCGGTCAGCGCCACCGGCATCCCGGTGTGGTTCGGCGGCGAGAGCAACGCCGCGTTGCGCCGGGTCGCCGAGTATGGCGACGGCTGGATCGGCTTCAAGGTATCGCCCGCCGAGGCCGGACAGAAGATCCGGCGGATCGAGGAGCTGCTCGCGGCCAACAAGCGCCAGCGCTCCGACGTCACCCTCGCGGTCTCGCCCTATGCCGAGCCGATCACGCCGGACGACCTCGTGCGCTACCGCGACGCCGGCGCCGAGGAGGTTGCGCTCCTGTTGCGCGGCCGGCCCCGCGGCGAAGCGGAGATCATCGCCGGGCTCGAACAGATGGCGCGCGATTTCGTCGAACCCGCCGCCAAGCTGTGATAACTCCAGGCGGCCCCTTCAGCAGAAAGCCCGCCGCAAATGAAAAACGACGACCGCCCGCGCAACTACCGCAAGGACACCCTCCTTACCCATGTCGGGCGCAACCCCGAGGCCAATCACGGCGTCGTCAACCCGCCGGTCTACCACGCCTCGACGATCCTCTCGAAAAACATGGCGGAGTGGGAGGCCAAGCGGGCGGCCCCGCCCTTCACCGGCGTGCGCTATGGGCTGCACGGGACGCCGGGGACGTTCGCGCTCGAGGAACTGCTGGCCAAAATCGAAGGCGGCTATCGCGCGATGCTGATGTCGTCGGGTCTGGCGGCGGTGACGGCGCCCTTGCAGGCCTTGCTCGGCGCCGGCGACCATTGTCTGATGGTCGATTCGGCCTATGGCCCGGCGCGCAATTTCTGCGAGGGCATTCTCAAGAAATGCGGCGTCGAGACGACCTATTACGGCCCGCTGATCGGCGAGGGCATCGCGGCCTTGATGCGGCCGAACACCAAGGTCGTCTATTGCGAGTCGCCGGGCTCGTTGACCTTCGAGGTGCAGGACATCCCGGCGATCGCCGCAATCGCCCACCGGCACGGCGCCAAGGTGCTGATGGACAACACCTGGGGCACCCCCTACCTCTTCCGCTCGTTCGAGCACGGGGTCGACGTCTCGATCCACGCCGCCACCAAATATATCTGCGGCCATTCCGACGCGATGCTCGGCGCGGTCATCACCAACGAGGAGAGTTTTCTCACCGTGCGCTCGGCGACGGCGCAAATCGGCCACAGCGCCGCTCCCGATGACGTCTTCTTCGCGTTGCGCGGCATGCGCACGCTCTCTGTGCGCTTGGAACGCCACCAGAAGAGCGCGCTCGAAGTCGCGCGCTGGCTGCAGACCCGGCCGGAAGTCTCGCGCGTCCTCTATCCGGCGCTGCCCGAAGACCCCGGCCACGCGATCTGGAAGCGCGATTTCCTCGGCGCCAGCGGCCTCTTCGGCGTGGTCTTGAAGCCGGCCTCGAAAGCGGCGGTCTATGCGATGATCGACGCGCTCGACCTCTTCGGCATCGGCGCCAGCTGGGGCGGCTTCGAGAGCCTCATCCAGCCCGCCTACCCTGAGCGCGCCCGCACCGCGACAAACTGGCAGGCCGAGGGCCCCCTGGTCCGCATCCATATCGGCCTCGAAGACCCGCAAGATCTGATCGCCGATTTGGCCCAGGGCCTCGACAAGCTGCAAGCGGTAGCGTGAGGGGGCCTCGCTATTCCCGCGAATCACATATCCGCTAGGCACGTTTTCAGCATTTAAGTAATCAAACCGTCGCGACGTTCGAGCAACTCGTCGAACCGGTTCCATTCCCATAACCGAGACGAGCGGCCCCGCGGCGATGCGATTGGCGCCTCGGGGCGGCCGTGCCAACGCCGGTTCGCAGCATCCGTCGCAAGAAGAGTCGCAAATTGCAAAAAAGGCTGCGGGGCGCCGCTCGCGACAATGAGGATTCGTGAGTTTTGCTGGGCATTCGCGGAAGCGACCCGCGTGGCATGCGGCTTGCTCTCATGGTTCAGGGGCGGCCGGCATCCCGTCCATCTGTCAAATTGCCGATGTCGAGGTTTTTGATGTTGGGAAACGATTACATGCTCGCGAGCTACCCCGGCGTTGCGGATGTCCTATGGACGGCTCGGGAGAATGAAGAAAATGCGATGAAGCATTTCTGCGATCTGACGATCGCTTGCGTGCTCATCGTTTTGACATTGCCGCTGATGGCGATCGTAGCGCTGGCAATCAAATTGGACAGCTTCGGTCCTGTCTTCTACCGGCAAGAACGCGTGGGGCTCGGCGGTCGTTGCTTCACATTGCTGAAATTTCGCAGCATGATATGCGATGCCGAACCGGATGGTCGGCCGGTCTGGGCGACGGAACGTGACATCCGGGTTACCCGTGTCGGCCGGCTGATCCGCCGCATGCGCATCGATGAGCTGCCGCAACTCTTCAATGTTTTACGCGGCGACATGAGCATGGTTGGCCCACGACCGGAACGCCCCTATTTCGTCGACCAGCTCACCGCGATCATCCCGTATTTTGCTGAGCGGCACAGGATAAAGCCGGGCATTACCGGCTGGGCGCAAATTAATCTTCCATATGGTGCGTCGATTCCAGACGCCGGCAAAAAGCTCTCGTACGACCTGTACTACATGAGGAACCGCACCACGGCCTTCGATCTGATCATTTTGCTTTCAACAGTGCGCATTGTCCTTTTCAAAATAGGCGCGAGATAACGGCTTCCTCCGGTTGATGAATGTCCGGGAGCTTGTCATTGAGCATACCCCTGGTGCCATCGCGAGCCCAAAAGGAAGTCGACAGCATCGGGGAATGTTCTCGCCGGTGATCTCAGGGGAAGAAAGCGGAGACCCGGTGCGCTAGCGAGTGCCGCCAGCCATTTCACTTGTATTAATCACACGAATTGTTCATGATGTGCCGCCAATCTATTAGTTAGATGTTATTACAATATCATTATCTGTAAAATTCGAAATTTATCCTGATCGAATCATTAAACGAAGGGATCAAGTTAATAATTGTTTATTGATCTAGCGCGTATTCTTCAGGAGGCGATTCAGCCGATTACCTGAGGAGACAGTCATGAAACGTAATCGTTCTCTCAAGATGATGCTGCTGGGGTTAGGGTTCGCAGCTTCTATGAGTTGCAGTTTCGACGCCGCAGCGAGCATAGTGGTGAGCGATGCCGGCCCCGGTGGAGCACCGGTGGTTGGCCCGGATCCGATCTTCAACTTTTCGTTCAGCATTGGCCCGGATTCAGGGTTCGGCACTCTCAACACGGTGGATATTGGCGGCGGTGCGTTCAGTGCCATCGGCGGTTACCTCACTGTCACCGGCGGCGCGGACATTGGCTCGTATTCGCTGTATCCGGTGGGGCCTGCAGAAACCATTAGCCCATTTGGTGCTTTCGCGGTTGATGATGTCCTCTATCCAGCAAGCAATCCCTATCTTGATGTGTGGGGACTGCTCTTCACCGGCGGCGGGTTGGAGATCAACATCTGGGGGAATGGGCCCGATAACTATAGCTTTTACTCCGATAACGGCGCGTCATATACCGTTGCGGACGACTCGGGACACACGTTCAGTTCGACTGCGGTGCCAGAACCGGCCACGGCTTTGCTTCTCGCCACCAGCCTCCTTGGCTTCGGCGTGTTGTTGCGTCGCCGCAAGGCGCGTCAGTCGGGCTGGAATGATGGCGACGCCGCATTGACATTGGAACGACGGGCCGAATTCGGTTCACCTGCCGCGGCATAAGCTGATCGTGATCCCAAAGGCTTAGACCGGCATGACCTCACCGTCGCTCTTCGACCGCGCCGTTGCCGACGACCTTTCCGCGACTATCGGTGTCGCCGGCACGCGCGCGGTGCTAACTCTGTTTATCCGCGAGAGCCGCGCTTATGCGGCAACGATCGCCGAGGTAATCAGGCCGGGCTCCGATGCGGCGAGCCGCGATCGGGCGCGTCGCGTGGCGCACTCGTTGAAGAGCAGCGCCGGCCAGGTCGGCGCCATGGTCCTGGCGGCGCTGGCGGCTGCCGTCGAACTCGCCGCCGCGGACGATGCACCCGATCTGGCGGAAAAAGCCGCCTCCCTCCAACGTTGCGCCGAGGATACCATCACTGCGCTGAATGAGTTCTTGAGCGAATAGGCAAGCGTCTCCACGAACCAACGACCCCATCTCACGCTTCCAGCTCCGGCGCTCAGCCCAGCCATCGCTTCACCGTCCAGCGCCTCAAATCGACTACGCCGATGAAGCAAGATGCCCCTTGTCCCATTCCGCCTTGCGCCGGTAAATCGTCGACGGGTTGACTTCCAGGATCGCGGCGGCGCGAGGCACGTTTCCGCCGCAGAAGGCGAGCGCGTCCTCGATCGCCCTCTTTTCGACCTGCCATAGCGGCTTGACCGCTGGATTCCGACCGGGTTCACCAGCCAGCTGAGGCGTCTCCAATCCCGGGTTGTTGCCAGCGAGACGCCTCGCCGCGTGCGGGTCGAGGTGTGTCAGCATTGCTGCGGTGACGATCGGGCCGTCATTAAACAGCGCGATGTTGCGCATCACGTTCTGCAACTCGCGCACGTTGCCGGGCCACGAATAACGGGTCAACGCCTTAATCGCCTCCGGTTCGAAGTCGGCGAACGGCTTGCCTTCTTCCTCGGCGTAGAGTGCGAAAAAATGGCGTGCCAGGGTCAGCACGTCGCGGTCGCGCTCGCGCAGCGGCGGTATCGCGCAGGGGACGACGTGAAGTCGGTAGTAGAGGTCCTCGCGCAGCCGGCCGGCTTGAACCTCGGCCCACGGGTCGCGGTTGGTCGCGCACAAATAGCGCACATCCGAGCGCTCGACCTCGCTACCGCCTACTTTGGTGAATTCGCCCGATTGCAGCACGCGCAGCAGCTTAACCTGAATAGCCAGATCCATCTCGCAGAGCTCGTCGAGCAGCAGCGTGCCGCCACGTGCCCGTCCGATGGCGCCCTCCCGCGTCGCGGTCGCCCCGGTGAAGGCGCCCTTGACGTGGCCGAACATCTCGCTTTCCATCAGTTCTCTCGGGACCGCACCGCAATTCACCGCAATGAACGGCCCGTCGCGTCGTGGACTGAGCTGATGGATTGCCTGCGCGCAAAGTTCCTTGCCGGTCCCGCTCTCGCCGGTAATGAAGACGGTTGCGCGGCTCTTTGCCGTGCTTTCGATCACGTTGTAGACCGCCCGCATCGGCAGAGAGGCGCCAATGAAGCCAAAAAACCGGTTGTTCTTGGCAATGTCGTTCGCCGCGGCGAGGCGTTCGAGTTGCCGTCGCTCGAGCGCGTTTCTGGCCGTGACCAGCAGACGATCCGGAGCAAACGGCTTGACGATGAAGTCGTAAGCGCCCTCGCGCATCGCTTCGACCGCGGTCTTGACCGAGCCATGTGCGGTGACGACGATCACTGTCGAAGGGAGGCCGCGCGTCTTGATCGCGCGCAGGATCTCAAGGCCGTTGATGTCGGGAAGCTCGAGATCCAGGAGGACGACGTCGGGGACCGTCTCGCGCAGGATGCTAAGCGCCGCGGCGCCGGTGTCGGCGTCAATCAGCTCGACTTCGAGCCGGGCCAGGACTTCATGATAAAGCCGCAGTATCGACCCGGTGTCCTCGACCAGCAGCAGGCGCGGTATTGCCGTCATTGATCCTCCTTCGGCGCGCAGCCATTGTTGCCGGATCATACTTTCGAATTACTTAAGGCCCCGTGCGTATGGAGAGCGTTGGCAGCTTCGGCAACTGAGCACGCGATTGATGCTGCACTCGTATTTGATCTCTGACCGGCCCCGCCCGGTGGTCTGATTTGAACGTCGGGTTGGCGGATCGGCATTTCCCATCGTGCCATAATGCCGGCACAATGCGGGCGGCGAGGGCGGAGGAGAGAGTGATGGATGTGACTGAGGCGCCTGACGAAGGGCAGCTGGCGCAGAGCTATCTCGACCGGGCGCGCGAAATGCAGCCGATGCTCGTTGCCGCCGGCGACGAGATCGAGCGGCACCGGCAGCTGCCGGAGGCGATCGTCGAGGCGCTGGTTGAGCGCAGCATCTTCAAGATGCTGCTGCCGCGCTCGATCGGCGGCGCGGAACTCGATCCCTTGACCTACACGGCCGTCCTCGAAGCCTTGGGCCAGGCCGACGGCAGCACCGCCTGGTCCTTGGGCCAGAATTCCGGCTGCTCGATGACCGCGCCCTATCTGGCGCCCGAGATCGCCAAGGAGGTCTTCGGTGGGCCGCGCGGCATCCTCGCCTGGGGGCCGGAACTGCCCGGCGCCGGCAAGTGCGTCGCGGTGGAAGGCGGCTACCGGGTCACCGGGCTTTGGGGCTTTGCCACCGGCAGCCGCCACGCGACCTGGCTCGGCGCGCATTGCCCGGTCTTCGAGGAGAATGGCACCCCGCGCGTGGGACCAAACGGACGCCAGCTCGTCCGCACGATGCTGGTGCCCAAGCGCGAAGCGACGATCATCGACAATTGGCAGGTTCTGGGATTGCGCGGCACCGGCAGCGACAGCTACCGGTTCGACGATCATTTCGTGGCCCAGGCCTACACCGCCTCGCGCGACAACGACGCCGAGCGGCGCGAGGCGAGCCCGCTCTACCAGTTCACCAGCGGCATGATCTACGCGATGAGCTTTTCCCACGTCTCGCTCGGCATCGCGCGCGGCGCCTTCGACGCCTTTATCGAGCTGGCCCGCGACAAGGTGGCGCGCGGCGCCAAGGGCACGCTCAGAGAGAACAACGTCGTCCAATCGCAGGTGTCGCAATGCGAGGCGAAGCTCAAGTCATCGCGCGCCTACCTGCGCGGCGTCATCGCCGAGATGTGGGAGGAGGCGCAGGCGACCGGCCGGATCGGCGCCGAACACCACCCGCAGCTGCGCCTCGCGGCGACCTGGGCGATCCACCAGGCGCGCGACGTCGTCGCGACCGTCTATCACGCGGCCGGCGCCTCGGCGATCTTCGAGAACAACCCGCTCGAACGCCGGATGCGCGACATTCACGCCGGGACCCAGCAGGGCCAGGGCCGCCCGATCCACTTCGAGACCGTCGGCCAGATGCTGATGGGCCTCCCGCCGGAAGGAAGAATGTTTCGGTAAAGCACGGCCCAAACGTCGCATTCCCGGCGAATGCCGGGACCCATGTGTCCGCTGGCTGAGTGGTCGAAGGGTGGATCCCGGCCTTCGCCTTCGCCGGGATGCGGCCTTATTGGGCGCTACGGGTGGATCAGCGTGTCGGTGCGGCTGATCAGGAAGGCTTCGTGCCGTTCGAGGAAATCGGCGATCACCTCGGTGCAGGCCTCCGGGCGCTCGGCATCGATCAGGTGCCCTGCATCATACACGAGCGTCAGATGGCAGTTCGGCATCAGCTCCTTGTAGATGCGGGCCGTCTCCGACGGGATCAATCGGTCAAGCGTTCCCCACATGACCAGGGTCAGCACCTCGCAACGGCGCATGCGGGCTTCGAGGTCGGGGTCGCGGCCGGTGGCGCGCAATCGGCCGACCAGCGCCGCCTGCTTCGCCAGCAC
>JBARKH010000362.1:0-2209 GCA_049801295.1 Allostellaceae bacterium | reverse complement strand
GCGGCGGCCACGACCTCGCGCTTCCGCTCGAGCGCGGCGCCGGTGACCCCGGTGCCGGGGCCGGTCCACTCGCCCGCCTCGCCGCCGAACAATCCCATACACAACGCTGAGGCGACCGTCGTGTTGGCGATCCCCATCTCGCCGACCGCGAGCGCGTCGATCCCCGGCTCGACCGCCATCATCCCGTAGGCGATCGCGCGCGCGCATTCGGCGTCGGTCATCGCCGGCCCCTCGACGATATCGCCGGTTGGCTGATCGAGGTTCATCTCGTAGACCCGGAGATCGGCGTCGACCACCCGGCACAGCTGGTTGACCGCGGCCCCGCCGGCAATAAAGTTCTGCACCATCTGCGCGGTCACCGCGGCCGGATAGGCCGAGACTGCGCGTGCGGCGACGCCGTGATTGCCGGCGAAGACGACCGTGCGCGGATGATCGATCATCGGCGGATGGCGCCCCTGCCAGGTGGCGAGCCAGCCCGCCAGCTCTTCGAGCCGGCCGAGCGCCCCGGCGGGTTTGGTCAGCTGGGATTCGCGGGTCGCCGCTGCGCTGCCGGCGTCGAGATCGGGGCCCGGCAGATGAGTGAGGAGGGCGCGGATTTCGTCGAGGCTGGCGGCGGGGTCCGGCATCGCCTCACCCGGCCCCTCTTGGCGCCATTTGGGCGTGATGATCGGCCAGCACCTGGGCGATCACCCGGGTGATCCGCCGCGCCGTCGGCAAGTGCAGAAATTCGTTGGGGCCGTGTGCGTTGGAATGCGGACCCAGGACCCCGGTCACGACGAATTGCGCCGCGGGAAAGCGCTCGCCGAGCATCGCCATGAACGGGATCGAGCCGCCTTCGCCCATATAGGCGGGGGGCGCCCCGAACGCCGTCTCGGAGGCGCGTGCGAGCGAGGCTTCGAGCCACGGCGCCAGCGCCGGCGCGTTCCATCCGGCCGCGGCGGCCTGCGGCGTGAAGCTGACCCGCGCGCCGTAAGGGGAGTCGCGTTCGAGCAGTTTTGCGAGCGCGGCGCCGGCGGCTTCGGCATCGACGGTCGGCGGCAGCCGCAGGCTCAATTTGGCGCGGGTGTAGGGCAATAGCACATTGCCGGCGTCGGCCGGCGGCGGCAGCCCGTCGATGCCGATGACCGCGAGTTGCGGGCGCCAGGTGCGGTTCAACACCAGATCGGTGAGATCCTCGCCGCTCGGTCGCACGCCGGGCGCGAACGGATATTCGGTGTAGACCCCATCGCCGAGCGACGCCGCGGCCTGGCGCGCCTGCTCAATCCGCTCGGGCGGGACCTGGGCATAAAACTCCGGAGGCCGGATCGCGCCTGTCGCCTCGTCTTCGAGGCGCGACATCAGCTGCCGCAGTATGCGGAAGCTCGACGGCACGACGCCCGAGGCGTGGCCGGAATGCACCCCCTCGGTCAGCACCTCAACCTCGAGCGTGCCGGCGGCGATGCCGCGCAGCGAGGTCGTCACCCATAGCTGGTCGTAGTTGCCGCATCCCGAATCGAGGCAGACGACGAGCGACGGCCGGCCGATCCGGCCGCTGAGATGATCGATGTAGAACGGCAGGTCGTAACTGCCGGATTCTTCGCACGCCTCGATGACGATGACACAGCGCGCGTGCGGCACGCCCTGCTCGTGGAGGGCCGCCAGGGCCGTCAGCGCACCGAACATCGCATAGCCGTCATCGGCGCCGCCGCGGCCGTAGAGCTTGTCGCCCTCGAGCCGCGGCGTCCACGGCCCATAGCCCTCGGCCCAGCCGACCATCTCCGGCTGCTTGTCGAGGTGGCCATAGAGGAGGACCGTGTCGCTGCCCTCACCGGGCACCTCGATCAGCATCAGGGGCGTGCGGCCGGGCAGGCGGATTATTTCGAGGCTCGCTCCCGGCAGCGCCGTCAGACGCTGGCGCGCCCAGCCCTCGAACAGCCGCACCGCTTCGTCCATATGGCCGTGCGCCGCCCAGTCCGGGTCGAATGACGGCGATTTGTTGGGGATCTTGATGTAGTCAACGAGCGTCGGGACGATCGCATCGCTCCACCACCGATCGACAAAATTCCCGAGCGTCTCGATATCCAGCATAGGACGGATCCCCCGTTTGCGCCGGGCCATGCTATCACCGCCGCGCGACCCGGCGAGAGTGATGTGCGGTGATCCTGGTCTTCGGCTCGATCAATGTCGATGTGCTGGTGCCGGTGGCGCTGCTGCCGCGGCCGGGCGAGAC